>CAXBPL010000012.1:0-61223 GCA_963977615.1 uncultured Polaribacter sp. | reverse complement strand
ATACAGTTTGATGTAAGAAACAATCCAACTTTAGAATGTATTTTAGTTGATGATGTAGCCTTTGCGCAAACTAATTTCACGAATAAAGATATAACAACTAATTATTCTTTAGATTGTAGTCCAATAGGCGTTACTTTAATTCCAGATGTAAACTTTGAGCAAGCATTAATTGATCAAAATATCGATTCTGATGGGATCATTAACGGACAAGTTTTAACAGCTGAGATTGAAAATATTCAAGAGTTAATTATTGGGGATTTAGCAATAGTTTCTTTAGTGGGGATTCAAGATTTTGCAGCACTACAAACATTAGATTGTAGAGGAAATGAAATAGAAAATTTAGATTTATCTAATAATACAGCGTTAATATCTGTAATTGCAAGAAATAATAAATTAGTAAGTGTAGATGTTTCAAATAGTGCAAGTTTAGAAGAGCTATCTGTTCAGATGAATTTTATAACAAGTTTATCAGTCGCTAATAATCCATTACTGAAAATTTTAAATTGTGATACAAATGAAATTCCAAGTTTAGATGTTACAACAAATCTATTTTTAGAGGAAATGAGTATTGGTGCTAACAATATTCCAAATATCGATGTTTCAAACAATACAGAATTAACTATTTTAACTGTAGATAACAATGATTTAACAACTTTAGATGTTACAAACAACACTAAATTAGTAAGATTAGGTCTTGGTACAAATGATATTTCAACGTTAGATGTAACAAACCAGCCTTTATTAGAAAACTTGAATATTAGTAAATCAAGTTTTACAGCTTTAGATGTTTCTCAAAATTTAAATTTAGAAATTCTTTCTACTCAGTTTAATCAATTAACAAACTTAGATGTTACAAATAATGTAAAGTTGAAAACATTAAAAGTTAATAATAACAATTTAACAGGTATTGATATTTCTCAAAATTTGGAATTAATAGAATTCGATGCGAAGTTTAATTCCTTAATCAATGTCGATATTACAAATAATACAAAATTAACACGTTTGTTTTTTAATGATAATAATATCGAAAGAGCTGCTTTAAAAAATGGAGCAAACAATTTAATTACAACTTTCGATATTAGAAACAATCCAGATTTAAGCTGTATTTCTGTTGATGATATAAGTTTTGCCAACACAAATTGGGTTAACAAAGATGCCATAGCAAATTACAATACAGATTGTAGTGCAGAATGGTCTGTTTATACTACAGATACAAACTTCAACAATGCAGTTGTAGCAGTTCCTGGAGTTGATGATGATGGAGATGGAAAAGTTACCTATGCAGAAGCACAAGCATTTACTGGAGATTTAAATTTTAGCGGTCAAAATATTGCTACAATTACAGGTTTAGAAGCTTTTACAAATGCAGGTAGTATAGATGTTTCTAACAACGTAATTACAAGTATAACTGCGTTTTTATCATCTTCATCTGTGGTTTTGGTCTCTAAATCTACCAAACAAACAAAAAGTTTAGCGAGAGCCAAGAATAATGTTAGAAAATTAAATGTGTCAGACAATTTAATAACAGATATTGATATTTCTAAATTAACAGACATTACAGAATTAGACGCAAGAAATAACAGATTAACTGCTTTAAATTTAAAAAATGCAAATAATGTTATTTTAGAAAAGTTAGATGTTACAGGAAATTCTAATTTAAGCTGTATAGAGGTGGATAATGTTGCTGATGCTTTAGCAAAAGCTGATTGGAAGAAAGATGTAACAGCAACGTATAACGTTTCTTGTAAAGCGTTATCTACAGAAGATTTCTTAAAAGAAAATGTTGCAGCATATCCAAATCCAGCAAGTTCTTTCGTAGAAATTTTATTATCAAATGGTTTAGAATTGAAAAAAGTAGAGATTTTTAATGCAACAGGTAAAAAAATAACTACGGCTAAAAACACTCTTTTAAATGTTGAAGAATTATCAGCAGGAATTTATTTTATTAAAATTACTACAGATAAAGGAGCAATTAATAAAAGAATTATAAAAGACTAAATACAAAGTGATAAAATGGAAATAAGGAATTAGATTTTAATAATAATTTCAATTTTAAAAAGACCTCAATTTTGAGGTCTTTTTTTATGCTAAAAAATCAAACTTTCTACGAATTCTAATTCAATCCTATCAAATTCTAAAAACTAGAATCATTAAACAAACTTTTAAAGTAGATTTGAAGTATCAGAAAAGGAAAAAGTAGTTTCAGATTACTTTGTTTTAGCTGTTTTTTCATTCTCAAAGAATACGTATATTTACGAATTAGAGAAGATTAGGTTGTTTTTTTTGTATCAGCTTGATAATCAAATTATAAATCATACGTTTTTAAAATTTTTAGTAATTTTTCTTGTAGCATTTACAATAAATACAAATTGCTATTCATTAAAAACGGATAAAAATATATACTCAAAATGGCATGTGGAAGTTGTGGTACAACAGAAAATGGCGTACCAAAAGGTTGTAAAAGTAATGGTAATTGTGGCTCAGGAAGTTGTGGAAGTGGAAGCGAAAAATTAGCAGTTTTCGATTGGCTTTCTAATATGAGTTTACCAAGTGGACAGGAACGTTTTAATATTTTTGAAGTAAGATTTAAAAATGGAAGAAAACATTTTTTTAAAAATGAAGATAATTTACCATTAATAATGGGAGATATTATTGCTGTGGAAGGTTCTCCTGGGCATGATATTGGTACAATTTCTTTAGCAGGAGAATTGGTAAAAGTGCAAATGAAAAAGCGCAAAATTACTGAAGATCATGAAGATGTTAAGAAAATTTACAGAAAAGCAAACCAAAGAGATATAGATATTTGGCAAGCAGCAAGAGCTAAAGAAGAAGAAACACAAAGAAAAGGTAGAGAAATATTAGGAAGGTTAGGTTTACAAATGAAACTTTCTGATGTAGAATATCAAGGAGATGGAAACAAAGCTACTTTTTATTATACTGCTGATGCAAGAGTAGATTTTAGACAATTAATTAGAGATTTAGCAGGTGCTTTTTCAATTCGAGTAGAAATGAAACAAGTGGGTGCAAGACAAGAAGCTGCAAGATTAGGTGGAATTGGTTCTTGTGGAAGAGAATTATGCTGTTCTACTTGGTTAACAGATTTTAGAAAAGTAAGCACTTCTGCTGCACGTTATCAGCAATTATCTTTAAATCCTTTAAAATTAGCAGGACAATGTGGAAAGCTAAAATGTTGTTTAAATTTTGAATTAGACACTTATTTAGATGCTTTAAAAGCATTTCCTAAACAAGACGTAATTTTAAAAACAGAAAAAGGAGATGCCGTTTTTGTAAAGATGGATATTTTTAAAAAACATCTTTGGTACACCTATAAAGAAGAACGTTTTAAGTGGTTTCAATTAACCTTAGATCAAGTTCAGGAAATAATCGATTTAAATAAAAATAACGAGAAATCTATTCCGTTAGAAGAATATGAATCTGAAATAGAAATTCCTAAAAAAGTTGATTTTGAAGATGCAGTTGGGCAAGACAGTTTAACACGTTTTGATACGCCAAAAACAAGTAAAAGAAGAAATAACAGGAACAAAAAAAATAAAAAACCGGTTGCAGCTAATGCAAATTCTTCAAAAGAAAACACGCAAAGTCAACCAGCAAAGAGAAGACCGAAAAGAAATCCGAATCAAAAACCAAAAGCTACTGAAAATCCAAATCAGAAACCAAAAGCTGAAGGAAATGTAAGTCAGCCAAAAGCGAATAACAAACCAAAAAGAACACCAAGACCAAAGGCTGATAGGAAACCAAATACACCAAAAAGTCCAAATGAGCCAAATCAACCAAAAGCTGAAGGCTCAAAACCAAATAAACCTAGAAGAAATAATAAAAACAGAAATAATAACAAGCCTAAAAATGGAGAAAGTCCTCAAGAAAAATAGGAATTTATTTTTTTTAATTGCAGTGTTGTTCTTTGTTTCTTGTAATGATAAAATCACTTTTACAGCATACGAATCACTACCCAATGGAAGTTGGGAAGCGCATAAAAATATTTCTTTTGAGTTTGATGTAATTGATACTATTTCACCCAAAAATCTGTTTATCAATATTAGAAATAATAATGAATATGCATACAGTAATTTATATGTAATTACAGCTTTAAATTTTCCAAATGGAGATAAAATTATAGATACTTTGCAATATGAAATGGCAGATAATGCTGGTAACTATTTAGGGAAAGGGTTTACAGATATTAAAGAGAATAAATTATTTTATAAAGAAGAAAAGGTTTTTCCAAAATCAGGAAAATATATTTTTAACATACAACATGCAATGCGTAAAAATGGCGAAGTAAAAGCGATGCCTATTTTAGAAGGTGTTCAAGATGTAGGTTTTAGCATCGAAAAAGTAGAGTAATTTTCTTTTTATTGATGCATCATCAGTATAAAAAAAGGGAATTTAATTAAAAAATCTCAACACTGTTGAGAAGAAATTTTATTATGGAAAAGAAAGCAACAACAAGTTTTAAGAAATATATCATCTGGTTCTGGGCAATCGTTTTAGGAGGATTATTATTTTTTGTAGGATTATTTTTTGCGGGTTCAGTTGGTGGTTTAGGAGCTTTACCAACGTTTGAAGAGTTAGAAAATCCACAAACCAATTTGGCTACAGAAGTTATTTCTGCAGATGGAGTTACTATTGGTAAATATGCAACTGAAAACAGAACACCAATTAAATTTAACGAACTACCAGATAATTTGGTAAATGCATTAGTAGCCACAGAAGATGAGCGTTTTTACGAACACTCAGGAATCGACTTTAGAGGAACTGCAAGAGCTATTTTAAAACCAGGAAGTGGTGGTGCAAGTACAATTACACAACAGTTAGCAAGAATGTTATTTACTGGAGAGAAATCTAGAAATAAAATAGGAAGAGTTCTGCAAAAAGTAAAAGAATGGGTGGTTGCTACTAAGTTAGAAAAGCAGTATACAAAGCATGAAATTATTGCCATGTATTTAAATAAATACGATTTTTTAAATCAAGCAGTTGGTATTCGTTCTGCAGCAAGAATTTATTTTGGAAAAGAACCAAAAGAATTAGAAATGCATGAATCTGCAATGTTGGTTGGAATGTTAAAAAACTCCTCTTATTTTAACCCTTTAAGAAGAGAAGAATTGGTAAAACAAAGAAGAAATGTTGTTTTACTACAAATGACAAAAAATAACTTTATTTCTGAAAGTGAAAAGGTTAGTTTGCAACAATTACCATTAGATCTTGATTATACTCCAGAAAGTCATGATGAAGGGTATGCCACCTATTTTAGAACGCACTTACAAAAAGTGATGCGTAAATGGGTGCAAAATAATCCAAAACCAAATGGCGAAGAATACAATATTTTTAGTGATGGTTTAAAAATATATGTAACTATAGATTCTAGAATGCAAAAGTATGCTGAAGAAGCTGTTTCAGAACATATGGCAAATTTACAATCTTACTTTTTTAAAGAGCAAGAAAGAAATAAAACTGCGCCTTTTTACGATATAGATAAAGACCAAATTAATGGAATTATAGATAGAGCAAAAAAGAATTCAGAACGTTATAAGCGTTTAAAAATTGCTGGGAAATCATCCAAAGAAATTGACAAGATTTTTAATAAAAAAACTAAAATGAAAGTCTTTTCTTGGAAAGGAGATAGAGATACCATTATGTCTCCAAATGATTCTATTCGTTATTATAAGTATTTTTTACGTTCGGGATTATTATCCATAGAACCACAAACAGGACATATAAAAGCGTGGGTTGGTGGTATTAATAATAAACATTTTAAGTATGATGCTGTTGCTCAACAAAAGAGACAAGTAGGTTCTACTTTTAAACCCTTTGTATATGCAACTGCAATTAATCAATTAAGGCGTTCTCCTTGTGATATGTTGCCAAACACACCTTATACAATTCCAGCTGGTAAATATGGCATTCCAGAACCTTGGACCCCAGAAAATGCAAGTCAAAAGTATGGAGGAATGTTAACTTTAAAAGATGGTTTAGCAGGTTCTGTAAATACAATATCTGCAAGATTAATAGATGAAGTTGGTCCAGAAAATGTGGTACGTTTGGCAAAAGCTGCAGGAATAGAAACCGAAATTCAGGCAAATCCATCTATAGCATTGGGTGCAGTAGATTTATCTTTATATGAAATGGTAAGTGCCTACAGTACGTTTGCGAACAAAGGTTTGCGAGTTGCACCTATGATTATTACAAGAATTGAAGATAAAAACGGAACTGTTTTAAAAGATTTTGTACCAAAAACTCAAGAAGTTTTAAGTGAAGAATCTGCCTATGTGATTTTAAATTTATTAGAAGGTGTAACAAAATCTGGTTCTGGAATTAGATTGCGTTCAAATTGGAGTTCAGGAGGAGGCTCTGTTACAGGTTTTCCATATAATTTCACCAATGCAATTGCTGGTAAAACAGGAACTACACAAAATCAGTCTGATGGTTGGTTTATGGGAGTTGTACCAAATTTAGTAACTGGAGTTTGGACAGGAGGAGAAGATAGAGCAACACATTTTGCAGGAATTTCAAAAGGTCAAGGAGCAACTATGGCTTTGCCTACTTGGGCACTATTTATGCAAAAATGTTATGAAGATAAATCCTTAAATATAAGTAAAGAAGATTTTGAAAAACCAGAAAATTTATCAATCAACATAAATTGTGATGAAAAAGAGGATACAAATACTGGAACTTCTTTGGATACCGATTTTTAATAAAATAAATGTTTAATCGCTTACCATAATTAATTTTTATAAATTATCTCAGATTAAATCTATTTACAAATAAAATATAATTCTAATGATAAACAAAAAAGTAAACAACGTTCAAGATGCTTTAAAAGGAGTTGAAAATGGAATGACTTTTATGCTAGGTGGTTTTGGTTTGTGTGGCATTCCTGAAAATGCAATTTCAGAATTGGTACATTTAAATGTTAGAGACGTAACTTGTATTTCTAACAATGCTGGTGTAGATGATTTTGGTTTGGGATTGTTATTACAAAATAAGCAAGTCAAAAAAATGATTTCTTCTTATGTAGGTGAAAATGATGAGTTTGAACGCCAAATGTTATCAGGAGAATTAGAAGTAGAATTAACTCCACAAGGTACTTTAGCAGAAAAATGTAGAGCTGCACAAGCTGGTTTTCCTGCATTTTATACACCTGCAGGTTTTGGAACTGAAGTTGCAGAAGGTAAAGAAACAAGAGATTTTGATGGAAAAATGTATGTTTTAGAACCTGCTTTTAAGGCAGATTTTGCTTTTATAAAAGCTTGGAAAGGTGATGCAGCTGGAAATTTAATTTTTAAAGGAACGTCAAGAAACTTTAATCCAAACATGTGTGGAGCTGCAAAAATTACAGTAGTTGAAGTAGAAGAATTGGTTGCAGTTGGCGATTTGGATCCTAATAATATTCATATTCCAGGAATATTTGTACAAAGAATTTTTCAAGGAAAAGATTACGAAAAGAGAATAGAACAACGAACAGTAAGACAAAGAAACTAATTATGGCTCTAGATAAAATAGGAATCGCTAAGCGAATTGCACAAGAAGTTCAAGATGGTTTTTACGTAAACTTAGGAATAGGAATTCCTACGTTGGTTGCAAACTATGTTAGAGACGATATTGAGGTTGAGTTTCAATCTGAAAATGGCGTTTTAGGAATGGGACCTTTTCCTTTTGAAGGCGAAGAAGATGCAGATATTATAAATGCAGGGAAACAAACCATAACAACAATGCCTGGAGCAAGTTTTTTTGACTCTTCTATGAGTTTTGCTATGATTCGTGGTAAACACGTTCACTTAACTATTTTAGGAGCTATGGAAGTTTCTCAAAATGGCGATATTGCCAACTGGAAAATTCCAGGAAAAATGGTAAAAGGAATGGGTGGAGCTATGGATTTAGTAGCATCTGCAGAAAACATTATTGTTGCAATGATGCACACTAATAAAGCTGGCGAATCTAAAATTTTAAAACAATGTTCTTTGCCTTTAACTGGTGTTGGCTGTGTTACAAAAGTAGTTACAAACTTAGCAGTTTTAGAAGTAAAAGATAATGCGTTTCATTTGTTAGAAAGAGCACCAGGAGTTTCTGTAGAAGAAATTCAAAATGCTACAGAAGGAATTTTAGTTGTAAATGGTGAGATTCCTGAAATGAAAATATAAATTCTTTCTATTTCGCTCAATAAAAACTTTAAAAAGGAGTTTACCTATTCAAATAATATTTTTGATATGAAAAAAATAAAAATGATTTTGCCTTTTTTATTTCCTGTATTAATAATTTTATTTGGATTAATTATTTACAAAGTTTTAGAATATGAACCGAATTTTTATACAATCATAATAAATTTAGGGTTGGCTTTTATTTTATCACCCAAAATAAAAACTGTTCAAAAACAACATGGAGAAGAAGAACAAATAAAATGGTTGTTTTTTAAAAAGGGATTTAATAAAAAAACATAATTTTTAAAAATGAAACTATTTAAAAAAACTTATTGGTTAATTACTCCTTTATTGGTGGTTGTTTTTTTGCTGATATTCGAAAAAGGATTCAAAATTGAAAATACTGTAATTAGCACTTCTATATCTGTAGTTTTAGCCTTTGTTTTATCGCCAAAAGTAAAAATGGTTGATACACAACATGGAGAAGTAGAACAGATTAAATGGTTGTTTTTTAAAAAAGTAATTAATAAAAAAGTGTAATTTTTAAGAATGGAGTATTTCGCAAAGAAACCTTATTTAGTTATTTTTATACTAACATTGGTTTTTATCTTTATTTTTGATTTTTTTCTAAGTGTTGATCATATACTTTTTAGAACAAGTATCTCTTCTTTTATCGCTGTAATTTTATCACCAAGAAAAAAGAAACTAATTACAGAAACAGGAGAAAAAACACAAATTACTTGGGTTTTTTTGAAGAAACCAATAATTTTAGATTAATTAAAACATAACCTTCAAAGAGTTTTAAACCTTTTGAAGGTTAAAAAATATAAAAATTAACACAAGAGTGTTTCTTCCCAAGCCTGCATTGAGCGCAGTCGAAATGGGAAGATTAAGATGGGCTTAAATGAAAATAATATCATACAACGTAAACGGAATTAGAGCAGCTTTAAAAAAAGGCTTTTTAGATTGGTTGCAAGCTGCAAATCCAGATGTAATTTGCATTCAAGAAACAAAAGCACACAAAGAGCAATTAGATTTATCTGACTTTGAAAATGCTGGTTATCCTTATCATTATTGGTTTTCTGCACAAAAAAAAGGCTATTCTTCAGTGGCCATTTTTTGTAAAGAAAAACCAAATCATGTGGAATATGGAACAGGAATTGAATCTATGGATTTTGAAGGCAGAAATTTACGTGTAGATTTTGATGAGGTTTCTGTGATGAGTTTATACCTTCCTTCAGGCACAAATGCTGCAAGATTGGGTTATAAATTTAATTATATGGATGAATTTCAAGAATACATCACGAGTTTAAAACAAGAAATTCCGAATTTGGTTATTTGTGGCGATTATAATATTTGTCACGAAGAAATTGACATTCACAATCCAAAAATGAAAGGTGTTTCTGGCTTTTTACCAGAAGAAAGAACTTGGATTGGCGATTTTATCAATAACGGATTTATAGATAGTTTCCGATATTTAAATCAAGAAGTACAGCAGTTTTCTTGGTGGAGTTACAGAGCAAATTCTAGAGCGAATAACAAAGGTTGGCGTTTAGATTATGCTATGGTTTCATCACCCTTAAAAGAAAAAATTTCAAGAGCTTATATTTTATCAGAAGCCAAACATTCAGACCATTGTCCAATTGCATTAGAACTAGAATTTTAGTATTTTTATGAAACAAATTTTAAGTGTTTTAGTATTCAGTATTTCATTTTTTAGTCTAGCTCAAAAAGGTAATTTACCAATCAAAAAAAAGAAAGCTGTCGTTATTACTACAGATTCTATTATAAAACCTTCAAAGAAATTATATTTTTCAGATGATGATTTAAGGGTTATTGATAGTTTGTTGGTTGAGGAAAAATTCAATTCGGCTTTATTAGATACTTTAGAATATGTAATAAATGATAAAGACATTACTGGTAATTTTAAACAAGCAGTAACTTCTGATTTACTAAAAGTTAGATTAGCAGCATTAAATGCCAGAACACCTTTTAATTTAGCATACAACCCAGCTTTAGAGAAGGTTATTAATAGCTATTTGTTGTATCGTTCAAAATATTATCCTGCTTTAATGGCGAAAGCAAAATACTATTTTCCGATGTTTGAGCAGTATTTAGATCAGTATGATATTCCTTTGGAAATGAAATATTTAGCTATTGTAGAATCGGCTTTAAAACCAAGAGCAAAATCTTGGGTTGGTGCAGCTGGTTTGTGGCAATTTATGTATGGAACAGGAAAAGAATTTGATTTAAAGGTAAGTTCCTATGTAGATGAAAGACATGATCCTGTAAAAGCAACAATTGCAGCTTGCAAATATTTAAGTCAATTATTCACCATTTTTGGTGATTGGAATTTGGCTTTAGCTGCTTATAATTCTGGTCCAGGAAACGTTTCAAAAGCGATAAAACGTTCAGGAGGTTTTACAAATTACTGGAATATAAGACCTTATTTACCAAGAGAAACAGCTAGTTATGTTCCTGCTTTTTATGCAACTATGTACATTTTTGAACATGCAAATGATCATAATATTTATTCAGATCTTCCTAAAATGTTCGATTTTCAAACAGATACAGTTCGTGTAAAAAGAACAGTTAGTTTCGATCAAATTTCTGAAACTATTGGTGTAGATGAAGAAGTTTTAACGGATTTAAATCCGGCTTATAAATTAGATATTATTCCTTTTATAAAAGATAGAAATTACGCTTTAAGATTGCCAAGTAATAAAATTATCGAATTTTTAGATAAAGAAACCGAATTGTATGCTTTAGCAGATGCAGATGATGCAAAAAGAGAAAAACCTTTGCCAAAATATTTTGAAATGGATAAACGTATTCGTTACTCAGTTAAAAGTGGCGATTACTTAGGTAAAATTGCTGATAAATTCGGAGTTAGAGTGAGCGATATTAAACGTTGGAATAGTTTAAAAACGAGTAATTTAAAAATAGGGCAGAGGATTTATGTTTATCCTAAGAAATTACAATAAGTGTTTTTTAATCAATATTGATTAACTTTATTTTTTTTATTGATACTCTGAGTTTTTCTTTTGATAAAATTCATCTAAAGTGTTATTTTTAAAGTGATTAAACACATGGGTTTTCATCAAAAGAAACTCAAATGAATATATTTTAAAGATTTGATGATTTTTTATCAGAAATTTTAAAAAATGGAATAATATTTGGTGTGTTAAAAGTGTTAACCAAACTTAAAATTATGAAAACTAAACTCATGAAAAAATTACTTTCAATACTAACGATTGCATTTTTATTATCCTCTTGTGTAGGAAATGACCAAAAGATTCTGAGAACTTCTATTGGTAAAATTAATAAAGTAATGGTCGTTGTAAAAATGAGCGATTGGACAGGAGATATTGGTCAAGAAATTAAAAATTCTTTCGGCGAATTAATGGTAGGATTGCCTCAACCAGAAACAATTTTATCAGTTTCTCAAGTGGCACCAGATGGATTTAGTTCTATGATGAAAGGTGGGAGAAATATCCTAATTATTACTGAAGGAGATAAAGAAAACTTTTCAGTAAGGAAAAATATTTACGCCAAACCACAAACTGTTGTGTATGTGCAAGCCAAAGATGATGCTGGTATTATAAAAATTCTTCAAGAGCGTAAAGAAGAAATTAGAAGAACCTTTTTAGATGCAGATATTGCTTTTACACAAAATATTTTCGAAGGCCAAATAGATGAAAACGTAAAATACAAAACGTTAGATAATTTAGGACTTTCGCTTTTAATTCCAGATAAATTTAAAACGGTTGATGATACAGGAGAATTCTTGTGGTTACGTAATCATTTAACAAGTGGAATTGCAAAATCTGGTAGCAATAACATCTTAGTGTATTCAGTTCCTTTAGGAGATGAAACTCAGGTATCAGATAGCATTGTTGCTGTTAGAAATATGATTGGTAAAAAATACATACCAGGCTCTAAACCAGAAACCATGCATATGATTACTGAAGAAGCGTACACTCCTTATACTTTTGATGCTATAATTGATGGTAAAAAAGCCTATGAAACTCGTGGAAAATGGGAAGTTAAAAACGATTTTATGGCTGGTCCTTTTTTAAATTATACAGTTATAGACAAGAAAAATAATAGATTAGTTATTGTAGAAGGCTTTACTTATGCACCTTCTGTAAATAAAAGAGCCTTTCTTTTTGAGTTAGAAGCAATTGCAAAATCTTTAAAGATTAAGTAGATGTTTTTTTTGAGGTAATCAAATTTTTTAATCAAAAAATTTGAATCGTTTATTAAAATCATACCAAATTATAAATTTAATTTTGAAGCTTTCATTTTAATTTAATGGAACTATGAATGGAAAGGAAATATTAGATTCTGTAATCGGTAAAACATTGGAAAATGGTGGGATACAGTCATTTATTCTAAATGGAGAGTTGGTTGAAAAAATTAATGTTAGTTATTTAAAATTTGAAGAATGGATTAGTATTGTATCAAATGATGAATTGACAACAATTCAAATTATAGAAAATTATTTTGAATTGAAGAATTCTTATAAATACAAAGAATTCAATTATCCCTTAAAACAGACTTCGTTTTATTTTCCTGAATTTGAAAAATATATAGGAAAAAAAGTAATAAAATGGAAAGAATTAGTTTGGATTAAAAATATTGATTTTAGTTTTGGAGTTAATTTATATTTCGAGAATAATTTAAATTTGATTATTCATAATAATCAAATTCCTGAGGCAAAAAATGAATACATTTTCGAAAATAAACTACCAGCAGATTTGATTGAAAAATAATTTAATAAAATTAAATCATCACTCTAAAAATAAGAAACACACTTATATCTGTTTAAAGCTCTAATATCTAAGCTGAAATCGTAAGCAACTGAAAACTCATGAATTCCTCCAGTATTAATAAGTTCTGTTGTGTTAAAATCGTAAGAATACCCAAATCTAAAACCTTGCCATCTAATTCCTGCAAACGTGCTTACAGAGTTTACTAATGGACTATTTACATCCGTTTTTATGGGTGATGTTGCAGCAGTAATTCCCAGAGAGAATTGATCTTCAAAAATGTATTGGAAACCAACATCGAATCTGTTTACATTTCCTTGCATCATAAAATTACCTAAAACATAAAATTTACTTTTACTAGCAAACCAACTTCTTGTGCCTTCTAAAAAAGGGAGATAATATTTGGTATGCACAGACCAAAAAATATCCAAAGGAATATTACCATTTTCGGTTAAAGAAATATTGGGTTTGTTTAAATGTTTTATGGTTAATCCAATCCAAGAATCATCGTTATTAAAAAGAATAGAAGAACTAAAATCGAAAAAATTTCTTTGTGAACTTAATAAAAGAGGATCTAAACTACTTGTATTAATGATGTTGTTATTCAAGTTTATTTGGTCTTCTAATAAAATATTTTGAAAGCCGTAATTTTTCATTCCAAAACCTGCAGAAATACTAGGTCTAAAAAACCAAGTATCACTCAATTGAAAAGACATGGAATAATTAAAATTTATTTGATTAAAAGTATAAGCAGATGCAGTTTCTGTTTGGTTTAAAAAAGAAACGCCTAAACCTGTTTTAAAACCTTCGAACCAGGTATCAAAATACACAAAGCTAGAATTGGTTTTAAAAGCAGCATTTCTCCACTGAGACCTATGTATTGAGCCAATTTTAGCGGCTCTAATTGCACCTGTAAAAGAGGTGTTTATGGTTTCTGGTACTAAAAAGTTTTGCGAAAACAATACATCTTGAGCTTGCATTTGCAACCCTGAAAAAACGAGTAAAGTAAGGAGTAATTTCTTCATCTTATTTTAAAAGTGTTACAGGTGAACTTATTATAATTTCCTTTCCAAAAAAGGTCATGCCCTTAACAAGCATTACATAATTGCCATTTTCAGCAGGTTTATCGTCTGCAAAACCATTCCAACCTTTTAAATCTAAACCTTCTTCAGTATAAATTGTGGTTCCCCAAGTATCGTAAATAATCATATTTAAACTTGTAAAACCTCTGTGAGAAGGTCTTATAGTTTCGTTATAACCATCTCCATTTGGCGTAAATGCAGTTGGGTTTACTAATTTATAACCTTTGGTAATTTCTACAATTCGCGTAAAAGTTTCAACACAACCAACAGTAAATTCTGCTGTTAAAGCAATCGTAAAAGTGCCAACTTGATCATAAGTATGCACAGGATTTTCTTCATTAGTTGGTGGACTTCCATCACCAAAATCCCATTGTAAACTGGTATAATCTCCAGTTGTAAGATTCGTAAATTGTATTGGATCTTCTACTGATAAAAAATCATAAGTACTTAATGAAAAAGCACTATAATTAAATTCTGTATCTCCAATAGCTGTTATATCAATAGAAAAAGATTTGGTTGCTGTACAGCCTTTATTATCAGTAACTGTTAAAGAATAACTTCCTATTTGATCAGTAACCATTATACTAGTATCTGTTGCTGAAACATTTCCAGCAGACCAAGTATATGTATATGGTAAATACCCACCAGTTACATTTGCTTTTGTTTGTTTATTTACGGTTTTTAAATCGCAATCTGTAAGCGTGGTTTCTGTAAATGTAATAGATAAAGGTTCTTGTCTAAAAATATTAAATTGTCTTTCTAAACTACAACCATTTGCATCTGTAATAATTACTGAATAATCTCCCTGTGGAATATTATTTAAATCTTCGGTTGTTGCATTTGTGTTCCATAAAAAAGTATAAGGAGCAGTTCCTCCAGAAACATCTAAATTTATGCTTCCACTATTTGCAATATCACAATCTTCTGCATTTACAACTACAGTAGATACTGCAATTGCTGGTGGATTTGTAATTATAAAAGTTTCTTCAATAGGACATTGATTTATATCACTATCTAAAATTGTAACAGTGTATATGCCTGCAGCAAGATTATTTCTTTGAACTCCTGCACTTGCATCATCACTCCAAATAACTGAAATAGGTTCAACTCCACCAATTAAATTTAAATCGATTGAAGCATCACTTTCGCCATTACAAGAAATTGGTTTTACAACAGGATCAATAAAAAAGATAGGTTGTGTAATTGTAATAGTTGTCTGTTTTACACAATTATTAGCATCTGTAATTGTTGCTGTATACGTATCTGCAGTTAAATTAGATTGTGATAATCCGTTTCCTAAATTACTCCAAGAAATTTGATAAGGTTCTTTACCTCCAGTTAGAGTTAAATCGATGGCACCATCTGCTTTTCCATAACAAGTAACATCAATTTTGGTGAAATCTATTTTAATTTCTGTTGCTTGATTAATTACCACATCTGTGCTTGTTGTACATCCTAAATCGTCTGTAACGTTTACTGTGTATGTTCCAGAAACTAAATTGTTAATGTCTTTAGAAGCACTTACAAATCCATTTGGACCAGACCAACTGTATAAATAATCAAAAACACCAGGAGAAATTTCTACTTTAGTTCCTCCAGAAACATTAATTTCAATTTCACCAGCAGCATTTCCAAAACACAAAATTTCTTCTGTAGGATTTACAGTTACGTTCAATCCATCTGGTTGCGTAAGCACAAAATTGGTTGTGATTGTACAGTTATTTTGATCTAGAACCTCTAAAGCATAACTTCCTGCTGTTAATGTATTTTGATTTTTTTGGTTTGGCACAATTCCACTTCCATTTGTAGTTGTCCAATTATAGGTATAAGGAGCTATTCCTCCAGAAATGGTTACTTCTAGAGTTCCATCATTTCCTTGAAAACAAGAAATATTTCTTTCTGTATTTTTTACAATTGATAAAATATCGGGTTGTGTTACAATCCATTGTTCAATTTTAAAAAAACCTGTGGAATCTTCAATTCTCAAAGTATAAGTACCAATTTCTAAATTTGTAATTGTTGTTTCTGTTGATGTAAATCCATTTGGACCACTCCAAGAAACTAAGTAAGGATTGCCAGTTGTAAAAGGAATTCCTCCATCAATATTTGTAGTAATTATACCATCATTAGCCTCAAAACAACTAATATTTGTAACCACAGCATTGGAGTTCATGCTTGGGTTTACAGTAACCTCTAATACAAAAGTGTCCCCAACACATTTTGTAGTTGCAGGCGTAATTATATAGGTTACTACTATTGGAGTTGTTCCAGTATTTTCTAAAGTTTGACTAATTGTATCTTGTGTATTTGCTGCTGAAGCTCCAAGAATTGAGCCTGCAGGACTAAAAGTAGGAGCAGACCATGTATATTTTGTATCAGCAGGAACTATATTTCCTAGTACAGTAGTTGGATCAAATACAAAAGTAGCTTCACTATAAATTTTAATTGCTGCATCACTAATTACAGGAATTTCGCTAACACTTATTTTGGCAGTATCAGAAATAATTTTCGAACATCCACCAGAAGAAAAAGAAATTTCTACATAATAAAAAGTTTCTCCAAGAGTATTTGTTGGTGGGTTATAAGACGCTGTTATTTCTCCAGGAATTTCTGTTCCACCAGAATTTGCATCAACTGTATTCGAAAACCATTGATAAGCAGGAGTTCCTGTTCCATTTTGATATGTTACTTGTAAAGGAGTTACAGGTTCATTTAAACAAATTTCATAAGAAATAGGTTGAGTTGTAAAAGTAGGTGCTTCATTTATTTTTAGTCTTGAAATATCACTTGTAACACTACAACCAGATTCAGTCTGAGAAATAACTGCATAATAATAAAAAGTACCAACAGATGAGGTTTCTGGAGTGTAAATAGCTGCATTTGCACCATTTATTGAAGTCCCACCAGTTGTAGAATTTGTATTATTGATAAACCATTGATATGTTTTAGTAGAAGTAGTTCCACCAGAAACTGAAACAGCTAAATCAGTAGGAATTACATTTTGACACAGTTCTTGTGCTGCAATTGGCTGACTATCGATAATTGGATCAGGAAGTACATTTATTTCAATAGCATCACTGAATGCAAATGAACAACCATTTCCATCTAAAGAGATTTCTGCATAAAAATAAAAAGTCCCAGCAGTTGTAAAAGCATTTGGAGTATAAGTACTATTTGTAGCTCCAGTAATTTCTGTTCCTCCAGAATTCGAATTTGTTATATTCGAAAACCATTTGTAAGTTGCATTACCTGTTCCACCAGAAAAAGAGACTTCCAATTCATTTGCAGTTCCATCAATACAAATGCTTTGTGGAGCAGTTTCTGGATTCACAGTTATTTGTGGTTTTACATTTACGCTTGCTGTTTCAGAAATAATAAGTGAACAACCACCAGTTGCAAAAGAAATTTCTACATAGTAAAACGTTTCACCAACAGCAGAAGTTGTTGGATTATAAGAATTTGTTATTTCACCAGGAATTGGATTTCCTCCAGAATTTGCATCAACTGTATTCGAAAACCATTGATAAGTTGGAGATCCTGTTCCATTTTGATACGCAACTTCTAAAACATTAGCAGTTCCATCTAAACAAATTTCAGAAGATTTTGGTTGTGTAACAAAATTTGGAGCATCATTAACGATTAATTCAGAAATATCACTTGTAACACTACAACCAGATTCAGGTTGAGAAACAACTGCATAATAATAAAAAGTACCAACATTTGTAGTTATGGGCGTATACGTATTACTATTTGCACCAGTAATTGCAGTTCCACTTGTCGTAGAATTTGTATTATTGATGAACCATTGATATGTTTTGGTAGAAGTTGAACCACCAGAAGCTGTTATAGATAAATCAGTTGGAATTACACTTTGACAGAGTTCTTGAGTGGCAATTGGTTGGGAATCAATTACAGGATTCGTCAACACATTTATTTCAAAAGCATCACTAAAAGCTGATGAACAACCATTTCCATCCAAAGAAATTTCTGCATAAAAATAGAAATTTCCTGATGTTGTAAATGCATTTGGCGTGTATGTATTATTAGTTGCGCCATTAATTAGAGTTCCTCCAGCATTTGAATTTGTAGAATTTGAAAACCATTGATAACTTGCATTTCCTGTACCACCAGAAAAAGAAACTTCCAATTCATTAGCAGTTCCATCTATACAAATACTTTGTGGAGCAGCTGCTGGATCTACAGTTATTTGAGGTTGTACATCTACGCTTGCTGTGTTTGATACAATTAATGAACATCCACCAGAAGAAAAAGAAATTTCTACATAATAAAAAGTTTCTCCCAACACATTTGTTGGAGGATTGTAAGAAGCTGTTGTTTCGCCAGCAATTGGATTTCCACCAGAATTTGAATTTGTTGTATTTGAAAACCATTGATAACTTGGAGTTCCTGTTCCTTTTTGATACGCAACTTCTAAAAGAGTTGCAGTTCCATTTAAACAAACTTCAGAAGAAGTTGGTTGTGTGGAAATTTCTGGAGAAGGATTTACGGTAATTATAAATTCAAGTTCATCACTTTCACAAATTCCAGAGGTTGCAGTTGCAGTATAGATAATTTGTTCAGGAGTAGTTCCATTATTAATTAATGTTTGTGCAGGAATTATATTGGAGTTTCCATTGGCTACAAAACCAGTAATATTTGCACCTGCAGTTGCAACCCAAGCATAATTTACAGCTGGATTATTGGATACTAGTACAATTTCTGCAGTACTTTGACCCGAACAAACTTCTTGTGTTAAATCTGTATTTGTAAGAATCGGTTTTTCGAAAATTTCGAAAGTTTGTGTTGCTGTGTTAGAAACGCCACATTCGCTTGTAACTTCTAAAGAAACTTCATAAACACCAGCAGTATTGTATGTAATATCTCCAGGATTTAAGGATGTTGAATTTGCAGGAGTTCCACCAACAAAAGTCCAATTATAAGTAATATTGCTTGTGTCAGAAGTACAATTTTCTACGACTGCAATAGGGTTGATAATTGTAGATCCACAAAAATCATCAATAGGATTTATAGTTACAGTGGGTGGTTTTTTTACATCGATTATTTTTGAAACTGTTTCTTCTCCACAACTTGTAGTTGTTGTTTTGGTAAGTTCATATTTTCCAGGATTCGTAAATATAAATTTTGGATTTTCTGAATTTTCATCAGTTCCGTTTGTAAAAGAAAAACCTTCTGCAATGCCACAATTATCTGCAGCATATGTTACAGCCCATAAATACGTTGGAGTGCTACATAATTCACTTTGATTTGTTGTATTTGTGGTAATTACATTTAAAGGAATACAACCAGCATCTGTATTTACAGAAAATGTTGGATTAATTTCTGGCTCTATACAAATATCTTTGGTAAAAACATCTGTACCACATTTACTTATTATTGATAAAGAAACAGTGTAATTACCAGGTTGTGTATAGGTATGTTGTATATCTTCAGCAGTTTTTACAGATAATAAATTTCTTACTGTTCCATCTCCAAAGTCCCAAGTAATGTCAGCATTTTTTAAACAGCTAGATTCATCACCAATAATAGATAGGTTATCAAACAAAATATTAGTGTTAATACAACTAGTTTCTGGAGCATCAAATTCTGCTACAGAGGATTCTAAAACAGTAATATTAGAAATTGTAAAAGGTGTAGAAGAACAAGCATTTTGTATCGTTAACGTAGCAACAAACTGACCATTAATTTCAGAACAACTTCCTCTATTATATACGTGAGGTGTAAGAAATTTAGATGAATTAGCAGGATTTGCTGCGTTATAAGATGAGGAAGCAACTAATTCTGCTTGTGTATATGTTTCTAATACACCATCTCCAAAATCTACGAAATACATAGTATCAGATGAGTTTAAACCCCAATTTGTAATTCCAAAATTTAAATTATCTGTTGGTAAACATAAGTTACTTGTATTTCCAGGACTTTCAAAACCTCCTGCAGGATTACTAACATTTTTTACTTGATAAGAAACCTCGTTGCTACAACCATTATCTCCAGTTGCTTTAATTTTCATATCAAAAACACCAACACTAGTATACGTATGAGTTGCAGGAAAACTAGCTGCTGCAGTTGTAGAACCATCTCCCCAATCTATAAAATAAGAGTCAATACATGTAGTATTTGATATTTTTTCAACGAATACCTCATAATCTGAACCACTAGTAGATGAAATGTTACCACAATTAGTAAAAACACTTTCTCTAGTTTTTTGATCTCTGAATGCAATTTCTGGTTTTTCTTTTACTAATATTTGTTTGGCAAAGCTATTTGTACAACCATTTTTATCTGTAATAATTAAACTTACACCATAGTCAATAATTCCACAGCCTAGAGAAGTATATGCATGCGTTGGGTTTTTTTCAGTTGATGAATTTCCATCACCAAAATTCCAGAGATATGTAAAGGGAGCTTCTCCTGTCTCAGTAGTAACATTAAACTGAATACTTTCTTCAGAACAAGCTTCGTTTTTATCAAAATCAAATTCTACTGTAGGTTTTTCATTTATACTAATTGTAATTTCTTGACCTGAAATTGCTTGTGTGGTATTTGCATCATCCTCTACTTTTATCAATTTGAAAGTATAAGTTCCAGCAGTTGCATTTTTATATTGTAGCGTTGCTAAATCTCCACTTGTTGATTTTATAGTTGTTTCTGCACCATTATTTATTTGGTACGTAAAAGTATAAGGAGCAGTGCCACCAGAACCTGTGAAAATTATATCTGATTCTATATTAACACAACCATTTGTTGTATCTGAACTAATTGTTGCAGTTGGCGCTAAAAAATTATCTAAAAAAGGAAAATTAATTTTATTAGAATAAAGATTCAAAAGGAAACCGAAAACAAGAAAAATGCTTACGAAAACTATTTTATTGCTAAATTTAATATTGATGGGGGAGGCTATAAATTTCATGCTGTTTTTTATGATAGTTTCATCAGCTAAAACATAAGTTTTTATGAATTACAATCACATTTTTTTGGTTGATAATTTTATTATTTGATGACAATCAATAAAATCAAATATAGTAAAACTAATCTTTACGAGTTGATATATAAATGATTTTCTATTTTTTACATAAGTTTCTAAAAATTACAAATCAGAATGCTTTATACCAAATCAGAAATTTATTCATTTTTTACTGTGTTAAAACTTTACCTTTAAAAGAAATTATTCTTTTTAAATCAATATATTTGAAACTTAAAATTAATTTATTTTTAATGAAGTTATTGTACTCTAGGATTTCTTTACTATTTCTATTTCTTTTTTCATTAAAAGGTATTTCTCAAGAAACGTTACCTATTTATCAAGATTATCTTTCTGACAACGTGTATTTAGTGCATCCTTCTGCAGCTGGTATTGGTAATTCTAGTAAATTACGTTTTACAGCAAGACAACAATGGGCAGGAATTCCGAATGCACCAGCTTTACAAACCTTAAGTTTTCATTCAAAATTTGGCGAATATTCTAATGCAGGTTATGGTTTTGTGTTGTTTAATGACAAAAACGGATTCCATTCTCAAAAAGGGATTCAAGGAAGTTACGCATATCATTTACAAATGAGCGATGGTAGAGTTTTTAATCAACTTTCATTTGGTTTGGCATTCACGTTTGTTCAAAATCAATCTGATCAAAGATCTTTTACTGGAGATGCTGCTGTTGCATCTATTGTGGAAAGTACTAGTTATTACAATGCAGATTTTAGTATGGCTTATCATTTAGGTGGTTTTTCATCTTATTTTACCGTTAAAAATTTATTACTTACTGCAAAAAATAATTTAAATGTTCAAGAACCTTTAGATTTAAGAAACTATATATTTTCTGCAGGATATTATTTTGGACAGGATTTACCAATTCAATTTGAGCCATCTTTAATGCTACAGTTTAGAGAAGGAACAGGACAAAGAATTGCCGATTTTAATATAAAAGCATATAAGAATTTATCGAAATCTCAATTATGGGCAGCTTTGTCTTATAGAAGAGGTTTTGATGCAAATGCAATTGAAAACGCGCAATTTATATCGCCAATTATTGGTTTAAATTATCAAAACTTATTGTTTTCTTATACCTACACAAATCAAATGAATGAAACAGTTTTAACAACGACTGGTTTTCATCAAGTAACTGTGGGAATCAATTTATGGACTAGAGAGCCTAGAGCTGCTGCTTGTCCTAATATTAATGCTGCTTTTGGCGGATTTTAAAAGTCTCTTATTATCTTTTTGATACTTATTTTATTTTTATTATCAGTTTAAAAAAAGCTGTTTTTAAGCGAAAATTATACAACATTAAGATAAAATTAATTTTAATATTGAATACATGAAACGCTTAACTTACAGTTTAATAATAGTAATTTTATTTTTCGGATGTGACCAAAAAAATAAATTATCAAATATAAATCCAGATAATTTAAGCATTGATCTTACATTAAAATCTAGTCCAAAAATTTCTTTTGGTTACCTTCATGAATCAAGAAGAATTTCTTCCTTTAATGAGAAATTACCTAAGTATTATCAAAGTCAATTAGAACTCTTAAGTATTAAAGATAAAGACTCTGTTATTATTGCTACTTTAAATACGGATTATAATCAATTTTACTATCAGATGTATAAAAAAGGTTTTATCAATAAAGACCAATTTTTAGCAAAAGGGATTGATAGTCTTGTAGAAGTAAATAAACCTAATCAAATTCAGCTTTTAGCAAGCATAAAATTTCAAGGAGAAACGCAAACATTAATTATTGATGATAACTACAATGGAGATTTTTCTGATGATAAAGTAGTAACTTTCGATAAAGATTTTAGAATTGATGCAAATGATTCTTTAAAAATCAAAAGTTTACCAATTCTTAATTTTGAGTATTGGAATTATAAAGATTCTCAAATTGATACTTTTAAACGAAAGGTTATTGTATATCCATCTCTGAATTATTTTACATTTTCATCAACAGAAAATGAGGTTTTAAAAAAATCAAGACTAGTACTTCATTTAATGGATTATTGGTCAGGTTCTTTAGAAACTGAAAACCAAAAGTATGATGTGGCTATTCAAGGTTTGAAAAATTCTTATTTAAAAATTTTAATAAAGCCAGATTCTTTAAATTTTAGTCCTAAAAGCTACGTTTTTAATAATAACTTTTCATATCAAATTAAAGACTCTATTGAATTAGACAATAAAATATACGTAATTGATAGTATAACAAATGATGTTTCTAAATTAATCCTGAAACATATTCCTTCAAAAAAGAATATTTATGGTTTTAGAACAGGACAAAAGGTGGAAAGTGTGATATTAAATGATTTATCAGGAAATAAAATAAACCTTTCTGAAATTATTAAAAACAAACCATTTACAATAATAGATTTTTGGGGTACTTGGTGCAAACCCTGTATTGAAGAAATTCCAAATTTGAAAAAGTTTTACAAAACCTACTCTAAAGACATAAATTTGGTAAGTATTGCTTTTGATAAAGATGTTGAAAAAGTTAAAAATTACACAGCTTCTAATGCTATGGATTGGCAACATTTTTTTGCTGATCGATTAAATCGCTCAAATAAAGGAGGAATAATGAATAATTTACATATAAAAGAATTTCCTACTTTGATTTTATTAGATGCTAATCAAAAAATAATTTATAGAGGAAGTGGATCTGAATCCTTAGATGAAATTAAAGAAATTTTAAAGTTGAAATAAGATGAACTAAGATTTGTCCTTTATTTTAAAAATCCCTTTCATCAATATTGATAAAATTATTTTTTTCTGAAATCATCATTGCTAAAACATCTTTATTTTTATTGATGTAAAATTGATGTTTGCCTTTTATGGCGTCAGTTTTTAATAGTTGATGTTTTTCTAAAACTACCTTTGTTTGTTTGGCAACTGCTTGTCCAGAGTCAATAATTTCCATTCTATTGCCCACAATTTCTCTTATTTGCGGAATTAAATACGGATAATGAGTGCATCCTAAAACCAAACAATCTACACCTTCATTTAGCAACGGATTAAGATACAATGAAAGTAAGTTTTTTATTTCATTAGAATCTATTTTACCATCTTCTATGAGTTCAACTAAACCAGTTCCAATAGTTTCCTTAACAGTAATTTGTTTGTTGATTGTACTAGAGGTTTTCTCAAATAACTCACTGTTTAAAGTTCCTTTTGTAGCTAGAATGCCAATTTTATTGGTTCTAGTTTTTAAAGAAGCTGTTTTTATAGCAGGTTCTATACCTATAAAAGGAACGTTATATTTTTCTCTTAAAAACTGAATTGCATTTGTGGTAGCAGTATTACAAGCAACTACAATTAGTTTGCAATTCTGTTTTAATAGAAACTCAGTGTTTTTTATAGATAAATCAATAATTTCCTGTTTGCTCTTTTCTCCATAAGGTGCATTTTTACTATCGGAAAGATATATGGTGTTTTCATTTGGTAAAAGAGCTGTAATTTCTTTCCAAATAGAAGTGCCACCAATCCCAGAATCAAAAATGCCAATAGGAAAATTAGTTGATTTCATATACGTGTAAAAATAAAAAAACCTACTTAAAAAAGTAGGTTTTCAAATACATTTAAAATGTGTTTTTTAGAATCCTAATTTAGCTTTAACAGCTGCAAAAAGATCTTCTCCTTTACTTACTAATAAACCCTTACCCATTGAAGAGTCTAATACATATAAAATGCTTTTAGAAGCAGCAACATCATCGATTGCTTTCTGAGCAGTTTCTATGATTGGTTGTAAACCTTCTGCTTGTTTTTTCTGCATGTCTTGGTATGCAGTTTGTCTTAACTGCTCATATCTTGCATTTTCTTGTTGAACTTCTTTTGCTCTTATTTCGTTAATTTCTTTAGTTTGAGCATTTTGTTCAGCTTGATATTTTTTCATTTTGGCATCTAATTTTTTTGCCATTCCTTCAACTTCATCTTGATAAGTTTTACCTAACTTTTCGATATCTTGCTTTAATTTTTTTGTTTGAGGCATTTCAGCTACTAGCTTTTCAAAGTCTATATGACCCATCTTTTGTGCATTTGCAACACCACCTAAACCTAAAGTAAATACAGCAATTAATAGTAACGTTTTAAAATTTTTCATTCTTGTTTTTAATTTAATTATTAATCTTGACTTTTATATTAATTATCTTCTTTTTCTTGTTCTTTCTTTTTCTGCTCTTCTTCTTTCTTTTTTCTAGCTTCTTCTTTTTTCTTTCTTAACAACTCTCTTTTTTCTTCTCTTTGTTTTAATCGAGCTTTCTTTTTTTCTTCTAATTGCTTTTTTTGAGCTTCTTGTGCTGCAACTTTCTTTTTTACAGCTTCTATCTGTCTATTTTTACTTTCTTCTACTTGAGCTTCTTTGTCAGCTGTTTTTTTAGCTATTTGTGCTTTTTGCTCCTCAGATAGTTCTTTTGTTGAAGCACTAGTTGTTTGATTTCTCCTATCTTCTTGTGCTTGCTTTTTTTCTTCTGATAATCTTGTTCTGTCTATTGTTGATAAAACAAGGTCGCTAATATCGTATTTTTTATTCGAATAAAGCATGACTAAATCACTAGATTTTTCAAAAACAAAATCGTATTTTTTTCTAGCAGCAATACTTTGAATAGCGTTGTAAACTTGGTCTTGTATTGGTTTTACTAATTGTTTTCTAACCAAGAACATATCTCCATCAGGTCCAAAATATAAAGATTCTAATCTTCTTAACTCTTCTTGTTTAATTGTAATTTCTTCTTCCTTTTCTTCAATTAAATCTTTTGTTAAAATTGCTTTCTCATTTGCTAAATCAGTTTTTAAAACTTCTATGAATCGCGCTTGTTCATCTAAATTTTTTCTCCATTTAGCAACTTTTGAATCTAAGGTATTTTGTGCTTGTATATATTCAGGAACATTTTCTAGAATATACTCCATATCTATATAAGCAATAATTTGACCTCTTTGTGACCAAGAAGTTGAAACCGTAAATAAAAGAACTATAAATAAAAATAAATTTTTCATTTGTATAATGTATTTAGAAAAAACCGTGCCAAAAAAACTTTCGACATTACAAATGTACAGTTTTTCTAGAATTGTCTTCCGATAATAAAATGTGTTTGCCAGCCAGATTTTTCTGTAAAACCAGGTAAAGGATCAAAACCGTGAGCAAAATCAATCCCTAATAAACCGAATGCAGGCATAAATATTCTAACACCAACTCCAGCTGAACGTTTTAATTCAAACGGATTAAATGTATCAAAATTGTCATAAGAATTCCCAGCTTCTAAAAAACCTAAAGTATAAATAGAGGCAGAAGGTGCATCTGTAATAGAATATCTTAATTCTAATTGAAATTTATTATAAATAGAACCCCCTTCCAAAGGCGATAATCTGTTATTTTCATATCCTCTTAAACCAATAACTTCTCTACCATCTAATTGAAAAACGGCAATTCCATCTCCACCAACAAAGTATCTTTCAAAAGGAGATAAACCAACAGCATCATTATAAAAACCTAAATAACCCATTTCAGCATTGGTCATTAATACCAATTTATCTGTAAATGCAGTATACCATTTTCCTTTTGCACTTAATTTATAATACTCTAACCATTTATATTTATCAGCAATTGCAGCACTTGTTTCAGCTGCAGATAAACCACCAGGAATCGTATAATCTTTATTATTTACTAAAGAGTAAGGAAACGTTGCTTTAACTCCAATAGAAAATTCCGATCCGTAAGTAGGGAAAATTAAACTTGGTCCTGCAGAATTTCTTGTAAGTGTTGCGTTATAAGATAAGTTGTTTAAAGTACCATTACTTAATACATTTCCACCAACATTAAATCCGTAATTATTTAATTTAAAACTTTGGTAACTTACTGTTTGTGATAATTGGAAATAATCATCTGGCCATTTTAAACGTTTTCCTAAACCTACAGAAGCTCCAACAATTCCTAAACTTCTACTTTTATCAACATCAAAAGTTTGTGGGTTCAGTTGATATTGATTCGAAGAATAAATAGAAAATGATAATGATTGAGGTGTTTTTCCACCTAACCAAGGTTCTGTGAAAGAAAAACTATACGTACTAAATGTTCTACTTGTTTGTAAACGTAAAGATAAGTTTTGACCATCTCCCATTGGTAATGGAGCATACGCTTCTTTGTTAAAAATATTTCTGATAGAAAAGTTGTTAAAAGATAAACCTAAAGTACCAATAAAAGAACCTCCACCATAACCACCTTGTAATTCAATCTGGCTACCACCTTTTTCAATAACTGTAAAATCGATATCTGCAGTTTTATTTTGGTAATCTGGAATTACATCTGGAGATACATTTTGGTCAAAGAAACCTAACTGACCAATTTCTCTAATAGATCTAATAATATTACTTCTACTAAATAAATCTCCTGGTTTTACACGTAGTTCTCTAAATATAACGTGGTCATTTGTTTTATCGTTTCCAGAAACAGATACTTTTCTAATTCTAGCTTTTTCGTCTTCTCTAATTCTAATTTCTACAGTAATAGAATCATTTACAACTTTTGTTTCTACAGCATTTACTTGAGAGAATAAAAAACCACTATCTTGATACATGGTTGATAAATCTTCTGAAGTAGGAGAACCATCTCCATTTACACGTTCTTTAAGAACTTCTCCATTATAAACATCGCCTTTATCAATTCTTAAAATAGCTCTTAATTGTTCATCAGTATATTCTTTATTACCAACAAATAATATTTCTGAGAATCTATATTGTCTACCTTCTTCTAAATCGATGTTTATATTGATGGTATTATTTTCATTCCAAGAAATACCTTCGCTTAAAATACGTGCATCTCTATACCCTTCTTTACTGTATTCTTTTATAATACTTTCTAAATCTTCTTGATAATCTTCCTCTATATATTTTGATGTTTTCCAAAAACGACCAAGAAATTTTTCTTTGGTGTTTTTCATTGCTTTTCTAAGTTTTTTATCTGGAAAAGCTTCGTTTCCGTTAAAAAGGATGTTTTTAACTTTTATCTTGGGCCCCTTATCAATAAAAACCTTCATATTAACAGTGTTAATATCAGAAGTATCATTTTTAATATATAAATTAACTTTAGTTTTAAGGAAACCTTTGTCGGTATATTTTTTAGTAAAATAATTTGTTGTGGTTACTTTTAAGTTATCTGTAACCATGGCTCCAATTTTTAAATCGGCTTCTTTTAAAAGGTCTTTAGCTTTAGATTTTCTAATACCAACAACTTCAATATTATTAAGTTGTGGTAATTCTTGTACATCAAATTGAAGATAAACAGTATTGCCATCCAATCTAGCTAAATAAACATCTACATTACTAAACTGCTTACTTTCGTATAACTTTTTAATAGCACTTGTTAATTTATCACCAGGTAATTTTATGGCTTGTCCATTTCTTAAACCTGTAAATACTTTTACGGTTTCTTCACTGAATTTTTTTAACCCAGTAACAGAAATTCCTCCTAAAATATATTCTTTATCTTTTTCAAATGAAGCAGTTGAAAGAGAATCTTTTTCGGTTTGTGCTTTAGCACCCTGAGTAAAAAATAGTGTAAAAAACACTAGTAATGTTGCAGAAAATAATTTCATGTAAGTTTTACTCTGTAAGTTGTTCGCTAGTTTTTCCAAATCGTCTTTCTCTGTTCTGATAATCTATGATGGCATCATAGAAATGTTCTTGTCTAAAATCTGGCCAAAGTATATCTGTAAAATATAATTCAGCATATGCCATTTGCCATAATAGAAAATTACTAATGCGTTGTTCTCCACTAGTTCTTATCATTAAATCAACATCGGGCAAATTAAATGTATATAAATGGTTATTTATAGTATTTTCATCTATTTTTTCTAAATCTAGTTCTTTATTAACAACTTTTTTAGATATGTTTTTGATTGCGTTAACAATTTCCTCTCTTGATCCATAACTTAAAGCAAAAGTTAATACAATTTCTGTATTGTTTTTTGTTTCAAGAATAACATCATTTAAAACTCTTTGTGCTTTTTTAGGAAGTGTTTCTATAGAACCAATTGAGTTCACTTTTACACCTTCCTTCATAAATTCGGGTAATTCTTTTTTTAATGAGTTTATTAAAAGACTCATTAAAGCATCTACTTCTAATTTGGGTCTGTTCCAATTTTCGGTAGAAAAAGCGTATAAAGTAATCGCTTCTACATTTACTTGAGAGGCTGCTTTTACAGATTCTCTAACAGCAGTTAAGGCATTTCTGTGTCCAAAAATTCTACTCATTCCTTTACCTTTTGCCCAACGTCCATTACCATCCATAATAATGGCAACATGTTTAGGTGTTTTTAGTAAATCGATTTGTAGTTTTTTATCCATAAATTAAAATCCAGTTGTGTAACAAGCAGGTCTTCCAAAGGTATATATTAAAGATATACCAGTAAAAACATACCAGTCGTTATTATTACCACCAAAATTTAATTTTGGAATTGTTTCTGTGGTGTAATCTAAATCGTCATTTAAAGAATAACGAAACTTTGTTTCAACAGCAAAAGCTAGTGGTCCAATAAGTTTCGATTTAAAACCAACCCCAAAAGGAATGGTAAATGAGTTTTTTGTGTCGTACAAGAATTCGTTAGGTTGTGGTTCTCCAACAATATATTCGTAATTGTATGCTGCCAGATCTATAGTAATATAAGGCGTCCATGTTTTACCTGGTGTAGATAAATCATAGTCATAAAAATTATATTCTAAACCTATTGCCAATTCGTGTATTGTGTTTGTAAAACTAATTCCTCTGTCGTTTTTAAAATCTGTATCTGCATCTGCATCATTTCCTGAAAAAGGTAAATAACTGTAGGTGGCTCTGAATGCTATTCTTGGATTATGATTGTATTTAAAAAATACAGCACCAGCAATTTCGTTTGGATAAATATAGTTGGTTCTGCCAACATCTCCAACAAAATTGGAGCCTCCAACAAAAATACCTGCTTCATATACTTGCCCTAATAAAACATTAGAAAAGCAAACAAAAATCATTAATAATATACTTTTTTTCATCCTAAAAAATAGCGAGCAAATATAGGTATTTCAATTTGCTTTTTAAAGTTAATATTCAGTCTTTTTTGAATAACAACTAATTAAGGGTTTTATTGTAATGTAAACGTTAAAGGTTTGTTTCGTTTCTTGTATCTTCTCCCCACAATAATTTTGTACGTAAAGTTTGCAAAAAAGATTGGTTTTTAGGAATAATACTTTGAATCGTAAATGCCGCTTTTTCTATAAAAACTTCCGTGTTTTTTGGTACTGTTGTAATTCTGGAATCTAAAGAAATTAAAAAATCTTTTTCTCGAGAATCTACAGTTAATTGAATTGATGTTTTATCAGAAATAACCATGGGTCTCGCATTCAAATTATGAGGTGCAATTGGCGTTATTATAAAGTTTTTAGAATCTGGCGAAATTACTGGTCCATTACAACTCAAAGAATATCCTGTTGAACCTGTTGGCGTTGCAATAATTAAACCATCTGCCCAATAATTGGTTAGGTATTCGTTGTTTAAACTGGTTTTTACGCCAATCATAGAAGTTGTGTTTTTCCTAGCAATGGTAACTTCGTTTAAAGCAAAATCTAGTTCTTCGAAAGCAGCTGTTTCAGGTGATGTTTTTACGGAAAGCAACGTTCTTTCTTGAACGGAAAACTCCCCATTTAGAATTAGATTGATACTTTCTTTAATGTTTTTTTTGTTGATGGTTGCCAAAAAACCTAATCTCCCAGTATTTATCCCTAAAATTGGGATGTTTAAATCTCTTATATATGTTACTGCTCTTAAGATAGTTCCATCTCCACCAAGCGTAAACATGGCATCAAAAGAATTGTTTAAATCAGAAAAATGAGAAAATGTTGGGTATTTTTTATTTAGAATATTGCCATCTACTAATAAATCATAAAATTTATTTTCAATAAAACTTACAATATTATTTTCATTTAAAACTTCTAGTAAAATCTGCATTTCTTTTTCTGCAGAAATCGAATAAGACTGACCGTAAATCGCAACTTTTTTCAACGTATTTTTTAATTTTTGTACTATTTAACTTCCAACTTCCAACTTCCAACTTCCAACTTCCAACTTCCAACTTCCAACTTCCAACCTTTCAGTTACATTTCAAGATATTTTTGTAAATATTCAGATCTGTTTTTTAAATCCTCTAAATAAATATCATTTTCGTGCGTCGAAATTACTTTGTAATCATAGCGTCTAAACGTGTGCATAATTTCGTTTATTTCTTCGGATACAATTTTTAAAGTTATTTGTGCAGCACCTTCATTTCTTTCGGAAATATATAACCCCAATAATTTACCTCCATTACTTTCTACAATTTGGGTAACTTCACTCATAGAATAATCTTCTTCTAATTTTTCTATAATTAAAGTTTCACTTTCTTCAATCATAAAAGGACTTGTAGAAAAAACATCTAAAACATCTCGCAAATCATAATAGCCAATATAATTTCGTTCTTTATTTAAAACAGGAATTACGTTTGTGTCATTATCAGCAAAAATCTTTAATAATTCTAAAATAGTGGCTTTTTCATCAGCAAAAAAAGAATTTAATAAATGAGCATAACTAACTAATTCATCTTCTTTATTGTCAATAGTTTGCAAATCATCTTCAGCAAAAGAACCTAACAATTTACCATTTTCAATAACAGGAAAATGAGTAATTGGGTAATTTTTAAACAAGCTTTGGGCATCTTTTACAGTGTCCTTTAATTTTAGCGCTTTAATCTCTTCTAGTATGTAATCGTTTATGTTCATTCTTTACGAATATAGGATAAAATGATTAAATGGGTTATCTTTGATGCCTAATTTTAGGTTAAAAATTAAAATTGAAGACACGAGTTTCTGAAAGATATTTATATTTTTCTATTCTTTAAATTGATGTCTGAAAATTTTTCAGTTTAGCCTAATTTAATTTTAAATAATGACAAAGTTAAGCGTAAATATTAATAAAATTGCAACTTTAAGGAATTCTAGAGGTGGTAATGTGCCAAACTTATTAAAAGTTGCTCACGATATTGAAGATTTTGGAGCAGAAGGAATTACAATTCATCCAAGACCAGATGAACGACATATTAAATATCAAGATGCTCGCGATTTAAAATTTTCAGTAAGAACCGAGTTTAATATTGAAGGAAATCCTATTAAATCTTTTATGGATTTAGTTTTAGAAACAAAACCAACGCAAGTAACTTTAGTGCCAGATGCTGTGGATGCGATTACCTCAAATGCGGGTTGGAATACCATTGAACATCAATCTTTTTTACAAGAAGTAATTCAAGAATTTCAAAGAAATAATATCAGAACCTCTATTTTTATTGATACAGATGCAAAATTAATTGAAGCTGCAGCAAAAACAGGAACTGACAGAATTGAATTATACACAGAAAATTTTGCAAGCGAGTTTGATAAAGGAAACAAAAACGCTATAATACCATATACTGAAGCTGCAATTTTAGCGCACAAATTAGGTTTGGGTATTAATGCTGGTCATGATTTAAGTTTAGAGAATATCCAATTTTTTAAAGAAAACATTCCCAATTTAGCAGAAGTTTCAATCGGACATGCTTTAATTGCTGAAAGTTTGTATTTAGGGTTGGAAAACGTTGTGAAAATGTATTTACATCGTTTGAAATAGTTGCCAGTTTGCAGTTTTCAGTAGGCAGTCAATATGGTTAATAAATAAATATTTTAGCAAATAATAATAGTTTTTTTTATGTTAGACTGGATTATTAGTTTGTTAAAAGAGTATAAAAAAGAATTTCAATTAGGTTTTAAAATTGGATTTGTAATTACTGGTTTAATCATCGTTTATTTGGTGATAACAGGAAAAGCTAATTAAAAATAATATTTCATTAAAAAAAAAGTAATCATAGTCTTACAAACTTATTTTAATAAATACTTTTCGAGTTTTTAAGATTTCTCTGTGAAACTCTAATCAAGTTTACAAAAAGAAATCTCTGCGTAAAAAAACAAAACATGAAAGAAAATAATATTTTACACTCTATAGTTTCAGGTGAAGGAAAACCACTATTAATTTTACACGGCTATTTTGGTTCGAGTGATAATTGGAAAACCTTAGGAAATCAGTTTGCAGAAAATTACCAAGTTCATTTAATAGATCAAAGAAATCATGGACGTAGTTTTCATTCAGATGAATTTAATTACGAGCTTTTGGTTGATGATTTGTATGCCTATATTCAACATCATCAATTAGAAAATATTTATTTGTTAGGCCATTCTATGGGAGGAAAAACAGCGATGTTGTTTGCTGTAAAATATCCTGATTTGGTTGATAAATTAATTGTCGTAGATATTTCGCCTAAAGAATATGCACCTCATCATAATGCAATTTTAGCAGGTTTAAATTCGGTAGATTTTTCAATTCAGAATTCCAGAAGTTTGGTAGATGATAAAGTGGCTGAATTAATTCCAGAATTAGGTGTACGTCAGTTTTTATTAAAAAATGTGTATTGGAAAGAAAAAGGCGTGTTAGATTTTCGTTTTAATTTAAAATCGCTCACAGAAAACAATCCAGAAGTTGGCAAACCTTTACCACAAAACACAACTTTTACCAAAGAAACCTTATTCTTAAAAGGAGAAAAATCAGATTATATAATTCCTTCAGAACATTTATTAATTGATGCTCATTTTCCTAATAATAAAATTATAGAAATTAAAAAAGCAGGACATTGGTTGCATGCAGAAAATCCTAAAGATTTTTATAAAGAGGTTATTGGTTTTTTAGAGTGATTTGTTAAATTCACTATTTTATGGATTGAAATTAAAAAATATTGTTGAAATTATATGTAATTCTATTTGTTGTATATGGATTTTGTGAGGAGTAGTTTATCCTTTCAGTTTAGCAAATGCGTTTAATAGTTTTTCAATTGCTGGTATAGATAATCCTTCAGTTTCTTTTGTCTCTAAAAAGTCGTTAGCTTTATTATTTCCAAAATATTTTTCCACTAACTTCTCTTTAATAACTTGTTTTTTGTCATCTGATAATCCCTCAATAAAAGGGTTGATTGATGCTAATTCAAGTTCTGCATTTCTATTTATTGTTTCCAGTTTTCGGTGTTTTGAAGATTCACGAGCTGCATAAGTTGCAGGATATGACAACGCTGCTGCTGCAATAATTCTTATTAATGATTTTGTCCAATCAAAACCTTCTGCACTTAAATCGATAATAGTCCAAACTAACAATATCGAGAATATTGCCATAAATATTATTGCCATAACTCGCCAAAAATCAGCACTCTTTTTATGACTATTAGCAATATTTTGATAATTTCCAGTAACACCAACATTACCAATTAAATTAACAAGAGTTTTCGCTTCTGTAAGTTTGGTATTAAGTTGTTTAACAGTCTCTGTTGTATCTGTGTCAATACTTTCTTTTAGTTCGTCTATTTCTTCACGAAATGTTTCTTTGGCTTTGTCTATTTCTGAACGATAAGTTTTCTTGTCGTTTTCGAAGTTTTGATTATGTTCTGATTTTATATTATTGAAGTTGGTTTGAAATGTAGAATTTAAATTCTCGATTTCAGTTTCTTTTCCCTCAATTAATTTAAGCAATCTTTGAATTTCGGTTTCTTTAGTTGTTAAGTCTGTTTTAAAATTCTCGATTTCAGTTTTTAGTTGGTCCTTTTCTTTTTCTAACGATTTGTATTTGCTTTTTGCAGTTTTTTCAAAGTCGGCAATTTTACGTGAAAAGTTGAAATCCGTTTTAGCTACTGGTATTGGGAAGTTTTTGATTCTATTAATTGCTGCAATAAAGTTGTTTGTAGCATTTGTTAAGTGTCCAACATTATTGTTTCCTAAGAAGCTATTTATTTGAGAAATACCTGCGTCTAGTTCAGTACTCAAAGAATCTAATTCAGTTTGTTGTACTAAATCAGGAATAGTTAATTTAACACGTTGATTTATATATGAAAAAACAGTTTGAAAATATGATAGCTTTTCAAGGTCAATTTTTTCTTTTACTTCTTCGTTCGCCAAAATCTCTTCTAAAGAATTCAGTCTGTCAAAAATAGTATGATTATCGAAATTTTCTGATGTCATTATTCATTGATTTTGGTTGATTTTCGCATTATGCACAACTCGTTATATAATAACTATTATTACACATATCTCATAAAATTAACTTGATATAGAATTTTTTATGTTAATGTTATTCTGTAAATATAATTAATTTATTGCAGTCTATGAATGGCTTTTATTTTTAGTATCTATTATGATTTGTCATAAAATATAATAAAACGTGTCCTTAACCTTAAAAGAAATAATATCTTGAAACAAATCAAATTATTTTAGAAACTTTATCTTTGGGGCTTCAATTTTATTCAATGAAAAAAGTATTTGTTATTTTTCTATTCACTATTTGTGTGAATTCAAGTTTTTCACAAACTGAAAAAATCTCTTTTAATTTAGATTCAAACAGAAATTTCTGGCAAAAATTTACCTACGATTTAGGGAATATGGCTGGTGGAATGGGTTATGCTTATACAAGACCTTTACATTGGGAGAAAAAACAATTCGCAAATTTTGGGTATGTTGCAGCAGGAACAGCAGCGCTTTATGTTATTGATGATGATATAGATAATTGGGTACAAGGCTGGAGTGGAACTACACCTCGTTGGTTGGTAGATTATGGAAACGATATTGGAAGTCCAAACAACAATTACAAGTTAACTGGTGCTGTTTATTTAGTAGGTTTGTTTACAGACGACCCTAAATTAAGAAGAACTGGAGTTTTGTTAATTTCATCTGCATCTGCTGCTGGTTTATTACAACAAGTATCCAAAAGAATTATTGGTAGAGCAAGACCAAGAATAGATGTTGGTAAAGATAAATTTGATCCTTTTCATATAGACAGGGTTTTTAACTATGATTCTTTTCCATCAGGTCATGTAATGTTAGGTTTTACAAATGCGTATGCAATTGCGAAACAATTTGATAATCCTTGGATAAAAGCTGGTTTATACACAGTAGGTTCTATACCTGGTTTAAGCAGAATCATAGATCGTTTTCATTGGGTTTCAGATGTTGTGTTTTCTACAGCAATCAGTATTTTTATTGTAGAAGCAATCGATCGTTTTTTAGATACTAAATACGATGAAAAATACAACTCCGTAAAAAAAGAGAAAAAAGTAGTTTGGGATTTACAAGTAACTCCAAGAACTTTTGGAATTTCTATGAATTTTTAATCAAATAAAATGAGCATACAAAACGCACAACAACAAGTAGACGATTGGATAAAAAATCACGGAGTTCGTTATTTTAACGAGCTTACAAATATGGCGCAATTAACGGAAGAAGTTGGCGAAGTTGCCAGAATTATTGCAAGACGTTATGGAGAGCAAAGTGAAAAAGAATCGGATAAAAATAAAGATTTAGGAGAAGAATTGGCAGATGTTATGTTTGTAGTTTTGTGTTTGGCAAATCAAACAGGCATTAACTTACAAGATGCTTTTGATAAAAAGTTAGATGTTAAAACAAAACGCGATCACGATCGTCATCATAATAACAAAAAACTAAAATAAATGAAGTTTACAGAAAAAATAAAACATCCAGAATTTTGGAGAAATTTTATAAGAATTGCCATTCCTTTTTTTATCATCGTTATTGTTTTCTCTCTATTATGGAATAGTTGGAGTCAAATTTTTTCGGGTGATTTTGCAGCAGTTGCAGAAACCAACTTTAATGATGGAAAATGGAAAACATTCTTTGGCGTTAAAATAGTAGTATGTGTTATTTACGGTTTGTATGTAACTAATAAAAATATGAAATAAAAAAAAGCGACTTATTAAGTCGCTTTTTTTAGCTATTTAATTTTCTTTTAATCCAACTGAATCAAATCGATATTACTGTCTTTTACTTTTTGGTTTAACTCTTTTACACCATTTGTAAAAAGAGCATTTAATTTCACCAATTCTGCATCAATTTCTTTGGTAATCTCATTTTTAAAATCGATTGCTTGTTGAGTAGGAGCGTAGTTACCAATTCTTGTTAACGAGTTTAAATGCGCCAATTTGTTGTTTAAACGTATTGGATAATTCAAAGGATCTTGTCCACTTTTAGATTTTGTTTGATATAAAGTTTCCTCAATTTTGGTCATATCTTTTACAAGTTTATCAGCAAAATCTAGTAACTCTTTATGTTTTGTTTTATCAGTAATAGATTTTTTTAACAACCCAACTTGACTTCTTACTTTCTTTACATTTTTCAATGCTTTGTGTATTTCAGTCATTTTACTGTTAATGTCGTTGATAAAATCAAACTGTGCTTTCATTTCAGATTCACTAACTTCAGAACTTGGGTTATTAATGATTTTAAAATTTTGAGTTTGCTTAGAATCATTTACAACCAATTCCACTTTATAGGTTCCAGGCAAAGCCATTGGTCCATTTAAAGAAGCCCACCACAAAATCATTCCTTGCACAGATTCTGCTCCATCATACATCATATTCCAGTTAAAAATATTATTTCCATCTTCAACTTTTAGTGTTCCATCTTTATTTTCTTTGTTTGGTTTTGTTGAGAATTTCTTAATTAAATTATCATTCAAATCATAAAAAGAAAGTGAAATTGTATCTTTCTTATTGGCTGATTTGATAAAATAATTTACGGCAACTCCACCTGCATGATTCGTTCCAGCAGTTCTAGAAGTTCGTCCATTTCCTCCAGATAAATTATATGCATCTTTTGGCTTGTATAAAACAACTTCTTTTTTTAATGTTGATGAATTTAGTTGATGTAAAGGTGTTAAATCGTCAATAATCCAAAGAGATCTTCCTTGCGTTGCTACAATTAAATTATCCTCTTTAATGGCTAAATCTGTAATAGGCACAATTGGTAAGTTTTGCTGAAAAGGTTGCCAGTTTTTTCCATCATCAAAAGAAATATACATTCCTTTTTCAGTTCCTGCATACAACAAACCTTTACGTTTTGGGTCTGCTCTTAAAGCTCTTGTAAAACTTTCCTCTTCAATTCCATCAACAATTAAATCCCAAGATTTTCCATAATTTTCGGTTTTATAAATGTAGGGTCTGTAATCTCCAGATTTGTATTTTGTACCAACAATATAGGCACTTCCTTTATCAAAAGGACTTACTTCAATAGAGTTGATCATCATCCATTCTGGCATTTTTTTAGGAGTGATATTTTCCCATTTTTCACCATTATTTTTAGAAACGTGCACTAAACCATCATCTGAACCTGTGTAAATTAAACCCGTTTCTAAAGCAGATTCTGTTGCAGCGAAAATGGTTCCATAATATTCTACACCAGTATTATCTTGTGTAATTGGACCTCCAGAAGATTTTAAAGTTTCAGGATCATTTCTTGTTAAATCTGGACTGATTAATTTCCAAGATTGTCCTTCATTTTCTGTAACATGCAAATGATTGGAACCTACATATAATCGCTTTTTATTGTTTGGTGAAAAGAAAATAGGGAAATTCCACTGAAATCTGTATTTAAAATCTTCAGCTCCATGACCCATAGGGTCATCTGGCCAAACATTAATGGCACGAGTTTCATTCGTTCTATGATTTACTCTCGTTAATAAACCTCCATAACTTCCTCCATACACTATATCATCATTTAAAGGATCTACAGCAATATGTGCACTTTCTCCACCAGCAGTTGAACTCCAATCAGATTCTGTTATAAATCTACCATCATTTCTATGCGAAATTCTTATAGTAGAATTATCTTGTTGTGCAGATAAAATTCTATATGGAAAATGATTATCTGTAGTAACTCTATAAAATTGAGAAGTTGGTTGGTTATTCATGGTACTCCAATTTTCACCAGCATCAAAAGAAATTTGCGCTCCTCCATCATCACCAATAATCATTCTTTGGTTATCTTCTGGAGCAATCCATAAATCATGATGATCTCCATGAGGAGCATTGTAGGTTTTATATGTTTTTCCACCATCTGTAGATTTATGATAGCGAACATTTAAAACATATAAAATATCTTCATCTTGAGTATCTGCATACAAACGTGTGTAATACCAAGCTCTTTGTCTTAATTTTCTTTCAGAATTTATTAAACTCCAAGTTTTTCCTGCATCTGTAGATTTGTAAACTCCACCTTTTTCATTTTCGATTAAAGCGTACACAATATCAGAATTTACTGGCGAAACTGTAACTCCAGCAATTCCCCAAATTCCAGTAGGTAATCCTTTATTTGCAGAAATGTTTGTCCAAGTTTCACCTTCATCAGTACTTTTCCAAAGTGCAGAACCTTTTCCTCCAGAAGATAAACTGTAAGGAGTTCTTCTCACATCCCAAGTTGTGGCAAATAAAATTCTTGGATTATTAGGGTCGATAATTAAATCTACAACTCCAGAATTTTCATCAGAAAAAAGTACTTTTCTCCAAGTTTCTCCACCATCAACAGTTTTATAAACACCTCTTTCTTGCGTTGGTTTGTATAAATCTCCCATAACTCCTGCAAAAACAATATCTGCATTTTTTGGGTGAATTCTCATTCTTGGAATGTGTCTTGAGTTTTTTAAACCTATATGTTTCCATGTTTTTCCTGCGTTTTCGGTTTTCCAAATTCCATCTCCAGAAGAAACATTTCCACGAACGGTTTTTTCTCCCATTCCAACATAAATTACATTATTATCCGATTCTGCAACTGCAACTGCACCTACTGAACCTCCAAAAAATCCGTCGGAAATATTTTGCCAAGTGTTACCTGCATCTGTAGTTTTCCAAACACCACCACCAGTGGCACCCATATAAAATAAGTTTGCTTTGTTATTTACGCCTGTTACTGCTGCACTTCTACCACCTCTAAAAGGACCAATATTTCTGTAGGTTACTTCGCTAAAATATTCGTCAGAAACTTGGGTAGCTTTTTTTTGTGCATTAACTTTGGCATTCGCAGATAATAAAAAGCAAAAAGCCAGAAAAAGAATTTTTTTCATGTTTGGTTAGTTGTAAGTTTAAGCCTTAAAAATAAGAATTAAAATCATTTTTTAGAATGGACATATTGTTAAATATTTTAGCTGATAAAAAAATAAACGAAAAAATTACTATTTCTGGTTCTAAAAGTGAATCTAATAGATTGCTGATTTTACAAAAACTCTTTCCAGAAATATCCATAGAAAATTTATCGGATTCTGATGATTCCATTCATATGCAACATGCACTTTCTACAAAAGAAGAACTAGTTGATATTGGACATGCAGGAACAGCAATGCGTTTTTTAACTAGTTATTTTGCTGTAAATGAAGGTAGAGAAACTGTATTAACAGGTTCTCATAGAATGCAAAACAGACCCATTGAAATTTTGGTAAATGCTTTAAGAGATTTAGGTGCAGAAATTACTTATGAAGATAAAGAAGGATATCCACCAATAAGAATTAAAGGGAAAACGATTACAAAAGATAAAGTACAAATTAATGGAAATGTAAGTAGTCAATATATTTCTTCTTTGTTATTAATTGCATCAAAATTAGAAAACGGACTAGAAATTGAATTGATTGGTAAAATTACTTCTGTTCCTTATATAAACATGACATTGAGTTTATTAACGCAATTAGGAATTGAAAATAGTTTTGAAGGAAATCTTATAAAAGTACATCCGAAGAAAAATATCGCAAAACAAATTGTTGTGGTAGAATCAGATTGGAGTTCTGCAAGTTATTTTTATTCGATTGCTGCATCTTTGGCAATTGGTTCTACAATTCAATTATCTGCTTATAAAAAAGAAAGTTTACAAGGCGATTCTTGTTTGGCAGAAATTTACCAACATTTTGGAGTAACAACCACTTTTGGTGATCATTTTATCACCTTAAAAAAAGAAAAAGAATGCAATAAAGAGGTTTTAGAAATCGATTTGAAAAACGCTCCAGATATTGCACAGACAATTGCAGTTACCTGTTTTTCTGAAAGTATTGCTTGTCATTTAACAGGATTACACACGTTAAAAATTAAAGAAACTGATAGATTGGTGGCTTTAGAAGACGAATTAACGAAGTTAGGTGCAAAAATTTCGATTACTGATAAAAGTTTACGTTTAGAAAAATCAACTGAAATAAAAGAAAATATTGCTATAGAAACGTACAATGATCATAGAATGGCAATGGCTTTTGCGCCTTTAGCATTAAAGGTTCCTTTAAAAATTTTAGATGCAGAAGTTGTCACAAAATCGTATCAAAAATTTTGGGACGATATGCAACAAATTGGCATCCAAATAAAAGAAGTTAAAAGATAAATAGTCAAACACTTGACAACGCCTATTAGCATATCGTATCTTTGCATTTTTTAAGCAAATTATATATATGAAATTATCACAATTTGATTTTGAATTACCAGAAGAATTGTTGGCGGTTTATCCTCCAGAACATAGAGATGAATCTCGTTTGATGGTATTGAATAGAAAAGACCAAACTATTGAGCATAAAAAGTTTAAAGACCTTATTGATTATTTTGAAGAAGGTGATGTAATGATGCTGAATAACACCAAGGTTTTTCCTGCAAGAATGTATGGTAACAAAGAAAAAACAGGTGCAAGAATCGAGGTTTTCTTATTAAGAGAATTAAATTCAGAAAATAGATTATGGGATGTTTTGGTAGACCCAGCAAGAAAAATTAGAATCGGAAACAAATTATTTTTTGGTGAAGATGATAGTTTAGTTGCAGAAGTTATCGACAATACAACTTCAAGAGGAAGAACATTACGTTTTTTGTTTGATGGAAGTTACGAAGCTTTTAGAGAAAAATTATTAGAATTGGGGGAAACTCCTTTGCCAAGATCAATTAATAGAGAAGTTGAAGCTTCAGATGAAGAGCGTTTTCAAACTATTTATGCAAAAAATGAAGGAGCAGTTGCAGCACCAGCAGCTGGTTTACATTTTTCTAAACATTTATTAAAGCGTTTAGAAATTAAAGGAATTGATTTTGCTGAAGTAACTTTACATATTGGTTTAGGTACTTTTAGTTCTGTAGAAGTAGAAGATTTATCGAAACATAAAATGGATTCTGAGCAAGTTATAATTCCTGCAGCAACAGCAGAAAAAATTAACAAAGCAAAGAAAGAAAAACGAAGAATTTGTGCAGTAGGTACTACAGTTATGAGAACTGTAGAATCTTCAGTTTCTTCTAAGCAAGAGTTAAATGCTTATGAAGGTTGGACGAATAAATTTATTTTTCCTCCTTACGATTTTAGCATCGCAAATGCAATGATTACGAATTTTCATCCACCAAAATCTACGTTAATGATGCAAGGAGCAGCATTTGCAGGGTATGATTTTTTAATGGAAGCGTACAAATTAGCAATCAAAGAAGGCTATAAATTCTCTACATATGGAGATGCACTTTTAATTATCTAAGAAAATTTTAAGTTCAAAATACTATTAAAAACTGACGATTTATAATTGTCAGTTTTTTTGTTTTTTGGGCGTTTCTTTATCCTGAAGAAATTCAGGACCAAGTCGCGCTTTCCATTGTATCTTTTTTTAAGAAAAATAAAAAAAGGATGGAACCTGTCTTGAGCGAAGTCGAAAGGTTTCAATCGCTAACGCAAGCCAATTTAACAACAATAGTTATAAGCTAAAATTATATACGTATTTTTGCACATCTATTTTAAAAATTAGAAAACTTGATTAAAAAGAAAGACATAAGAGCCTTAACTAAAGAGCAATTGCGAGATTTTTTCGTAGAAAATGGCGATAAAGCATTTCGTGGAAATCAAGTGTATGAATGGCTTTGGAGCAAATCTTCACATACTTTTGAAGACATGACCAACATTTCTATACAAACTAGAGAAATGTTAGAGAACAACTTTGTAATTAATCATATAAAAGTTGATTCCATGCAAAGAAGTGAGGATGGTACCATAAAAAACGGAATTAAATTACATGATGGCTTAATTGTGGAATCTGTTTTAATTCCTACAAAAAAAAGAACAACAGCTTGTGTTTCTAGTCAAGTTGGTTGTAGTTTAGATTGCAAGTTTTGTGCAACTGCTCGTTTAAAGAGAATGCGAAATCTAAATCCTGATGAAATTTACGATCAAGTTGTTGTGATTGATAAACAAAGTAGATTGTATCATAATCATCCTTTAACAAACATTGTTTTTATGGGAATGGGTGAGCCTTTAATGAACTACAAAAATGTCATAAAATCTATTGAGATGATTACTTCTCCAGAAGGTTTGGGAATGTCATCAAAAAGAATCACAGTTTCTACTTCTGGTGTGCCAAAAATGATTAAAATGATGGCAGATGAAGATGTGAAATTTAATTTAGCAGTTTCTTTACATTCTGCAATTGATGAAGTTAGAACGTCAATTATGCCTTTTAATTCTACATTTCCATTGGCAGATTTAAAAGAATCTTTAGAGTATTGGTACGAAAAAACAAAACGTGCAATTACGTACGAATATATCGTTTGGGAAGGTATCAATGATAAAAAAGAAGACATAAAAGCGTTGGTTGAATTTTGCAAAGCTGTGCCTTGTAAAGTAAATTTAATCGAGTACAACCCAATTGATGATGGTGAGTTTCAGCAAGCAAGTTCTTCTGCAATTAATAATTATATTTCTAATTTAGAAATGAACGATATTACTATCAATGTTAGAAGAAGTAGAGGTAAAGATATTGATGCTGCTTGTGGACAATTGGCAAATAAAGCATAGTTTTTAGAGGTAAATTACACAAATTCATCAACAAAACTGCTTGTTGTATTAGAGAAATTAGTGTCTTATTTTTTGTATTTTTACAACTCATACTGAGATGAATCAGCATATATGAATCAAGTAGAACTTATTAAACTTCCCATTAAAAATGAAATGGAACTCTTTGAGAAAAAGTTCAAAGATTCTATGTTGTCTAAAGTGCCACTTCTAAACAGAATTACCTATTATATTGTTCGTAGAAAAGGAAAACAAATGCGACCAATGTTTGTTTTTTTAGTCGCAAAAATGGTTTCTAATGGTGGTTTTGATGAGCGAACTTATAGGGGAGCCTCTGTTGTAGAATTAATTCATACTGCAACTTTAGTGCATGATGATGTTGTAGACGATTCGAATCGAAGACGAGGTTTTTTCTCTCTAAATGCTTTATGGAAAAATAAAATTGCTGTTTTGGTAGGCGATTTTTTATTATCCAAAGGATTACTTTTATCCATAGATAATGAAGATTTCGATTTGCTAAAACTAATTTCAATTGCTGTTCGTGAAATGAGCGAAGGCGAATTACTACAAATTGAAAAAGCTAGAAAATTAGACATTACAGAAGATATTTATTTTGATATTATAAGACAAAAAACGGCAACTTTAATTGCAGCTTGTTGTGGAATTGGAGCAGCTTCTGTGGGTGCAAACCAAGATACTGTGCAACAAATGCGAAAATTTGGCGAATATATTGGGATCGCTTTTCAAATAAAAGATGATTTATTTGATTATTCTGATGAAAAAATAGGAAAACCTACAGGAATTGATATCAAAGAACAAAAAATGACGTTGCCTTTAATTTATACATTAAACAACTGCTCAAAAAAGGAAAAAGCTTGGATTATCAATTCTGTCAAAAAATATAATAAAGATAAAGTTAGAGTGAAAGAAGTTATTGCTTTTGTGAAAAATAATGGGGGAATTGAATATACAATTTCGCAAATGAATAACTATAAAAGTAAAGCTTTATCAATTTTAAATAACTATCCAGAATCTCCTTACAAAAACTCACTTCTACAGATGATTGACTATGTTGTAGAACGTAAGGTTTAATATACCTCTCGTTACAATTTTTAATTTGGTTCGTTTACTTTATAAGTAAACTAATAAAACCAAATTATGAATCAATTAATTGTAGAAACACAAAACCTCAATTTTTCTTATACCAAGACAAGAAAAGATATTGAGAGTTTGGAGCTAAAAGTTCCCAAAGGCAGTATTTATGGATTTCTAGGGCCAAATGGTTCTGGAAAAAGCACAACCATTCGTTTAATTCTAGGATTGCTAAAAAAACAATCTGGCAAAGTCGCTCTGTTTGGTGAGAATTTCGAAGCAAAAAATCGTTTAAAAAGTTTAGGTAAAGTAGGAGCTTTAATAGAGAACCCATCTTTATATCAGCATTTAAATGCGTTAGATAATTTAAGAATTGCTGCTAATTATCGTCAAAATATTTCGCCAGAAAGAATAGACGAAGTTTTAGATATTGTCAAATTAAGTTATGCTAAAAACAAAAAAATTAAAGCCTATTCTTTAGGTATGAAACAGCGTTTAGGATTGGCTATTTCTCTTTTAAGTAACCCAGAATTAATCATTTTAGATGAACCTACAAACGGATTAGATCCAAAGGGAATTATTGAAATGAGAGAACTAATTAAAAATTTAAATGAGAAATTTGGAACAACCATTTTTATTTCTAGTCATTTATTAACTGAAATAGAAAGGACATGTACCCATGTTGGAATTATAAGAAATGGTAAAATGTTATTTCAAGATACAGTAAAGGCTCTAAAAGAATCAAAAGGAAAAAAATTAACGGTTGATTTTGAAGTTGATAAATTTACAAATGCCATGATAATTTTAGATGTTTTAGGTAAAGAAAATACGTCTTTAACAGATGATTTTATTCAAATTGAAGTTGATGATAAGAAAGAGATTTCTAAAATAATTGATGCTTTAAGAGCAGAAAATATAGAAGTCTATCAAGTATCCATTAAAAACAATTTAGAAGAACTTTTCTTATCATTAACCGAAAACTAAAATTATGTCTGCAATATTATATTATACTTCAAGCTTAAAAAACGAGTTAATTAAGTTAAAAAGAACATTTGCTTTTTGGCTCACGATTATAAGTGCAATTATTTTTCCAATATTATTTTTTATAGCGTACCTTTTAAAACATGAAAATTTGGCTCCTGCAGCAGGAATAAATCCCTGGGAAAAATTTATGACTACTCAAATTGAGAATTCCATCCCATTTTTTATACCAATGTTTGTTGTATTAATTACTAGTTTAATTATGCAAGTGGAACATAAATCTTTGGGAATAAAACACTTGTTTGCTTTGCCAATTCCTAAATGGAGTATTTATTTCGGAAAATTAACAATTGTTATTTTTGCAATAATTACCACATATATTTATTACTATGTTGCTATTTTATTAACTGGTGCATTGTTAGGTGCAATTCATTCCGATTTAGCTTTTTTAGATTTTCAACCTGAACATTTGAAATTTTTAAAAGTATTAGCAACATCTTTTATAGCTACTTTAGGAATTATCGGAATTCAATTTTGGTTAAGTTTTAGATTCAAAAACTTTATTATTCCTTTAGGTATTGGAATGTTTTTAGCAGTTATAGGTATCATTCTTTCTCAAGCAACACAGTCGATTTACTTTCCTTACTCTTTCAGTGTTTTATCAGTTTCTTTAGGCGATAAAATGCCATTAACTTTTGGAATATCAACAGTTACCATTTATAGTCTTTTTTGTTTTTTAGCAACCTCCATTTTAGGATATTTAGATATTAAAAGATTAAATATTCAATAATGTTTAATCATTTAAAGAAGCCATCGATTTTATTGGTGGCTTTTTTTATTTATAATTCTAACAACTCCTCTACAAGAACTCTAGAATTAGACAATCTTGGTACTTTATGTTGCCCACCTAATTTGTCTTTTTTCTTTAACCAATCATAAAATAAACCCTCTTTTGCTACATGGATTTTTGGCATTGCTAAGGTCATAGAATTGTAACGTTTTGCTTCATAATCAGAATTTATAGCCTTTAAAGCGTTGTCTAAAAGCTCTGCAAAATAATCCATATTTTCAGGTTTTTTGCTAAACTCGATAATCCATTCATGACCACCACTTTTTTTATCTTTCATAAAAATAGGGCCAACAGTATAATCAATAATTAAGGAATCTGTTTTTTCAGTTGCCATTTTTAAGGCATCTTCTACATTTTCTATATTTAATTCTTCACCAAAAACATTAATATAATGTCTTGTTCTACCCGTAATTTTAATTCTGTAAGGTTCTAAATCTGTAAAACGAATGGTATCACCAATTAAATAACGCCATAAACCACTATTTGTAGTAATAATTAAGGCGTAATCGATTTCTTTTTTTACTTCAGATAAAGGAATTGTTTTAGAGTTTTCTCCATTATAATCGGTCATTGGAATAAACTCGTAGTAAATCCCATAATCTAGCATCAACAATAATTCTTTAGAACCATTGTTATCTTGAATTGCAAAAAAACCTTCAGAAGCATTGTAAATTTCATAATACTGAAAATTCTTTTTCGGAATTAACTTTTTGTACTGTTCTCTATAGGGATTAAAATTTACACCTCCATGAAAATACACTTCTAGATTTGGCCAAACTTCTAAAATATTATCTTTCCCTGTTCTTTCTAAAACTCTGTTTAAAAGTACCAACATCCAACTTGGTACACCAACCAAACTCGTAATATTTTCGTTGATGGTTTCATCAATAATCGCTTCCATTTTGGTTTCCCATTCAGATAATAGAGCAACTTCTTGGCTTGGAGCAGAACTATAATCTGCCCAAAAAGGTAAATTTTCTGTAATAATTGCAGACAAATCTCCAAAGTAAGAGCTATTGTCTTCGTAAATATCAGAACTACCTCCTAAACGCAAACTTTTGCCTGTAAAAAGCTGTGTATGTTCGTTATTGTTGATGTACAAACACAACATATCTTTACCAGCTTTCATGTGGCAATACTCCAAAGCCTCATCACTTACAGGAATAAATTTGCTTTTTGCATTGGTGGTGCCACTACTTTTTGCAAACCATTTTATATTGGTGTGCCAAAATAAATTCTGTTCGCCTTTTCTGCAACGTTCAATTAATGGCTCAATACTTTCGTATTTTTGAATAGGCACTAATTTTGCAAAATCTTCATAGTTTTTAATCGATGAAAAATTATGTTGCATACCAAACTCAGTTTTTTTTGAGGCTGAAACTAATTTTAATAAAAGTTCATTTTGAACATCTATTGGGTATTTTAAAAACAACTCAATTTGATGAATTCGTTTTTTAAGAAACCAAGAAATGATTGAATTTACTATGGGAAATGCCATAAATTAAGTTCCGTTTTTTTGTAAGTTTGTGAGGAGCTAAAAATAACAAAAATTTATTTATGCAATATCAAGGAGTTTTAAAAAAAATGAAGACTGAAAATGGGGATGAAATTCAGTATTATTTAGATATGAAAACTGATTTTATAAACATGAATCAGTTACTGAATAAGGAAATATCGATCAGTTTTATAAAATACGAATGTTTAAATTGTCATCTAGAAAAAGAAATTTACAGACAAGGTTTTTGTAAATCTTGTTTCTTTGATATTCCAAATGCAGCAGATTGGATTATGAGACCTGAATTAAGTAAAGCACATTTAGGCATTGAAGATCGAGATTTAGCGTACGAAAAATCGGTGCAATTAAAACCACATATTGTGTATTTGGCAAATTCTAGCAACGTAAAAGTTGGTGTAACTAGAAAAGGACAAGTGCCAACAAGATGGATAGATCAAGGAGCACATGAAGCCATAGAAATTGTGGAAGTACCTAACAGATATTTAGCAGGAATTACAGAAGTTGCTTTAAAAGATTATGTTGGAGACAAAACAAATTGGCGAAAAATGCTTAAAAACGATATTGCAGATGAAAATTTGGTGGAATGGAGAGAGAAATTGAAACAATACATTCCTGATGAAGCCAAAGAATATTTTATAGAAAACAATTCGGAAACCAATTTGAATTTTCCTGTGCATAAATATCCTGTAAAACCAAAAAGTTTAAATTTGATAAAAACACCAAATTTTACTGGAAAGTTAGTTGGAATTAAAGGTCAATATTTAATTTTTGATGATGAAACCGTTTTTAATGTAAGAAGTAATGAAGGTTTGGTAGTTGCTATTGAGATATAACTTTTCTCTCTGTGAATCTCTGTGAAAAACTCTGTGCGACTCTGTGTAATAGTTTTCCACAAAGATTCTCAGAGAAAACACAGAGAAAGCACAGAGATTCACAGAGAAATATTTAAGATGATATGAAAAAGCATCTAATCTTAACTTGGTTAGAAAAACCTAGAAATATTTATTTTTTATTATTGATGTTGTTGTGTCTAATAATTGGGATTATTGATGACAATTTTAAAATAATTATTTTAATTTTTCTCATAGCTTTTGCTTTTGGTAAAATATTACGATGGATATTTAAAATGATAAATAGATGAAAAACAACCTATTAAAAGTAGCCTTAGCACAAATTTCTCCAGTTTGGTTGAACAAAGAAAAAACAATTGAAAAAATCGAGAAATCAATTGTAGATGCAGCAAAAGAAAACTGTGAGCTAATTGTCTTTGGAGAGGCATTATTACCTGGTTATCCTTTCTGGATTGCTTTAACCAATGGAGCTGAATGGAATTCATCAACACAAAAAGAAATTCATGCACATTATGTTCGTAATTCGATTACAATTGAAAAAGGCGAATTAGATTCTATTTGTAAATTGGCAAAAGAACATAATATTGCTATTTATTTAGGCATTATGGAACGTGCTCAAAATAGAGGAGGACATAGTATTTACGCAAGTTTAGTGTATATAAATCAGCAAGGAGAAATAAAATCTGTGCATAGAAAACTACAACCAACTTATGACGAACGTTTAACTTGGGCTCCTGGAGATGGAAATGGGTTGCAAGTTCATTCGCTTAAAGAATTTACTGTTGGTGGTTTAAATTGTTGGGAAAATTGGATGCCTTTACCAAGAACAGCTTTGTATGGTTTGGGCGAAAATTTGCATATTGCAGTTTGGCCAGGTTCAGATTATAATACCAAAGATATTACACGATTTATTGCAAGAGAATCGCGTTCTTTTGTGATTTCTGTTTCTAGTTTAATGCAAAAAACAGATTTTCCAAGTGATGTTCCTCATGTTGATGAAATTGTAAAAGACGCTCCAGAAGTTTTAGCAAATGGAGGTTCTTGCATTGCAGGTCCAGATGGAGAATGGATTGTTGAACCAGTCATCAATAAAGAAGGTTTAATCATAGAAACCTTAGATTTTAATCGAGTTTTAGAAGAAAGACAAAATTTTGATGTTGTTGGGCATTATTCAAGACCAGATGTAACCAAATTACATGTAAACAGAGAAAGACAAAGTACAGTTTCTTATGATGATGAATTATGATTTTTGAACAACAAGAAATTCAATTACAACCCTATAAAAGAGGATTTCATTTAATAACTGATGAAGTTTTAGATAAGTTTCCAGTAATAAAATCCATCAAAAAAGGTTTTTTAAAAGTATTTATAAAACACACTTCTGCAAGTTTAACGATCAATGAAAACGCAGATCCAACAGTTCGTTTAGATTTTGAAAGTCATTTTAATAAAATGATTCCAGAAAATGCTCCTTATTATATTCATACTTATGAAGGCTCAGATGATATGCCAGCACATTTAAAAGCATCTATTTTAGGTTCTTCTGTAGAGATACCAATTACCAATGGAGAGTTAAATTTAGGCACTTGGCAAGGAATTTATTTATGTGAACACAGAAATTATGGAGGTTCAAGAAAATTGGTTCTTTCTGCTTTTGGAGTTTAACTTTTTGAATTTAGTTTGATAATTATTCGCTAGTACTCGTTTTTAACGAGTATCGAAAAAGTTTGGCACTCGTTAAAAACGAGCGTTAGCACTTTACAAACTAACAAAATCCTCTGTGAATCTCCTTAAAAGAAATCAAAAGAAACTCTGTGGATCTCTGTGTAAGAAAACGTAATTATAAAGAATCAATTAGTTTTCCCAAAACACGTTCAACCCCAAAATTATCGTTACTTTCAGTAGAAAAATCTGCCAATTCAGTAATATCTTTATGCGCATTTTTCATTGCAAAACTAAAATCAGCCTCTTTCATCATTTCTATATCATTTAAATAATCGCCAAAAACCATTGTTTCTTTTCTGGTGATATTTAGCAATTTTTGCAGATGATTTAAAGCAATACCTTTGTTGGATTTTTCATCGGAAATATCTAACCAATTTTGCCCTGAAACCTTTAGTAGAATTTCGTTTTTTAAATGTTTTATTTCAGGATATATGCATTCCTCTGAAGATTCATGATGAAAAACAGCAATTTTATAAACAGGGATTGTTTTTGCAATTTCCACTAAATCATCAATAATTTCAAAGCTTGTGTAATATTCTTGAAATAAATCGATAAAACGTGCGTCTTTACTTTCTATATACGCTGCATCATCACAACACAAAACGATATTTGCGCCATTGATTTCTCTTAAAATCGGAAGCATTTTTAAAATTTTTTCAGCTTCTAAAAAGTTAGAAAGTAAAACTTCTTCGCCCTTTTTTGCAACACCACCATTTTCTGCAATTACATAAATATCCTCTTTAATTTTAGCTAATCGTTCAACAATGCTGTTGTGTTGTCTTCCACTTGCTGCACAAAACAAAATATTTTTTTCTTGTAGCTTTTTAAAAATTTCGAAAAACTGGTTGCTAACTTCATGGTTAGAGTTTAGCAAAGTTCCATCCATGTCAGAAACTACTAATTTTATATTTGATAAATCCATTATATTACCTTGTAGAATCTCTAATTACGATATCTGTTTTAATAACTTTTGTAACGATATCTGTATTTTTATTTTTTAATTTATCAATCAAAATTTCAGCAGCAGTTGCTCCCATTTGTTCTCCATGTTGACTAATTGTCGTCATTTTTGGACTTGAATGTCTTGATAAAATTCCGTTAGAAAATGCAATTACAGCAACATCTTTAGGTATTTTTTTGCCACTTTTTTTAATCGCTTTCATTGTAGAAACAGCCACAGATTCTCCAGTTGTAATTACAGCATCAATTTCTGTGTCTTTTACAAAGGGTTTTACTTGTTTTACATATTTTTTATAATCTCTTTCTAAAATATTTAAAACCAAATTTTCATCAAAAGGCAAACCTACTTTTTCTAATCCTTTTTTGTAGCCTAAAAGACGTTGTTCTCCAATATATAAATCGCTAATGGTAGATATAAATGCAATTTTTTTATGTCCTTTTTTATATAAAAATTCCACAGTACTTGCAGCTGAATTTAAATCGTCAGTTACAACTTTATCACATTCAATCGATTTTGCAACTCTATCAAACATTACAATTGGCGTTCCGTTTTCGATAGATTCCTTAAAATGCTCGTGTTTGTTATTTAGTTCGGTTTCTTTTGCCATTGATAATAAAAAACCATCTATACTTCCATTAGAAAGCATTTCAATGATTTCTACCTCCTTTTCATGAGATTGGTTGGAAATGCACGTAATTACTTTGTAACCTCTTTCTAACGCTTTTTTTTCTATTCCTTTAAATACTTGTGCAAAAAAATAATTAAGCATTGTTGGTATAATAACACCAATTGTTTTTGTGCTTCTATTTTTTAAACTTAACGCGTTAAAGTTAGGCTTGTAATTGTTCTCTTTGGCGTATTTCTGAATTTTGTCTTTTGTAGCTTCACTAATTTCGTAGCTATCATTTAAAGCTTTAGAAACTGTGGAAATAGAAACATTAAAATGTTTGGCAATATCTTTTATGGTTAGTTTCTTCATCTAAAAAAATTTAATTACGAAGATATAAAAATATATAGCGTTAGTATTTGAGAAAGTATTAATTTATCATTTTTTTTCTATGAAACCTTCTTATTTCATAAAAAATGAAAGAATATACGACCAAATATTCAAGACCTACAAACCATAAATTTTCTTCCCAAGGATTATTTGCATACGCTTGGTAACTTAAAATAATAACTAAACTCCAAACAATAGGGAATTTATATTTTGTAAATACTGATAAAATAATTGGAGTTGCCAAATACCAAGGATGCACAGTTGTGGATGTGAAATAATAAAAACAAAGTCCGAAAAGCATTGCTGTAAATACTTGTTTTAACGTGGTATTTTTTCTAAAAAACGTTAACAACATCAATATTAAAATGGTTAAAATAGGTGTTATTTTACCAATAATAGCAATTTCATTATAGCCTCTAAACAGGTAGCCGATTTCTCTAAAAAGATAGTAGAAACTTGCATTAAATTCGAACTTACCAAACCACAAACCAACCGATTTTGAGTAGTTTTCTATTAATGTTGATGATAAAAAAGGCAGAAATAAAATAACAACAGTTAGAATTGTAATGATATAAAATAAAATTAATTGAAGCAATTTTTTGGGATGAAATTTAAAACCAATCCATTTCATAGAGGTTTTTTCTTCAGCAGAAAATTCTAGTGGTTTCAAATCTTTTGAAGTTTTATTTTTACACACAAACCATTGAAAAAACAATGGCAAAAATAATAATGGAATTAATTTTACAGAAATAGAACAACCGATTAAAATTGCTGCTAATGCCCATTTTTGTTGATACAATTTATACATTCCAAATATAAAGAAGAATAACATTACAGGTTCAAAATGCAGATTTCCTGTCATTTCTATAATGATAAAAGGATTTAAAATGTACCAGAAAATATTTTTGATGGGAAGATTTAGTTTTTCTAAAAGTTTTTTTCCAACATATAAGATTCCAATATCTGCTAAAATAATGATCAATCTAAAAACAATCACAGAACCAAAAATACTTTTGCTAGCAAATAACGCTGCAATAAAAAAACAAAGCTGATTTAAAGGCGGGTAATTTGTATAATGACTTCCATTTAATTCGCCCATTCCTGCATACAATTCTTCTGCATCTGCAATTGGGAAACTGTTTTGTTGAACGATGTTTTCTGGTAAGGTTACATAAGGATTTAAGCCTTCAAAAAGCATGCGACCATCCCAAATAAATCTGTAAAAATCTTGCGATAAATTAGGCGTTGCAAAAAGGAATATCAACCTAAAAAGAATAGCAATGCCAACTAAAGTAGAGAATGAGATTTGCTTGTTTTGCATCAACAGATAAAAACAACCAAAAAGGGCAAACCACAAAGAAATAAGGATGTTAAATTCCGTTCTTTCTAAAAAATAAGCAAAGAAAATATAAAGAAGTATACTACTAAAAATTAGTAGTACGTTTTTGTATTTGTTAAAAAAAGGCATTACGCTTTTGAGAAAATTGACTTAAAGAAAACATAAGCAAAACCTACAAAAAGCATAAAATGGAAAGGGAAAAGTCCAAAATCTCCTCCTTGATCACCAACAATAAATGCGCTATACATTCCAAAAATGAAATAAATAGCTAAAAGACCTTCTAAAATTACGTGAACTGAAGGTTTCTTTTTAATGTATTTATTGTTTTTCCAACCATCTTTAATGGTTTTAATATTAAATTTTGGAGTTCTTACAAATTCACTTTTTTTACCAATATGTCCTTCTAATACTGCAATTGTATTGTGCAAAGAAAAACCCATTGCCACTGAAAAAAACGTGAAAAATGCGCCAATATATTTTAAAAATCTTATAAAACCACCACCATAAATATTTTTATACATGTGCCAATAACACACAAAAAAGATCAAAGAACTTGCTACAAAAAAGCTCATCACATAAAAATAATTCTTTAAATGTTCATATTCATTTTTAATGTATAACATTGGAATGCTTAAGATTGCTACCAAAAAAATACAGATAAACATAGAACTGTTTAGCAAATGTAATAATCCATGAATTTTAGTTTTTACAGAAACGTTTTTATTGGTAATAATACGTTTTATCATTTTCTGAAAATTCTCTGCACCACCTTTATTCCATCTAAATTGCTGCGATCTAGCTGCACTAATAATTACAGGAAGTTCTGCAGGAGTTTCTACTTTTTCTAAATACTTAAATTTCCAATTTTTTAACTGTGCTCTATAGCTTAAATCGATGTCTTCTGTAAGTGTGTCTCCTTGCCAATTACCAGCATCGTAAATACATTCTTTTCGCCAAATACCAGCAGTTCCATTAAAGTTTATAAAATGACCTTTGCTATTTCTACCCACTTGTTCTAGTGTAAAATGAGCATCTAACATAAAAGCTTGAATTCTTGTTAGTGTAGAGTAATTTCTGTTGATATGACTCCATCTTGTTTGAACAACGCCAATTTTATCATCTTTAAAATAAGGGACTGTTTGGTACAACCAATCTTTTTTCGGTAAAAAATCGGCATCAAAAATGGCAATAAACTCACCTTTTGCAGTTTTTAAACCTTCTTTTAAAGCACCAGCTTTAAAACCTTGTCTATTTGTTCTTCTAATATGTTCAATATTAATTCCTTTCTCTTGAAGTATTTTAACGTGTTTTGCAGTTATTTCTACAGATTCATCAGTAGAATCATCTAAAACTTGAAACTCTATCTTATCATTTGGATACTCTAGTTTTGCAATGTTTTTTAACAAACGTTTCATAACATACAACTCGTTAAAAACGGGTAATTGTATGGTTACAAAAGGAATTTCATTTGGGTTTGTAAAGTCAAATTTAAGAGAATTATCCTCTTTATTTCTATACTTTAAATAATTGATAAGCAAATTTAACTGTGCAAGTGCATAGATAAAAATAAGCACCAAACAGAACGTGTAAATAAATATAATAAGATACTCTATAATCATTATTTAAAACTATATTTAAAAATCCAACCTAAAATTTTTACTCCTGCAAATATAGTACCTTTTACAGTACCTGAAACTTTTGAGACACCTATTCTGTTTCTATATTTTACAGGAATTTCTTTGTAGGTCATTTTTTGCTTTAAAACCTTTAGTTGCATTTCTACTGTCCAACCATAAGTTTTATCTTCCATGTTTAAAGCTAGTAGTTTATCGTATTTAATAGCTCTAAAAGGTCCTAAATCAGAGAATTTTGCTCCAAAAAATAGCTTCATTAAAAAAGTTGCTAACCAATTTCCAAAAACTTGTTGAGGAGTCATGGCACCATTTTCACGCAATTCTTTTACTCTTGCACCTACTACAAAATCTTTGTTTTGGTTGATAATTGGCGAAACAATTTCCGTTAATTGTTCTGGATAATCAGAGTAATCACCATCAAGAAATACAATAATGTCTGGTTTTATGTCGAGCTTAGCAATATAATCCATGCCTTTTAAGCAAGCATAACCATAGCCTTTTCTTGTTTCTGATAAAACAGTTGCACCAGCATTTTTGGCGTTAATTTCTGTGTTATCAGTAGAATTATTACTAATAACAATAATTTCATCAACTATTTTAGGAATATCTTTAACAACACTTCCAATAGAATCTTGCTCATTATAAGCAGGAATAATAACTTTTATAACTGGCTTCATTTATCTTAAATCAAATATGTTGTTTTCTTTTTTAAAAGAGGATAAACTTGTCCATTCTTTTATTTTTTTTCCTTCTTTGAATTTTGAAGCCTTAATTATTTTTTCTTCTTTGTAAACCAAGCAATATCCGTTTTTCTGATTATTTTTTAATTGGCATTTATGATTTACAATTCCTTCTTCATCATAAAACAACCACCAATCTTCTTTAATACCTTTTTTAAAATGCCCTTCTTTATCCATGATTGCATTTTCGGTGTAAAAGTACCAATATTTTATTTTTTGACCCTTTTTGTAGCTACCTTCTTGTTTTAAATTTCCATTATCGAAGTAAAATTTCCAATAATCTACTTTTTTATCATCTAAAAGCCAACCTTCTTCTTTTAATTGACCAGAATCATAATATTCCTTTTGATAGGTTTTTTGAGCAAAAGAATTTGCTGAAAGGACTAACATTGTTATAAAAATAAAATTCTTGCAAATACGCAAAGGCACAAAGTTTTTTCTACTTTGAGTAATAAGGGTGTTTAAGTTATTCATCATTTTATACATACAAATTTCAGTTTACAGAAAAATTAGTCTGCAAACTGAAACCTGTTTTGCAGAATACTATTTCTTATTAATTAAATTCATTAAATCAACATCGTTTCCTAATAAGATTTCTGTAGGATTTATTCTACCATCTTCAGGACCATTTTCTAATTTTAAAACGCCTCTTGGGCAAACTGCAGAACAAATTCCACAACCAACACAACTAGATCTTACAATATTTTCTCCTTTTTGTGCATAAGCTCTTACATCAATTCCTTGCTCACAATAGGTTGAACAATTTCCACAAGAAATACATTGTGCACCATTTGTTGTAATTCTAAATCTTGATTTGAAACGTTGAACCATTCCTAGATAAGCTGCTAAAGGACAACCAAATCTACACCAAACTCTGTTTCCAAAAATTGGGTAGAAACCTGTTCCAATAACTCCAGCAAACCAAGCACCTATCAAGAAACTATACGTATCTTTTATCCATTGGGTTTTAATTCCGAGAAAAGATTGTTCTCCAGAAAAGTAACAATACAAAGTAACGAGTGTCATCACCAGAGAAAAAATTAACACAGAATGGATTAACCATCTTTCTAATTTCCAGGCATTCAGGCTTTTGTCTGAATGTTGTCTGTAAGGATCTCCTAAAGTTTCTGCTAAACCTCCACAACCACAAACCCAAGAACAATACCAACGTTTTCCAAAAAAATAAACCATTACTGGCACAATTACTAAGGTTAAAACGATTCCCCAGACTAAAATAAATAGTCCAATTGAGCCACTTTCAGTCAATGTTTTTAAGTTCCATTCAAAGAAGAAATCATAATCTAAAGGAAAAGCATTTTTAAAATCGTAACCAGGCATGTTTAAGCTGGTCATAATTTCTGGGATTAAAAAAGCAAATACAATTTGAAAGAATAAAACAGAGGTTGTTCTTATAATTTGATACTTATTATGTCTGTATTTAATGTACATTCTTACAGCCATTGTTACCATAATTGTACAGTATAAAAAGCCATAAACAAACCATTGAGAAGCTTCACCACCATTTAAAGCTTTGCTAATTGGGTCTAAAATAAACGTCCAGTTTACAACATAATCTGCCATAAAATAAAGCACTAAATAAAATGCAACCAAATACACTAAAACTAACCAAGCAATCCAACCTCTATTTGTAGACGAATCATGATAAACTCCGTCGTTTTTTATTCCTGGTTTGCCTAACAATATTAAGTTTGGTAGCATAAACATTAATGCTCCAAATATGCCTAGCCCAAAAGTTAAAAACCACATTAAACCAGCATTTTCTTTTATAAAACCACTTCCTGCTTTTTTTGCGATTTGAAAACTAATGGTATGAGGTTTACCATCAATTCTATATTGATATTGAGCACCTTTTTTATCCCAATTTTTCTCTTTATTATATTTTGCAATTAAATCATTATAATGCTTATTGTTTGTTTCTACAGCATTTCTAACACGTTCAGAAAATTGAAAAATGTTTAAATTTTCTTCAGTAACAATTGCTTTGGATAATTCTTCTTTGATGATTTCACTTTTATATCCTTTTTCTTGAATAAAAGAATCTAATTCTTGTTCTGTGAAACTAAAATTTCCAGTAAAAACGGATGCTGTAAAAATGGTTAATCCTATTAAAAAGACTATTAAACCTGTATATTTTATTGTTTTCATATATCTTATGCTTTGCTGAAAATTCGTTTCCAACTTTTCTTTTTAACCTGAATATTTGTGTTATTTTCTTGATTGAATTTTGCTACAATGTCTTTTTCATATAAATTGTAAAATTCAGGATCAAAATTGGCATCTTTTAGATATTCTAAAACGTGCTCTATAGATTTGTTTTCTGTCAACCATTTGTCAAAAATTTCATGACGCATTCTAATTCCGAATGTATTTATTCCTAAAAACTTATTCGTATTTTTATCATAAGAAATGGTAATACAAATATTTTCTTTAGGATGTTGCCATTGAAAATAGGTTTCATTTTCTTGTTTATTACGTTCGCTAAAAACCCAACCATAGGTTTGGTATTCTATGTCTAAAAACTTGGCAGAATTAAACCAATGTCCAGGTTTGTATTCCATTTTATTACCACAAATTGTTTGTGCTAAAACTTCACCCATCATTCTTCCTGTATACCAAACTGCTTCAATATTTCTACGTTGTCCAATGGCTTCATGTTGCTCTGCACAATCTCCAATTGAATAGATGTCTTTGATGTTTGTTTCTAAAAAACGATTGACTAAAACACCTCTTTTTGTTTCGATACCAGAATCTTTTAAGAAATCGATATTTGGAGTAACTCCTGCTGTTAAACCAACAACGTTACAAAATATTTCCTCTCCAGTTTCGTCAATAATGATCGATTTTACATTGCCATTTTCATCACTTTTAATTTCTTTTAAATTGGTTGATAAACGCAAATCTATATGATGCTCTTTGATATGTTTATTAATCATTTCAGATTCTTGTGCAGGCAAAACTCCATTCCAGAAACTATCTTCACGTACTAAAAAAGTAACAGGAATTTTTCTGCTTCTCAACATTTCTGCCAATTCAATTCCTATTAAACCACCTCCAACAATTACAGCTCTTTTACAAACCTCATTATTTGGTGCAAATTTTTCTAGTTTTTCTAAATCTTGTTTATGGTACATGCCCATAACTCCATCCAAATCTTGTCCTGGCCAACCAAATTTATTTGGTTTAGAACCAGTTGCGATAATTAATTTATCAAAAGAAAGCGTAGAAGAATCTTTAAAATTTAGTATTTTTTTATCAGTATTAATACTAGAAACATAGCCTTCTTTTAGGTTGATGTTATTCTTGTCCCAAAACCAATTTTCATAAGGTTGTGTGTGTTCAAATTTCATGTGCCCCATATAAATATACATGAGTGCAGTTCTAGAAAAGAAATATTTGGTCTCTGCAGAAACAATTGTAATTTGTTTGTCAGAATTTTTTCTGATATGTCTTGCAGCTGAAACTCCAGAAATCCCATTCCCAATAATTACGATATGCTCCATAGTTAGTTAATTGATTATTTGCTTTAAGTCGAAGCTAAAGTTAAGAACTTAAAAATTAATGACAGTTTAGAATTAATATAAATAGAGTTTTGAGATTTATTGTAAGTTTTTTAATTCTTAATAGACTTTAGTTATAATTCAAACGATTAAAATAATCTAAAATCAACCAAAATGACTATTAAATTTACAAGACTTGCATTTATCAGTATTTTATTAATAAGTGTGCAATTTGTAGCACAAGAAAATGAGGATTCAAACCCATCAAAATTAAGTAATATCCAAACGTATACACCTTCAAAATTATTGAGCAAAGGTCAGTGGGATATTAAGTTTTTTAACAATTTGTACACAGAAACTGAAGATTTATTTGGAACTGATGGTTCAAAAAGAACAATTGCTAGACAAACATTTTTTACTTCTACAGTTGATATTTTTACAGGTATTTCTGATAATAATAGATTAAATGTTGGGTTGTTATTAGAATACAGGTCGAATACAATAAATGGTAAAAGTGCTACTTCTGTATTTAATTTTGCTGATGATACTAGTTCTAGAAACGGATTATCGTCTTTTGCACCTGCATTAAAATGGCAACCTATAGAAAATGTGGGTAATTTTTCTGTTCAAAGTGCTTTTCATATTCCTATTATAGATAAGGAAACCGATATAAATGGTGTTTTTTTAGATCAAACAGCTTTCATGTTTCAGAATCGTTTTTTTTATGATTATACATTGCCAAGTGGAAAATGGCAATTATTTACCGAATTAAATACGGAGTATAATTTTGGAGAAGAAGACAGTTTTGCGAACAACACTTTTGTGCTTGCTCCAGGAATTTTTATGAGTTATTTTCCAAGTGATAAATCTACAATTTTAGGTTTTGTGCAACATTCGCAAAGATTAGGTTTAAATGATAAAGCATTTACACAAGATTTTACAGCAGTAGGTTTTGGAGGAAAGTACCAACTTACAGAGGTTTTAAATTTAGAAGTTTTGTATAGTAAATTTGTAAGAGGAACTGCAACAGGTTTAGGAGAAAGTTTTAACATTGGTTTAAGAACGTTGTTTTAATAAAAAGAACTATTTTTCGGAAGATTATGAAAACATATAAACTTCCCTTTTTACTGCTGATATTCTTGCAATTTTCTTGCAATAGTCAAGTTAAAAAAATTAACGGATTAAGCTTTGTAGCCTCTAGAGATACTATAGATTCAAAACATATAAATCCAGCTTTAAAAACAAACAGCAATTACGTTGCTTTAATGCCTTACAGTTTTATTAGAAATATTGAAATTCCTAAAATTGAATTCAATACAAACAGAGAAT
>CAXBPL010000011.1:0-62069 GCA_963977615.1 uncultured Polaribacter sp. | reverse complement strand
TATGGGTTTTCAACACACATTTAGATCATAAAGGAAACGAAGCACAGTTAAATGGTATCAAATTAATTGAAGCTGAAATTAAAAAAGTAAACACAAATAATTACCCAGTTTTAATCATGGGCGATTTTAATGTGACTCCAGAAAGTGAACTTATTTCAAATTTAAAAATCAATTTTAACGATGCTAAAGAATTGGCTGGAGCAAATGCTTTCGGTCAACAAGGTACATTTAATGGTTTTAAATTTCAAGATTCTATAAAAAATAGAATCGACTATATATTTATATCAAAAAAGGCAAATATCAACCTAAAAAAATATGGTGTTTTATCAGATTCTAAAGATTTAAAATATCCTTCAGACCATTTTCCTGTATTTGTAGAATTTCAAAAAAAATAATTTAGTATGCGTATATCAACAAAAATTTCATTTATAATTTTTATAACAGGTATTGGTTTTTTAAGTTGTAATAAAATCGATCACAAAACAGAAAACTCATCACTCAATAAAGAAATAGAACGTAAAGTAGATTCTGTTTTAAATTTAATGACTTTAGAAGAGAAAATTGGACAAACTGTGCAGTATTCTGTGGGTGGAACTTTAACAGGACCAGGGTCTTCAAGTAGTTCAAGAGATAAACACGAAAAAATTAAAAAAGGAGAAGTTGGTTCGCTTTTAAATGTTGTTTCTGTAGCAAGAGTTAGAGAAATGCAAGAATTGGTCATGGAAAATTCTCGTTTAAAAATTCCCTTAATTTTTGCGTACGATGTAATTCATGGTTTAAAGACGATTTTTCCAATTCCTTTGGGAGAAAGTGCAAGTTGGGATTTGGATTTAATGAAACAATCTGCAGCTATTGCAGCCAAAGAATCTGCTGCTTCTGGTTTAAATTGGACGTTTGCACCCATGATTGACGTTTCTAGAGACGCAAGATGGGGTAGAATTATGGAAGGTGCAGGAGAAGACCCGTATTTAAATTCGGTAATTGGTGTTGCAAGAATTCAAGGTTTTCAAGGTGATAATTTAGCTGATAATAATACAATTGCAGCTTGTGCAAAACATTTTGCTGGTTATGGTTTTGCAGAAGCTGGTAGAGAATATAGTGCAGTTACAGTTGGTGAATTCGAATTGCATAATATGATTTTACCACCTTTTAAAGCAGCTGCAAAAGCGGGTGTTGCAACGTTTATGAATTCTTTTAATGATATTGATGGAATTCCTGCAACAGGACATAGAGAATTGCAAAGAGATATCTTAAAAGGAGATTGGAACTGGAATGGTTTTATCGTTTCAGATTGGGGTTCTATTGGAGAAATGAGAGCTCATGGCTATGCAAAAGATAAAAAACACGCTGCAGAAATTGCTTTAAATGCAGGGAGTGATATGGATATGGAATCGTATGCATATGAAGCTTCTTTAGCAACATTATTAGAAGAAGATAAAATTTCTTTAGCACATTTAAATGATGCTGTAAAACGTATTTTGAGAATTAAATTTCAATTAGGTTTGTTTGATGATCCTTATAAATATTGTGATGAAGAAAAAGAGAAAAACGATATTTATACTCCAGAACATTTAGCAGTTGCAAGAGATGCTGCAAAAAAATCGATTGTTTTATTAAAGAATGATAATGAGATTTTACCAGTTTCTAAAAGCGTAAAAAGTATTGCAATTATTGGTCCTTTTGGCGATAATAAAAATCAACCTTTGGGTAATTGGAGAGGAAAAGGTGCGTATAATTCAGCAGTTTCTTTATTAGAAGGTGTGAAAGCTAAAGTTGATGAAAATACTAAAATTTATTACGAAAAAGGAGTCGATTTATTGATTCCAACTGTAGCTCCTGGAGAAAGACAATTTTTACATCCTTTAAAAATAAATACCGAAAATAAAGACGGAATTGCAAAAGCAGTTGCAGCTGCAAAAAAAGCGGAAGTTGTTTTGTTAGCAATTGGTGAAGATGCGTATCAAACAGGAGAAGGAAGAAGTCAAGTTAATATTGGTTTTGCTGGTCTTCAAAACGAATTGTTAGAAGCTGTTTATAAAGTGAATAAAAACATTGTATTGGTTTTATCAAATGGAAGACCAATGGATTTAACACGAGTAAACGAAATATTACCAGCAATTTTAGTGACTTGGCAATTAGGCTCAGAATCTGGAAATGGAATTGCAGATGTTTTATTTGGTGATTACAATCCATCAGCAAAATTACCAGTTTCTTTTCCAAGAAATGTTGGACAAGAGCCATTGTATTACAATCAAAAAAATACGGGAAGACCTTATCACCCAAAACATGTAACCTATGCAGGATATACAGATGTAGAAAAATGGCCACTATTCCCTTTTGGGTTTGGTTTGAGTTATACTACTTTTTCTTACGATACTATAAACGTTGATAAAGCAACAATTTCATCCGAAGAAAAAATTACACTTTCTGTAGATGTAACAAATTCAGGAAATATTGTTGGGGAAGAAGTTGTGCAATTATATATTAGAGATTTAGTAGCAAGTATTGTAAGACCTGTAAAAGAATTAAAAGGATTTGAGAAAATTTCTTTAAATGCAGGCGAAACAAAAACGGTTACTTTTACTATTGATAAAGAGGTTCTTCAGTTTTATACCATCAATAAAAAATGGGAAGTAGAAGCTGGAGATTTTCAACTTTTTGTTGGTGGAAATTCGGCAACAAAACTCGTGCAAAAGATAACTGTAGAATAATTTTTCTCATAAATTTAACGTAAAAATCATTTTTAAAAAAAATTATAAAAAAAAACTACATACTTTTGCAGTCCAAAAAATGCAGTTTGATTTGTGTTTTTTAAGACAAAAGAAAGATATATGGCAAAGAATTTAGTAATTGTAGAGTCGCCAGCAAAGGCAAAAACCATAGAAAAATTTCTCGGAAAAGATTTTCAAGTAGAATCTAGCTATGGGCATATTGCAGACTTACCTTCTAAAGAATTAGGAATTGATGTTGATGGTGATTTTAGTCCAAAATATATTGTTTCAGATGATAAAAAACCAGTTGTTAAGAAATTAAGAGCATTAGCAAAAAAAGCAGACATTGTTTGGTTAGCAAGTGATGAGGATAGAGAAGGTGAGGCAATTGCTTGGCATTTAAAAGAGCAATTAGAGTTAAAAGATGAAAACACAAAACGTATTGTTTTTCATGAAATTACCAAAAAAGCTATTTTAAAAGCAGTCGAAAATCCTAGAGATATCGATTATAATATGGTAAATGCACAACAAGCACGTAGAGTTTTAGACAGGCTTGTTGGGTACGAATTATCGCCAGTTTTATGGCGAAAAGTTAAAGGAGGTTTGTCTGCAGGTAGAGTACAATCTGTGGCAGTTCGTTTAATTGTAGAAAAAGAAAGAAGCATTCAAGAATTTACTGCAGAAACACATTATAAGGTAGTTGCAGAGTTTTCTAATACAGAAGGAAAAACTTTTAAAGCAACCATTCCAAAGAATTTCGATTCTAAAAAAGCTGCAGAAACATTTTTAAAATCTTGTGGAAAAGCAGATTTTTCAATTGCTGATTTAACGAAGAAACCAGCAAAAAAGTCTCCAGCTGCACCATTTACAACATCAACATTACAACAAGAAGCATCCAGAAAATTAGGTTTTGCTGTTGGTAGAACTATGCAGGTTGCACAACGTTTGTACGAAGCTGGTTTGATTACTTATATGAGAACAGATAGTGTAAACTTATCTGTAGATGCAAGAGATGAAGCTGAAGAAGAAATTACAGCTTCTTATGGAAAAGAATACAGCAAACAACGTGTTTTTAAGTCGAAATCTAAAGGAGCGCAAGAAGCTCACGAAGCGATTAGACCCACCAACATGAAAATGCATTCTGTAAATGTTGAATATGACCAAGATAGATTATACGATTTAATTTGGAAAAGAACCTTGGCTTCGCAAATGAGTGATGCTTTGTTGGAACGTACCAACATGAAAATTGAAAATACTGAAAACTCAAAAATCTTCACAGCAAATGGTGAGATGATTAAGTTTGAAGGTTTCTTAAAAGTGTATTTAGAAGGGAAAGATGATGATGAGGAAGAGCAAGCAGGAATGTTGCCAAATTTAAAAGTTGGAGAAAGTTTAGAGTATACATATATAAATGCCACACAACGTTTTACAAGTCCACCATACAGATTTACAGAAGCATCTTTAGTAAAGCAATTGGAGGAATTAGGAATTGGAAGACCATCTACATATGCACCAACAATTTCTACAGTTCAAAGAAGAGGTTATGTAGAAAAAGGGCAAAATGAAGGTGTAGAAAGAGAATATGAACAAATGATTTTATCAAATGGAGCTGTGAAAAGTGAAATTTTGACGGAAAAGACAGGTTCAGATAAAAACAAGTTAGTACCAACTGATATTGGTAATATTGTAAACGACTTTTTAGTGGCCAATTTTTCTAATATTTTAGATTTTGGATTTACTGCAAGAGTAGAATCTTCTTTTGATGATATTTCTGAAGGTCAAGAAAATTGGATAGAAATGATTAAAGGTTTCTATGGTAAATTTCATGATAATGTAGAAGATGTAAAAGAAAATGCAGAAAGAGAAAGTGGTGAACGAATTTTAGGAAAGCACCCTGAATCTGGAAAAACAGTTTTAGTAAGACTTGGAAAATTCGGACCAATTGCACAAATTGGAGCTCCAGAAGACGAAGAAAAAACTTTTGCAAGCTTAAATAAAGATCAGAATTTAGGTACAATTACCATGGAAGAAGCCTTGGAGTTGTTCTTATTGCCTAAAACTTTAGGAAGTTATGAAGGTGAAGAAGTAATTGTTTCTAATGGACGTTTTGGACCTTACATTAAATTCGGAACTATGTTTGTTTCTTTGGATAAAGGAGAAAACCCAATGGAGGTTGATTTATCAAGAGCAGAAGAATTAATTGTGGCAAAGCAAAAAGCAGATGCTCCAATTTATCATTATGAAGATTTGCCTGTACAAAAAGGTGTTGGACGTTTTGGACCTTTTATAAAATGGAATTCAATATTTATCAATGTCAATAAAAAATACGATTTTGATAATCTTTCTGATGATGATATTATAGAATTAATCGAAATTAAAAAGCAGAAAGAAATAGATAAAGTTCTTCATAATTGGGAAGATGTTGGCATTCGAGTTGAAAAAGCAAGATGGGGACGTTTTAATGTTTTGAAAGGTAAAATTAAAATTGAGTTGCCAAAAACTACAGATATAGAAAACTTATCAAAAGAAGAAGCTGTAAAAATGATAGAGGCAAAAACACCGAAGAAAAAAGTAGCAAAAAAGAAGCCTGCAGCAAAAAAGAAAGCTCCAGCTAAAAAAACTGCAAAAAAGAAATAATCATTTGGTATATTGCCTACCCAATTAAAAATTGATGAATCAAGATTTTTTATCCCCTGTAAAAGAAAATGCGATTGCGCATTTAATAATGCATTCTCCTTATTGTTTGGGGAATAGGATGAAAATACACACTGAACAAGATGGTTTTCCAGATTTAAAAGATGTAAAAATCGCAATTTTTGGAGTTGAAGAAGATAGGAATTCTGAGAATAATTTTGGTTGTGGAGATGATTTACATTTCATCCGAAGAAAATTATACGAACTATTTCCAGGAAACTGGGATGCAGAAATTGCAGACTTAGGAACTGTTTTAAAAGGTCAGGAAGTTTCAGACACTTATTTTGCAGTTGCAGATATTATTACATCACTCTTAAAAAAGAACATTATTCCTGTAATTATTGGTGGTGGTCAAGATATTACCTACGTAAATTATAGAGCATACGATTCTTTAGAACAAACCATAAATATTACTGCTGTAGATAGTCGTTTTGATTTAGGAAGTTTAGAAGATGAATTAACTTCACAATCTTATTTGAGTAAAATTATCATGCAAAAACCTAACAATTTGTTTAATTATAGCAATGTTGGGTATCAAACGTATTTTAATTCTCAAGGAGAAATCCAATTATTTGATTCTTTATTTTTTGATACCTGTAGATTGGGAATGTCAAAAGAATTAGAGAACATTGAGCCCGCTTTTAGAAATGCAGATATTGTATCTATAGATATTGGTGCAGTTAGGCAAAGTGAAGCTCCTGCTAATAATAATGCCTCTCCAAATGGTTTTTATGGCGAAGAAATTTGTGCTATTTCAAGATATGCAGGAATTAGCGATAAAGTATCTTCTTTTGGAATTTATGAGTATAATTCTAAATATGATAACAATCATCAAACAGCAAGTTTAATTGCGCAAATGATTTGGTATTTTATTGAAGGTGTTAATTTTAGAGTAAAAGACTATCCTTTTTCTGGGAAAGAAAATTATCAAAAATTTACAGTTTTAATGGAAGATGATGATCCAATCGTTTTTTATAAAAGTAATAAAACTGGTAGATGGTGGATTGAGATTAATATTTTATCAGATAATAAATACAAAAGACATGCGTTAATACCATGTACATACAAAGATTACACAGAAGCTACAAAGCAAATTATACCAGAAAGATGGTATAAAGCAATGAAAAAGATGATGTAATTTGAAAATATAATAAAAAACAATACGTTAAAATGTAGTTTCAACATTGTATTTTAGCAAAAAAAATAATAGGTTTACGAACTTTTAGTAAAGACAAAAATAAAATATGAAGAAAGCAGCAATATTTGCACTTTTAATGGCCGTTTTTTACAGTTGTGGTTCTAATGATAGAGGAGAATTAGTTGGCGTAAAGAATAACAAGAAATGGTTTTCAGAAAAACCTTATGGAATGGCTTTAATTCCAGGTGGTTCTTTTACAATGGGTAAGCAAGATGAAGATCTTTTAGGGACCATGAGTGCTCCTACTAAGACAGTTACTGTAAGACCTTATTATATGGACGAAACCGAAATTACAAATAAAGAGTATAAAGAATTTGTATTTTGGGTTAGAGATTCAATTGTTAGAACTAAACTAGCAAACCAAGCAGAATTTGCATCCTTAGGAGCTTCTGATGATCCAACAGGTAATAATCGTACTTCTGGGATACAAAATTACGCTTATAAAGTAATGGATACTACAGATTCTAATGCATATCAAAAATATATGTATGATAATTATTATCAATTTGATACGATAAAGCCTTTAAACTGGGATGAAGATATTGTTTGGAAAAAAGAAGAATTTCCTGATGTAGATTATGTAGAAGTTATGGATTCTCTATTTATTAGTAGAGAAGATGCTGTAGATGGTATTAGAACTTTTAATACCAAATCTTTAAATTATAAGTATTCTTGGTTCGATAGAGATAATGCTGCAAGAAAAGGTGGAGATAGAAAAGATTTTGTACAATCTGAAGTTTTAAATATTTATCCAGATACAACTGTTTGGGTTAAGGATTTTAATTATTCTTACAACGATCCAATGCACCAAGATTATTTTTATCATCAATCTTATGGAGATTATCCTGTTGTTGGTGTAACTTGGGGACAAGCAACTGCTTTCTGTAATTGGAGAACAAAAAAGAAAAACGATTATTTAAGAGGAAAAAAAGGATCTATTCAAGTGCCAGATTTTAGATTACCTACTGAAGCTGAATGGGAATATGCAGCAAGAGGAGGTTTAGAATTTGCTACATATCCTTGGGGTTCTGGAGGTACAACAAGCGATAGAGGTTGTTTCCTAGCAAACTTTAAACCAGTAAGAGGTAATTATTCTGTAGATGGTGCTTTATATACAATGGAAGCTAAATCTTTTAATGCAAACGATTATGGTTTGTATAATATGGCTGGAAACGTTTCTGAATGGACAAATACAGCATATAACTTATCATCTTATTACATGGCTTCTACAATGAACCCAAATGTTGAGGATAGAAAAAACAAAAGAAAAATTGTTAGAGGAGGTTCTTGGAAAGATGTTTCTTATTATTTAGAAGTAGCTTCTAGAGATTATGAATATTCAGATACTGCAAGAAGTTATATTGGTTTTAGAACCGTTCAGAATTACATAGGTACAGCAAACAAATAAATAAACAATAAAAAATTAAACGTTAAAAGAAAATGGCACAGTCAAAAACTAAAAAGAAATTATTTAACATCGCTTATAATGTTGGAGCATCAATTGTAATTTTAGGAGCATTATTTAAGTTGAACCATATCAGTTTTGGACCTTTAAATGGTTCATCTGTATTAGCTGTTGGTTTAATTGCAGAAGCGATTATTTTCTTTTTATCAGCATTTGAATCTGTAGAAGATGATTTAGACTGGTCTAAAGTATATCCTGAGTTAGGAGAAGATGGAATTATTTCAGAGCAAAAAGAAAAAGTTGGAGCAGAAGGGATGTTATCTCAAAAATTAGATAATTTATTACAAGAAGCTAAAATCGATTCAAACTTAATGGCGAGTTTAGGTACAAGTATGAAAAATTTTCAAGGTGCAGCAGAAGGTTTATCAGCAGCTTCAGAATCTATTTCATCAACAAATAAATACAATGAACAAGTTTCTATGGCAGCAGTGCAAATGGAATCTTTAAATAGTTTGTATAAAATTCAAGTAGAAAACACAACAAAACAAGCACAATTAAACTCATCTGTTGTAGAAAATACGGAAAGATTACATGAGCAAATGCAATCTTTAGCAAAAAACCTTTCTTCTTTAAATGGAGTTTATGGAAACATGCTTTCTGCAATGTCTAGCAAATAATAATTAGTTAAATTATAAAATAAGAACTTAATAAACTAATTAGAAAATATGGCAGGAGGAAAAGTTTCAGCAAGACAGAAGATGATTAACTTAATGTATCTTGTTTTCATTGCAATGTTAGCAATGCAAATGGATAAAGAAGTTTTATCAGCTTTTGGTTTTATGAACGAAAAGTTAGAGACAAATAACATCTCTACAACAGAAAAAAACAATGCAGCTTATGCAAATTTAGCAGTAAAAGCATCTGAACAAAGTGCAAAATTTGGCGAATTAAATAAGCAAGCAAATAAAATAAAAGGATATTCAGCTGATTTTTATTCGTATTTAAGCGATTTGAAAACAAAAATGACTGCAGATTTAGAAGACAAAACAGCTTATGAATCTATGGATAAAACAGAGTTTTTAAACTCTTATTTTTTTATTGGTGATAAATATACAGAAGAAGGTCAAGAATTTTTGAATAAAATTGATGGGTATAGAACCAATTTAATTACTGTAGTTGGTGAAGATAGTAAATTTGCACCAACAATAAAAGATAGGTTTTCTACAGCTCCAGTTAAAAATAGTAATTCAGGAGCAACTGTAGAGTGGTTAAATGCAAGATATGAAGGTTTTCCTTTAGTAGCTTCTTTAACAAACTTAACACAAATGCAAGCTGATATTAAAAATACAGAAGCAGATATTGTTAGTGCTTTATTAGGAGGGCAAATGGAAGAGGCTTTGTCTTTAAACAATTATACAGGAATTGTACGTTTAAATAAAAGCGCTTATTTTGCTGGAGAACGTGTAACTGGAGAAGTTGTTTTAGGAAGATATGATGCTTCTTTAGTACCAGATAAAGTTACTTTAAATGGTGCAGATGCAACAAAATCTGTAAAAAACGGTCAAGTAATTATTGATATGCCTGCAGGAAATGTTGGCGAAAAAGAAATTAAAGGAACGATATTTTTTACAGAAAATGGTGAAGAAGTTCCTGTAACTTTTGAAAGCAAATATTCTGTAATTGCAGAACCAAGTTCAGCTGTAGTTTCTGCAGATAAAATGAATGTAGTGTATAGAGGTTTAGATAACCCTATTTCTGTTTCATTACCTGGAGTTGGAGATAATAATTTAAATGTTTCTGCTTCTGGAGGAAGTTTATCAGGAAGTAAAGGTAAATATAGCATAAGACCAGGATCAGGAAATATTGCAACTATAAATGTAAGCGCAAAATTGAGTAGTGGAAAAACTGTAAATTCTAAAGCAACTTTTAGAATTAAAGATATTCCAGCAGCTATGGGTTCAGTTCGTGAGCAATATGGAGTGGTAAGAATGCCAACCTCTGGTTTAGCAAATGCACCAATTGCAGCAGGTTTGCCAGATTTTGAATTCGATTTAACAATTAGAGTACAAAGTTTTAAAATTAAAGTTCCTGGAGAATTAACCATTATTGTAAATGGAAATACTTTAAATGCAGCAGCTAAAAAAGCATTAAGTAAAGCTGGTAGAGGAGATCAAATTAATATTTACGATATTGTAGCTACAGCAAATGGAGTACCACTTAAAAAAGTATTGCCAGTTACTATAGAGTTAACAAATTAGAATTAAAAAATAAAGTATGTATAAAAATTGTTTCATAGTATTTTTCGCCCTTTTAACTTCAGGTTTAGTAAATGCGCAAGCAAACATACTAAATGCAAAATCTGCTGAAGATATTGGTAAGAAAAACGAGCAACAACTGCTTGCAGATAATGATGGCCCAATTCCTTATGGATATGTAGATGATAGAGACGTAATGTGGTCTAAAGTTGTATGGGAATTTGTAGATTTAAATCAAAAAATAAATTTACCTTATTATTTTCCAATAGACACTACAAATATTTCTGCAGACAGAAGATCTTTGTTTGATACTTTAGTAAAAGGAATAAGACAAGGAAAAATTGAAGACGCGTATTCAGATTCATTTTTTACGACTAAAATAACACCAGAAGAAATTGAATCTCGTTTGGTAAATGTTCGTACAGAAAATGGCTATAGTGATACTTACAGTTTACAAGCAGAAGATATTGGTGGTTATATGCTAAAAGGAATGTGGTATTTTGATAAACGTCAAGGCGAATTAAAATACAGATTATTAGCAATTGCACCAATGGGTAAAGATGTACAAACATTAGGAGTTCAAGGTGTAGAAGACGAAAAGTTATACGAACTTTTCTGGGTTTTCTTTCCATCTGCAAGAGAAACTTTACACGAATCTAAAGTTTTTAATGCTATGAATGCATCTCATCCAATTTCTTATGATCATTTGTTAAACGCAAGAAGATTTAGTTCAGTAATTGTAAGAGAAGAAAACATTTACGGAAACAGAGCAATTGAAGATTATGTTCGAGGTAATTCTTTATTTCAACTTTTAGAAGCTGATAAAATTAAAGAAGACATCAGAAACAGAGAAATTGATATGTGGAACTATTAGTGAAACTCTAATTTAAAGAATCACAAAGTGATGAATTTAAATTAGTAAGTTGAACTAATTCCGTTGAAAAACGGAATCCTAACAAATATTATCCTGCAAGGTTTTGAAAACCTTGTAGGATTTTTTTTACAGACTAATTTTTTTAAGAACGTTTACTAAAGTAAGCGTTTTTTTTTGAAGCTATTTCCTGCTTTCACTACTCGCTTTTTTTGCTGAAAAAGCAAAAAAGAGCTCAAACAGATCGTTCAATCAGGGCTAGAATTGTTTGCAAACTTTTAGAAAAATTTAAGTGTACAATTATTTTCTTATTTATTTTGTCATTTCTAATTTAGGAAAAACATCAGAAAAGTTATCTCCAAAGAAACTCAGCTTTATGTGATTTCTCAATCGCTTAAAAAAGGGCTTTTCAAAATGACAAAATTGTGTGTAATCATTTGCGCCTTCAAATTCTATCTTTGTTTTTTAAAACCTGGAATTTCTCATAAAACACCTAACTTTCATGAAAACTTAATTATTTTTGCATCATGAAAATTGATTATATAATTGTTGGTTTAGGTTTGGCAGGTTTGGCTTTTGCAGAAGAATTGGTAAAAGCTAAAAAAACATTTCTTGTTTTTGAAAATCATTCGCAAATATCTTCTTTAGTTGCAGGTGGTGTTTACAATCCTGTTATTCTAAAAAGATTCACACCAGTTTGGAATGCTAAAGAACAGTTAGAAGTTGCTTTACCATTTTACGAAAAACTAGAAGAAAAACTCAATCAAAAATTTGATGAAAAGTTTGTCATTAAAAAAGTTTTTAAATCCATAGAAGACCAAAATAATTGGTTTGCATCTTTTGATAAACCTAAAGTAGCTCCTTTTCTAGATGAAACTTTAGACAAGCAAAAATACCATGGAATTCTTGAAGAATATCATTATGGAAATGTAAAAGAAGGAGGAAGAATTGACACAAAGTTGTTAATTGAAACCTACAGAAATTACTTAGAAGAAAATAATTGGATTCGTTTTGAGAAATTTAATCATGATGAAATCATTTTTATGGATGATACTATTCAATATCAAAATTTGGAAGTTGGCAAAATAGTATTTGCAGAAGGTTTTGGAGTGAAAGAAAATCCGTTTTTTAAACATTTACCTTTAGATGAAGTAAAAGGAGAATCCATCATTATAAATGCACCCGATTTAAAAATAGATTTTTTAGTAAAATCAACCGTTTTTGTAATGCCTTTAGGAAATGGAAATTATAAAGTAGGCGCAACTTTTAATCATAAAGATAAAACCTCTATTCCATCAGAAGAAGGAAAACAAGAATTGGTAGAAAAATTAAAAAAAGTAATTGATGTTCCTTATACAATCATCAACCAAACAGCAGGAATAAGACCAGCAGTAAAAGATAGACGACCTTTAGTTGGTGTGCATGAAAAACATCAAAATCTAGCAGTTTTAAATGGTTTAGGAACTCGTGGAGTAATGATTGCACCAACATTGGCAAAACAGCTTTACAATCATTTAGAAAATAATGGAGAGTTAGATTTAGACTCAGATATTAGACGATTTAAATAAGAAATTTTTGTTTTGTTTCATAAGTTTCTAAAAAATGTTTTTTGCTTAAAATGTAAATTGAATATTATTTTAGAACTTTATAAATGCTGTAAGTTTTAAATATGTCGCCTTTCTAAGGCTGATTATTTAGCTCAAGAAGTTTAATTATTAATATTTCATCCCTCTGGGATTTCTAGTTCCATAGAAGCGCAACATTAATAGTAAAGAAATATTCTGGAAATTTTAAAGCTCCATAGGAGCGAATTATAACCGCAAAAAAAAAAATTGTAATAAGATCTTAAGCGTTTTTCTTAATTGCATTTTTATCATAAGCAACAAACATATTTATCCATATAATTCTTGCCAATCTTAAATTTAAAGGCGCTAAAACAATAAGAGCACCCAAAACACTTAAAAAAGATTCTAATAAATTTAAGCCAATAAATAGTTTTGTAATTATAAAAACAGCAATAGAAATAGCCACTGTAATTCCGTAATTTATATACATAGCTCCATAAAAAAAGGAAGGTTCTAACATGTATTTTAAATTACATTCAGAACAATGTGTATGAATGGTTGTTATTTTTGATGGATTAAAAGTAAAACCATTTTTAAAGAATTCCCCTTCATGACATTTGGGGCATTTTCCTTCTACAATACTGTATAATTTTGTTCCTTTTTTAAACATGATTAACTGTATTTTTTTAGTTAGTTTTGCAAACTACAAAATTAAGCAATATTAATGTTAAACGTACATAACTTAACAGTTTCCTTTATGGGAACAGATTTATTTTCAGGCATCACTTTTAAATTAAATAAAGGCGATAGAATAGGATTGATTGGGAAAAATGGAGCAGGAAAATCTACGCTTTTAAAGGTATTATCAAAAGATATTGAAACTAGTGGAGGCACTATGGCTTTTGATAAAGATGTTCGAATGGGGTTTTTGAGACAAGATATAGATTTTGTGGAAGGAAGAACTATTTTAGAAGAAGCCTACCAAGCTTTTGTTGAAATTAAAGAAATTGAACTTCAACTAGAAGAAATTAATACGCAATTAACGACAAGAACCGATTACGAAAGCGATTCTTACACAGAATTAATTCAAGATTTAACGGATAAACAAGAACGTTATGAGCTTTTAGGGGGTTATAATTATCAAGGTGATACAGAAAAGATTTTACAAGGTTTAGGTTTTCAAAGAGAAGATTTTGATAAGCTAACAGATACTTTTTCTGGTGGATGGAGAATGCGTATTGAATTGGCAAAACTACTTTTACAGAATAACGATATTTTACTGTTAGATGAGCCAACAAACCACTTAGATATTGAATCTATTATTTGGTTAGAGAACTTTTTAAAGAATTATTCTGGAGCAATTGTCTTGGTTTCTCACGATAAAATGTTTTTAGATAACGTAACCAATAGAACTATCGAAATTTCTTTAGGGCAGATTTACGATTATAAAAAACCATATTCTCAATTCTTACTTTTAAGAGGAGAAATCAAAGAAAAGCAATTACAAGCTCAGAAAAACCAAGAGAAAGAAATAAAGCAGAAGCAAGACTTAATTAACAAGTTTAAAGCCAAAGCAAGTAAAGCATCTATGGCACAATCTTTAATGAAACAACTTGATAAAGTTGAGTTGATTGAAGTAGATCAAGATGATAACCAAGCCATGAATGTGCGTTTTGCAATTTCTAAAGATCCAGGTAAGATTATTGTGGAAGCAGAAAATCTTTCTAAAAGTTATGGTGATAAACACGTTTTAGCAGGTGTAGATTTATTAATTGAAAGAAACAGCAAAATTGCTTTTGTTGGACAAAATGGACAAGGAAAATCTACCTTGGCAAAAATGATGGTTGGCGAAATTCCTTTTGAAGGATTTTTAAAACTTGGGCATAATGTAGAAGTTGGGTATTTTGCACAGAATCAATCTGAATATTTACCACCAGAAAAAACGGTGTTAGAAATTATGGAAGATGCTGCAACAGATGGTAACAGAATGCGTGTTAGAGATATGTTAGGTTCTTTCCTTTTTGGAGGAGATGCAGTTGATAAAAAAGCCAAAGTACTTTCTGGAGGAGAAAGAAACAGGTTAGCTTTGTGTAAATTATTGTTACAGCCATTCAATGTTTTAATTATGGATGAGCCAACAAACCACTTAGATATTGCCTCTAAAACAGTTTTAAAAGAAGCGTTAAGTAATTTTAATGGAACGTTAATTGTAGTTTCTCACGATAGAGAATTCTTACAAGGGTTAACGTCTTCTGTGTATGGTTTTAAAGACAAAGAAATTAAAGAATATTTAGGTGATATCGATTATTTCTTGGAAGAACACAAAATGGAAAATTTACGTGAAGCAGAAAAAAGAACTGTTGTAAAAGTGGATAGAGATACTTCTAAAAGTGAAGCTAAACAGCTTTCAAGAGATCAAGAAAAAGAACTTAAAAAGCTAAACAATAGGCTTTCTAATATAGAAACTGAAATTGCAGATTTAGAAAAAGAAATCGAAAAAATAGATTTAGAACTAGCAAAAAACTACGATGAAGTTTCTGCAAGACCTAATTTCTTTCAAAAATACAAAGCGAAAAAAGCAAAAGTAGATTCATTGATGGAAGAATGGGAAAAAATAGAAAGTAAAGTTGGGCAGTTTTCTTAAAGAATACACTATTTAGATACTAGTTTTAACACTGTAAAAACATCAAAAATGACATGATTTTAATCGATAAAATTAGTGATTTTTGATGTTTTTTTATTTGTTATATACGGATGTTAGCTTTAGTTTTTTTCAATGTATGTTTTTAAAAATTCTTCATAAAGAATCTCTTTAACGTATTCTTTCTTTTTTAATTCTTTTATAATATTTTTCTTATTTCTCTTAAAACCTACTTCTTTATCAATCCAATCCTGCATAAGAATAAGGTCTCCATCAAACCCTAAATTATAGGCATCTGAGTTTTTTGGAGTGTCAATGTTAATTATTGATTTTATTAAATCGATGTTCCAATTCAGATTTGGGTTTTTTATTATTGCTCCAACATTTAGAAACGTTCCAAACTTTGAAATAATTTCAACAGTTATATGATTATTGTTACTGTATTCGAACCATTCTCCTGTTGTGTAAAATCCATCTTTTTTAGTTGAGCCTCTGAAATTACAAATTGACCATTTATCTGCAAGTTTATCTAAAATTGGTAGCGAAAATGGTATTTCTTTGTTTTTGTAGAGTACCTCCATCATATGGCTTTTACCATAATAATCACGAGAATCAATTTTATAAATTTCAGTTGTAAATTGTTCAATTAATTCACTTGTCCAATTTATATTTTTGTTTAATAATAACTTGTCCCAATACCACTTGTGTTTATATTTTTCAATTAATTCTAAATCGAATTTTTTACCAATATTTTCAGATAAACATGCCCAATAATATCCATTAGATGGATAATTTATCATTTTTTTATTTTCCCAAAAAGACTCAAATTCGGAAACTAAATCCAATGAAAAATCAATTGAAGAGTTTTGAGAGATAGAAGACCATTCTAGTTCATTTTGAAAGCGTCTCAATAATTTAATCGACCAAGGAATATTGTATTTTGATTTCCTTGAAATATGAGACCAATTAATTTCTGTCTTATGTTCTTCAAGCAATTCTACTGACCATATAAAACTTGGATTTTCAGAAAGTAACTTCCAATCCAATTTAGAATTTAAATGTTTAATAATCTTATCTCTAAAACCCCAAATTTCTTTGTTTCTTGAAAGCCTGATAGGATTCCAGTAACTTAAAAATAACTCAAATGCATTTTTTTGTGTATCAAAATCATTTTGAAATATTAAATTCCATTTTATAGAATTATTTGCACTTAGTAAATTCCAATCTATTTCATTTTTGAATTCTCCCAAAAAAGTAATCATTTCTTTTTCAAAAACACTATAAAATATAAAGTGTTCCGAAAACTTTTTCCAAGGTATTATATTTCTTGTTTTTTTACAAAATTCTAAAGACCAAGGAATATTTTTATTTTCCACTAATTTTTCCCAAACTAGTTCATCTTTAAATTCTTGCAAAAGATTTTCAGTCCAAATTACTTTATTGGAAGTTGAAATATTATACCAATGAAAATAGGATAATTTATTCTTAATTAAATTAAGTTTCTGTATATCCCATAATTGTTCAATTCCCAATTCTTCGGATAGTTTGTCAAATCCAATATTTTGATTATTTAGCATCTATTATATTATATTCTAGAATTTCCTTTAAATTAAAGCTAACGTTTATATATATGAAATGTTGCGTGTTTGTGTGCGAGGAATTTCCGAAGGAAATTCAGACGTAGCAAACATGCAACGACCTTTAGATTAAGCACAAAACAGCAATTTTTTACATACTGTGTTAGCTACAGTTTTTTCATTTCGTTATTTATTTCTTCAATTAGATTTGTAGCTTCTTCACTTTCGTTTAAAACTAATCTTTCTTTATCAATTCCGATTTCTTTTAGTTCCTCAAATATTACTTTTTTTACTTCTGCTTTTACTTTGACTCTAACTATCATATTTTTCCAAAAGTCTTTTTTATTTAAGGGGACCTCTAAATCAGAATTATTGGAAGCAAATAATCTACCATTTTGCCTGAATAATCTAAATTGATATGTCCTTTGGTCAATATCATTAATATAAGTAGGAACATTACATACGAATGAAGAATTTAAATCGAAAGGATTGAAATTAGGATAAAGTAACTTGTAGTATTCAGAAGTTTCGGCAAGTATAAAATCGTGTGGAACGAGTAAACCCCATAGTTGTCCATCAGAATTCTCGTGTTTTTCAGAAGGCTCACACATAAAATACGATGAATGAACACTTGAAGTTGATAAGTCAATCAAATTTGTTTTAACTCCAGCGTGCTGCGCTTGAAACATTAAATCCCAGTTTTCTCCATAAGGCTTTTTACTGTGTTTAAATAAATAGTCTTCGCCATAATTTTTAATTACTTTTTTCTTAAAAATATCTGCTCCATTTTTTTCAATTTCTCGAGCTTTACTTAAGTCAATTTCTTTTGAAAAAGGTGGTCTGAAAATCCCAGGTAATATATCCCAACCGTAATTCTGTTCTCCTCTGTAATGAGGCATTACAGGAAATCCTTTAGTTTTTAAATCAGCATTAATCTTAATCATTTCATCGTGAAATTTACTTACATCTTGCAAGTTTTTAATTTCAAAACTTCCTAATGGTTTAAGATATTTTTCCCTTATATAAACTGAAATTCGATTGTAGTTCATTGGTTGGTTTAAATTGTAGCTAACTCTTTATATAGTAACTTTTATCATACATATCCTGTAAATTAAACTTGATATGGTAATTTTAAAATACTACTTTTCTGTAAAGTTAAACAATTTCATTCTGTTTTTCAATTTCTTTCTTCCTCCCAAAATACCACATCAAAAATCCACCAGTAATAAACATCCAAATAGCATATACACCAATGGGTATGCCCATTTCTACATTACTTAAGATAGAAGTTGCAATTACAAAAGCTAACGTTCCATTCTGAATGCCACTTTCAATCATTATAGAAATGCTACTTTTTAAATCGATCTTAAAAATTTTTGCAGTAAAATAACCTAGTGCCATTGTAATTAAATTTAATAATAAAGTTACCAAACCTACTTCTTTCATTCCATCAATCAACATATTTTTATTGGCAACTAAAACTGCTGCAAAAACCAAAATAAAAATTACAGTAGAAGCTGTTCTCATTGGTTTTTCCATTCTTTTGGCAAAGTTGGTTTTGTAATTACGAATAAGCATTCCAATAGTAATAGGAATTACAGTAATTACCATAATTTGCAAAATGGTATCTAGAATTGGCAATTGTATGGTTGCAACTGTTTCTGTGCCAAAATAATTTAATGAATAACTCAATATAAAAGGAATCAATAAAATACTTATAAAACTTGCAAAGGCAGTTAAAGTGACAGATAAGGCAATGTTTCCTTTACAAACTTGTGTTATTAAATTGCTTGTTGGGCCTCCAGGACAAGAAGCTAAAATCATCAAACCAACTGCCATTGTTGTATCTAAATTAAAAATTATTGCTAATAAAAAACCAACAATTGGCAACAGAATTAGTTGATTTGTCAATCCTATAAAAATGGCTTTTGGGAATTTAAAAATCCGTTTAAAATCATCAGGAATTAAAGTCATGCCCATTCCTAACATAATAATAGCTAAAGAAATGGGTAAAAATACTTTGCTTATAAGTTCGGCTACAGACATACACGTTATAATTTATTGATTGTTAGCGAAGTTCGGGTTTTAATCTTTTAAAATCAAATGTTATTTTTTTCTGATTCTAAAATGTTTAAAAATTGATTAACCCATAAACTTTCTATATTTTTGCAGTTAAAATCAGTTTTTTGGTAAAGATAGACAACACACTTTTCAACGAGTCAATTACGAGCGAGAATCAACAAATTCATCTTCCTCTTTTGGAGGATAAAAAGATTGAACTTTTCATTAAAAGAGAAGATTTAATTCACCCTTTTGTTTCTGGTAATAAGTTTAGAAAATTAAAATACAATCTTAAAGAAGCTAAAAAACTAAAAAAGAGTGCTTTATTAACATTTGGAGGCGCATATTCTAACCATATTGTAGCAACAGCAGTTGCAGGAAATATTTCAGGGTTTAAAACTTTTGGAATTATTAGAGGAGAAGAATTAGGTAAAAACCTCGAAAAAACATTGGAAGAAAATTCGACATTAAGAGAAGCGCATAATAATGGCATGAAATTGCAGTTTGTATCTAGAGAAGAATATCGACAAAAAACTTCTTTCGGTTTTATTGAAAAATTAAAGAACAAATGGGGCGATTTTTATTTAATTCCTGAAGGAGGAACTAATATTTTAGCTGTAAAAGGTTGTGAGGAAATTTTATCGAAAGAAGATAAGGAGTTTAACTTTATTTGTGCTGCTTTAGGAACTGGAGGTACAGTTTCTGGATTGATAAATTCTATTGGTAAAAAGCAAAAAGTACTTGGTTTCCCAGCTTTAAAAGGAAATTTTTTATCCGAAGAAATTAAAAAATATACGGTTAATAGAAAAAATTGGAGTTTGCAGAAAAAATATCACTTTGGTGGTTATGCAAAATATAATGAAGAATTAATAAGTTTTATAAACGATTTTAAAGAAAAAACCGATGTTTTATTAGATCCTATTTATACTGGTAAAATGGTTTTTGGAGTATTGGATTTAGTTAAAAAAGACTTTTTTGCAGAAGGTTCTAAAATTTTGGCAATTCATACAGGAGGCATTCAAGGAGTTGATGGCATCAACAGAAAATTAACGGCTAATAATGAAGAATTAATCAAGGTATCATGAAATTAAAAGGAATCTTTTTTATCTGTTCAATGTTATTTTTAGCCAGTTGTGGAGCTAAAAAAACGGTTGTAAACAAGGAAAACCCAGGAGTTGTAATTGTAGAGCCAGAACCTGTTGATTTACCTTCTGTAAATGAAAAGGAAATTACTAAGAAATTAGTTAAAAAAAATCCTAATTTAAATACTCATACAATTGCTTATATCAGAAAATATGCACCAATTGCAGTTAAAGAAATGCACGAATATAAAATTCCTGCAAGCATTACTTTAGCTCAAGGAATTTTAGAATCTGGCAAAGGTAGAAGCGAATTGGCGTTAAAATCTAACAATCATTTTGGGATAAAATGTCACACAGGTTGGACAGGTGAAAGCGTGTATCATGATGATGATGAAAAAGGAGAATGTTTTAGAAAATACGTATATCCAGAAACTTCTTATAACGATCATTCGTTGTTTTTAACGCAAAGAAGACGTTATGCTTTTTTGTTCGATTATAAAATGACCGATTATAAAAGATGGGCAAATGGTTTAAAAAAAGCTGGGTATGCAACCGATCCAAAATATCCTGCTAAATTGATTAAAATTATTAAAGATTATAAATTATACGAGTTTGATAAGATTTCAAAAAGAGCTTATTCTAAAGAAATTTTAGCATTAAATGATGGCGAATCTTTCGAAAAACCAACTGTTATTCAAAAAACAGAACCAAAATTCTACGAAGTCGAAAAAGGAGATACTTTATATTCGATAGGTAGAAAATTTGGTGTTTCTGTACCTGTTTTAAAAAAACTAAATAATTTGAAAGACAACACAATTTCTATCGGTCAAAAATTATTGCTGCATTAAAAAGGTTTTTTAAAAATCATTTTGAAACTAAAAGCAATCTTTAAATGATTTCATCAATTTATTTAATTTCAAATTTAACATAGATAGCAGACGTTATTTTTATCGTTTTAAACTCTACTGTTTCATCTTTCAAACCACTACTTCTTACTTTCATCATAGAGTAATTTGTGTTATTATTTAAGTAATTAGCGTTTACAAAAGTTTGATTATTATTTGCCAATTCGTTGATGATGATTGGTTTTCCTGTTTGTTCGCCAATAGCAATTAGCAAATAATCTGCTTTCTCTTTAGCAGCTTTAATAGCTTTAATCCTGTTTTTCTTTTTAATGTTGATAAGATCAGAATGTGTAGCTTTTGCAATATTAACGTCAGAAATTTCTAATTTTTTAAAGTTTTCAAAAAGTTGTTTTAGGTTGTCTGCTCCATTTACTTTTAAACTGTAATTTGCCACTGAGAATATTTCTTCAGACCACCAACCCGTTTTTGCTAACACAGCATTTACATCAGAAATTGAAAGATTTTTTTCTGGAATTCCAATATTTCTTAAAACTGTTTTTAGCTGATTTTCTAAAACATCAAGCGTAATTTTTTTTCCTTTTTCTGTGCGTTCTTTTATTTTGATGTCCAAATAAATTTCATCGGGTACAATTTCAATTTCTGCAGTTCCTGTAACTTCTATATAGGGTTTTTGAGGTGTTGATTGTGCTAAAATTGCGGATGTAAATAGTAAAAAGAAAATAAATTTAAAATTTTTCATGATGTTTGTTTTTGATGTGAAATGAGCTCAATATTAACATGAACTTAATTCCTAAAAAAACAACAATGAGTGAACTGGCATTTTGGATGCGTGAAGTAATTCATCAGTTTAGTAAAGCTTATGTTTTAAAATATTGAAATTAAGAATAATCAATTTGAACATTTTTTTTGATGCTTTTTTGTGTGTATGTTTACATGATTAAACAATTTAATGAAACAAAAAATATACATAGCAATCCTTTTTTTATGCTTGAGTTTTTCAAGTGTATTTGCACAAGAAAATATCATCACTAAAAGAGGCGTTGAGTTTTCTGTGCGAATTATTGTTGTGGATGATAACCATCGTAAAATCGTAAAAAATGTTGTGATTGATGCGAATGGACGATTTTATTCTTATGCTGATGTGAGTGGAAGATATGTTGTTAAAGCCAAAGTTGGTGACGAAATTAGGGTTTCTCATCCAGATTTCGAAACGGTTTATCATACCTTAACATCTAGTGAAGATATTAAAATTATTGTCGAAAATTTTGAGGATAAGAGTAATTCCATTTTAAAATCTAGAAGTAAATCAGCACAAACAGATTTTTATTTACAACATATAGATTCTGCTAAATTTTATCAGAAAAAAGACATCGAAAAAAGTTTATCATTTATAGAAAAAGCGTTAGAAAATAACCAGAATAAAAAAAGAAATGCAACTACCTATAATCTTTTAGGAGATATTTACCTGTTTTGGAAACAATACGATTTGGCAATTAATAACTACAAATTGTCCTATCAAATTAAAGAAGAAATAACTACAAAAATATCGTTAGCAGCAGCACAATTTTTAGCGAAAAACTATGAAGAAAGTGCTAAAACTTATCAAGAATTAAAAGATGAAAAATTAAGCAATTTTGAAGAAATTCAGATCTATGAAGCTTTAGGAGATATCAGTTTTGCTACAAAAAAATGGAAAGAAGCCAACATCAATTATCAAAAAGCATTACAAATTGCTGAAACTAATTCTATAACCTCTAAAATTACAGATATAAGTTCTAAAATTGGAGATGTTTATGCAGCACAAGGAAAAACGAGCAAAGCAGAAAATTCATTTATCAATTCTATGAGTTTAGCAGCAAAAGAAAATCCTGAACGTGCTTTAAAAGAAGAAGAAAAAGTCGCCGATTTTTATAATGATAACAGACGTTTTGATGATGAAATTAAACTCCGAAAAAAGAGTTTAGAAAAAACAAAAAATAAAAATATAGCAGCTGGAACCGAAGTTGAGGATTCTATTACATCACAAAAAATAAATTACAAAATCGGGAATGCGTATCTACAAAAAGAAGATTATAAAAAAGCGATTCCATTTTTAGAGAAGAGTAAAAGTGATGCCAAAGAAAAAAATGATATTGTCATCGAAAAAGATGCCACCAGAAAAATTTCAGAAGCATTTGCAAATCTTGGGGATAATGAAAAAGCATTAAAAAATTACAAAGAATATGTTTCTTTGGTCGATTCTTTATATGTTAGAAAAGAACAAGAAATTCAGCAAGCAACAAGACTTGCAAAGAAAATTGCCGACAATCAAAACCGAATTGCAAGTTTAGAGAAAGACAAAGAATTAACACAAAGCAAAATTAGTTTGGCGTATGTAGATCAGCGATTATCAGAAGAAAGCAACCAAAAACAACGCATATTAATTTACGCTTTATTTGGTGGTTTTTTATTGATGATTTTAGTGTTGTATTTTATGTTTAGAACCAATAAGCAGCAAAAATTAGCTAATAATTTGTTAGCATTAAAATCGATGCGTTCGCAAATGAATCCGCATTTTATTTTTAATGCTTTAAACTCTGTTAATAGTTTTATTGCTGTTAATGACGAACGAAATGCAAATCGATATTTAAGCGAATTTTCGGCTTTAATGCGTGCTGTTTTAGAAAATTCTGATGAAGATTTTATTCCTTTAACCAAAGAAATTGAGTTGCTAGAATTGTATGTAAAACTAGAGCATAATCGTTTTAAAGATAAGTTCGATTATCAGATAAATATTGATAAAAATATCGATTTAGAGCAATTTTCAATTCCGCCAATGTTGTTGCAACCTTATATTGAAAATGCTATTTGGCATGGTTTGCGTTACAGAAAAGAAAAAGGGAATTTAGAAATATCCATCAACCAAAAAGATAACGAAACCATTTCAATTTTAATTATTGATGATGGAATTGGACGAAAAAAATCGCAGGAACTAAAGACTAAAAATCAACTGAAACAAAAGTCCAAAGGAATGAGTAACATAAAAAATAGAATTTCAATTCTAAATGATATGTACAAAGAACGCATTTCTGTAAACGTAACAAATGCTTTAGAAAATGGAGAGGGAACAAAAGTAGAGTTATTATTGAAGTTGGAAGTTGGAAGTTTGAAGTGTGAAGAGAAACAAGATTAAAAGGAAACAAGAGTCAGTATAAAAGGGAAATAAGAAACAAGATTTAATATTTAATTAAAGAAAAGAGAAAAGAGAAAAGTTTTCGCAAACCCTATGTTTTCTATGTCCCTATGTGTTAATTTTTTAATTTATAAGAAACAGGAAACAGGAAACAGGAAACAGGAAACAGGAAACAGGAAAAAAGAAAAAAGAAAAAAAATAAAATTTACGAGGATATTTATTTATAATCTATGTAAATATTTGGAGTCTTTGTAAAAAATCTCCGAGAATCTCTGTGTAAAACTCTGTGAATCTCTGTGTAATTTTAACCACAAAAATCTGTGTAAATCTGTGTAAATCTGTGAAATCCGTGTCAAAAAATAATTCATGAAATTAAAAGCAATCATTGTAGAAGACGAACAATTAAGTAGAGATATTCTTCGAAATTACATCGAAAAATATTGCCCAAATGTTCAGTTATTAGGTGAAGCAAGCAATATTGAAGATGCTTATAAACTCATCCAAAAACACGAATTAGATTTGGTTTTTTTAGATGTAGAAATGCCTTTTGGAAATGCCTTTGATTTATTAGAAAAAGTAGAAAACAGAACTTTTGAAACCGTTTTTGTAACAGCTTACGATCATTATGCAATAGAAGCTTTAAACAACCACGCAAGTTATTATTTACTCAAACCAATTTCTATTGATGAGTTGATAAAAGCCGTAAATATTGTAACTCAAATCAAAGAAAAAGAGAACGAATTACAACATCAAATATTGGTGCCAAAAACGAATTCGGCTACAGGAAAAATCACCATTCCACAACAAGATGGTTTTGAGGTTTTAGATATCAATGATATTATTTTTTGCAAAGCAGATGATAATTATACCGAAATTCATTTAGCCAATTCTAAAAAATTAGTGAGCAAAACTTTAAAGTATTTTGAAGAAGCTTTAAAAGAACACACATTTGCAAGAATCCATAAATCGTATTTGGTAAATGTAAACGAAATTGTAAAATACAAAAAAGGAAAAGGAGGAAGCGTGATTGTTTCAAGTGGAAAAGAAATTTTGGTTTCTGCTTCGCAAAAGAGTAATTTGCTTTCTTATTTTAAGTAGTGTTAAAAAACCTAAACACTAAACACTAAACACTAAACACTAAACACTAAAACCTAAATATGCCCATCATAAAATCCGTAAACGGAAAACATCCACAAATTCCAGAAGACTGTTTTGTGGCAGAAAACGCAACAATTCTTGGAGAAGTTTCCTTGGGAAAAGAATGTTCCATTTGGTACAATGCAGTAATTAGAGGCGATGTGCATTTCATAAAAATCGGGAATAAAGTTAACATTCAAGATGGAGCAGTAATTCATGCAACCTATCAAAAATCACCAACAACTATTGGGAATAATGTTTCAATTGGCCACAATGCAATTGTACATGGTTGCACAATTCACGACAATGTTTTGGTGGGAATGGGTTCCATAATTATGGACGATTGTGTTATAGAATCGAATTCCATTATTGCAGCAGGAGCAGTTATTACTAAGAATAGAAGAGTAGAAAGTGGTAGTATTTATGCAGGAGTTCCTGCTAAAAAAGTGAAAGATATTTCGCAAGAATTAATCTCTGGAGAGATTGATAGAATTGCCAATAATTATGTAAAATATTCAAGTTGGTTTAAAGAATAGTGTTTTAAGTTTTTGGGCGTTTTAACGCGCTTTCCATTATATCTTTTTTTTAATGCAGAACTTGTTTCATTAGTTTCCTATTTGAAGCAAATTTCTTTTTTAAAAGCTGTATTCAATTATTTTAGAAAAAAAAAGGATGCCATTTCAATCGCTAACGCAAAATTCAGTATAAATCAAAAACCCGATTTCAATTAAGAAATCGGGTTTTATTAAAAACTAATCAACCAAACCAGTTATTAAAAATAATTATTTATTGTCTCTTTGACCTCTATGACTTTCTTTACCTCTTTTACTATCTTTATACTTCATCATTTTTTTTCCTTTTCCTTTTCTCATTTTAGCCATTTTCTCAAACTTTTCAAACTGCTCTTTGTTTAAGATGTTTTTCATTTCACTCTTAAATGCAATTTGACTGTCTAATTGTTTGCTTTTCATTGCATAGATTTCGTCTGCAGAAGGTTTTTTATCTGCCTCTCTATTTTCTTTTCTGCTTTCCATAGCTGCTTTTCTTGCTGCTGCTTGAGCACTAATTAAAGGCTTAATTTGATTTTGTTGTTTGTCAGATAAATCTAAAGCCAAAGTCATTTTTTTAACGGCTAAATCAGTATGTTGTTCAACTGTAAATTTTGGCGTTTTATGATCTCTTTTGTCTTTTTTCTGAGCTTGAGCTGTTACTGTAAAAGCGAGTACTAATATTAAAATGCTTGCTATTTTTTTCATGTTATAAATTTTTTAATTATGATTAATGTATACTTCTTTGACTACTAAATTGTAAAAAGGTTTAATTTATGTTGCTGATTAACAGTTTTTTAACAGTATTTTTATGGTGCAAAAAAAACTCGAATCAATAAATGTATTCGAGTTTTTGATTTTGACTAATCAACCAAAATTAGAAAATTATTTTTACTAATTATCTTTTTTCTTATTTTTTCCTGGCGCTTTTTCTTTTCTTTCATTTGCCATTTTTTGAAACTTTTCAAATTGCTCTTTATCTAAAATTTGCGACATTTTAGTATTCATTGCAGTTTCTTTAGCTTCTCTATCTTCTTTCATTTTTTCACGAGCTTCTTTGGTTGGTTTGCTTCCAGAATTTTTTAAAGCTTCTCTGCTTTCAGTTAGCTGTTTTCTGTCTTCCATCTGTGCAATTAAAAGAGGTTCAATTTCTTTTTGTTGTGCATCTGTTAAACTTAAATCTGTGGTCATTTTTTTCAACATTCTTTCAACAGGGTTTTTACCACCTTTTTTTTGAGCTTGTGAAGTAAAAGAAAATGCAATTGTTAGCACTAATACTGTGATTATTTTTTTCATGATATAAATTTTTTATTTAAATGTTTTAAATTGTCCATCTATGACTTCGTAAAATAGAAAAGGTTTAAATTTGTAACGTTTTTAACGTCACTTTAACAACAATTATTATGAACATAAAACTTTGGCTTTTATTATTTTTCCCTCTACTAAGTTTAGCGCAAATACAATCTGTAGATAGTGTAAAAGTAGATTTAAGCAACCCAAATGCAACTTTAACAACACACCTATATTTTTTACAGCAAGATTCTTATCAACCTGAAAAATCAGCAAAAACCATTTATGGTTTAGAGGAAACAGATGCTATAAGAAAGGCAATTAAGATTAAGAAAATTTTAGACGGGAAAGGTTTATATGTAGATTTAAAGAAAGTAACAACAAATCCTGCATATATAGATTCTGTAGGGTATACAGCATATTCTAGATACATTTTGTTTCCTGATAGAATGCCAGATATTTATTTAGAAAAAATTAATAATAATTGGTATTATTCAAGCGAAACAGTTGCTAAAATTGATGCGATTTACAGCAATGTTTTTCCTTGGTATGTAGAAGAATTGCAAGACAGTATTCCTGTTTATGGTCATAAAAAGTTTCTAGGAGTAGAGATTTGGCAATTTGTAGCTTTGCTACTTGTGTTTGGTATTGCTTTGCTAATTTTTGCATTCACTAAAAAAATTGCCTTTTGGATTTTGCAAAGAGTGCAACATCAAATAACAAAAACGAACATTAATTTCGAAGTTAAAATAGTGCTTAAAAAATTGGCACATCCAATAAGTTTATTGATTTCTTTGGCTTTTGTAGATCTTATTTTTCCGTCTTTACAATTTTCTTTGGAAGTAAATGCATGGGTTTTCCTAGCTATTAATATTGCAAGAACCATCTTTTGGATTTACGTTTTCTTGAAATTGGTTAAAGTTGTTATGCAGATTTATGGTGAATTTACAGAAAGAACTCATGGAAGGCTAGATGATCAATTAGTGCCAATTCTCCATAATTTTTTAACAGGTCTTGTACTTGTAGTCGGTTTTTTTAATGTACTAAAATTGTTTGGTGTAGATACAACAACTTTAATTGCTGGTGCAACAATTGGTGGTTTGGCTGTTGCTTTGGCATCTCAAGATACTGTGAAAAACTTGATTGGAACCATCATGATTTTTATGGACAAACCTTTTCATATTGATGATTGGATTGAAGCTGGTGAAGTTGTTGGTACTGTAGAAAAAGTTGGTTTTAGATCTACCAGAGTTAGAGCAGCAGATACTTCTATTTATCAAATTCCTAATAGTAAATTATCGGAAATGGTTGTAAATAACAAAGGTTTGCGCTTGTTTAGACGATACAATACTAATTTAGGAGTTCGTTATGACACACCTCCAGCATTAATTGAAGCGTTTGTAAATGGTGTGAGACAAATTGTTATTGAGCATCCAGAAACACGTTCAGATTCTTATAATGTGGAGTTTTCAGGTTTTGGAGATTCAGCTTTATTAATTATGGTAAATGTATATTTTAAGAGTTTGGCTTGGAGTACAGAGCAAACTTCAAAGCATAGATTGCACATGGCTATTATTAAATTAGCTGCAGAATTGGGTGTAGAATTTGCTTTTCCATCAACCACTGTTACTATTGAGCAGTTTCCAGATAAGAGTAATTTATCGCCAAAATATGATACAAGTCAAGCGAAAATTAATGCATCTATCAATAAAGTTCTTTCGGAATTTAAGAAAGATTCTCCACCAGAAAATACTCCAGAAAACTAATGAAACGTTTTATAAAATTTATATTTAAACTTCTTTTTTTGTTGATAATTGCCACGATTGTATTTTTCTTTTGGGCTTCATCATCAACTTTAAAAGAAGCTGAATATGTTTCTTTAACTAAGGTTGATGATCAAAATCAACCTGAAAACGATTCGATTTTTAGTATTGCAACGTACAATATTGGGTATTTAAGTGGTATGACCAATAACAGACCTATTGCAAAACCAAAATCTTTATTTGATGAAAACTTGCAAAAAGTTTTAGCGGAAACTCAAAAAGTAAATCCAACTATTATTGCGTTTCAAGAAATAGATTATGATGCAACAAGAAGTTACAACATCAATCAAGAAGAGCAAATTGCTCAATTGGGTTTTCCTTTCAGAGCAAGAACTATTAATTGGGATGAACAGTATGTACCTTTTCCTTATTGGCCAATTTCTATGCACTTTGGCAAAGTAATTTCTGGGCAATCTATCATTAGTAAATATCCTATAAAGGAGCAACAACGAATTATTTTACAAAGAGTTGCAGATGCTCCTTTTTACAGAAATGCTTTTTATTTAGAGCGATTAGCGCAAGTTGTAAAAGTGGTTTTAAATGATCAAGAAATAATGATCATCAATGTTCATTTAGAAGCTTTTGACAAAGCAACAAGAGTGAAACAACTTGATGAGGTTGTAAAACTTTTCAACCAATATAAAGAGCAATACCCAACAATTTTATTGGGCGATTTTAATTCAGAAGCAAATGATAAAACAGCAGTAATTCAAAAAATGTTTGCGATAAAAGATGTTGGAAATGCTGCTTTTAATATTGATGAAATTGAAAATACTTTTGATTCAAATGCGCCATATAAAAGAATAGATTATATTTTTTATACTGAAAATTCAATCGAATATATTTCAGGAAAAGTTTTAAATGAATTTGAACAAGCTTCAGATCATTTACCTGTTTTTATGGAGTTTAAGCTGAAGTAGGTTTTTTATTACTTTCATTATTTATAGTTAGTTGTGTTGATAAAGTGAGTTTAAGAGAAGGATCAAACCATTTTTTAAATCCTTAGGATTTTCCAAATAAAAAGACACTATAAATAAATTGTAAAAGTTGATGTAAGTAATTTTTTAAATTACTTTTTCACCTATAATTCCTACTAAAAAACCAATTATTGCTCCTAAAGCTGTTAAATAATTTTTTTCTAATTTACTTTCTGGAACAATATCTTGAATCAGAAGATACAAAATACCACCACTAGCAAATACCATTAAATGTGCTGTTAAATTTGGATAGTCACTTAAAAGAAAATGACCAATTAATGCTCCTCCAATTCCAAATAAACTTAAAAAGAAAAATATTACGAATGTTTTTTTGCTTGTGTATCCACTTTGAATTAAATCTCTAAAGGAATTGAATGCCTCAGGTAAGTTTTGCAATCCTATAAATACAGCCAATAATGTAGCTACTTTTTTATCAGTTGCAAAAACAGCACCTAAAGCTATGGATTCAGGAATAAAATCCATAATCATTGCAAGAAGTGTTGCTACTTTTCCTCCTTTTTTTGCTAGATATTGGTCAAGAATCATAAATAAAATAGCACCTAAAAGAAATGAGAAAGCTAAAGGTAGTAAACTCAATTCTTCCATTCCTTTTGGAATAAGAACTAATGCCAAAGCAGATAAAATTATACCAGCACCAAATGACATCATTGTATGAGTTATTTCATATTTTATAGGACTTTTTTTAATATGATGATTAAAATAATAAGCTAAAATTCCACCAAGCAATACTGTGATTCCTGCAAAACCAGAATATAAAATAAGTTCTTTCATTTATTCTATCTAAATAGGTTAGTTTTTAAATTACGAACAACTTTATTCTAATAAAATCGTTTAGATCTAAGAATAACTAAGTTAGCATTTTCTAAATTTAGAAACAAACCAAATAAATTACCCATTTTTAGCTTCCTTCAAAATTTCTTCAACAGTAGCAGCGTATTTTTTAGGATTTTGTGCTTTTTTAATTTTTTTATAGGTTTTCTGCGGATTTGAAAAACTTTGAGAAAAGTATTCCCAAAAACCAAGCATTTTCATTTTTATAGGAGTTGGTCCAGAAAGTGCTGCATCATATTCAGTGTAAATACGTTCATGAAATTCTTGAAAAATATCAAATCTATTTTGTGGATATTCAGTGGTGTCATTTTTTATCATACTTGGTAAAAAAGGATCTGCAATTAAGCCTCTACCAATCATCCAATGATCTATGGTTGTAAAACGTTTTTGTAGTTTTTTAAAAGCAGCAACAGAAGTAATATCACCATTATAATACATTTTGTGGTTGCTGTTGTCTAAACATTTCTGAAAAGCTTCCAAATTGGTTCCACCTTTGTATAATTGCTTTCCTATTCTTGCATGAATGGCAATATTTTTTAAAGGATAGGTATCTAAAATGGGTAAAACATCTAAAATTTCTTCTGGTGTTTCATAACCCATTCTCATTTTCATAGAAACTAAAATATCAGATTCATTATGAATTTTATGCAGAATACTATTTATTTTTTCAGCATCGCTAATCAAGCCAGAACCCATTCCTCTTTTGGTAACCATTGGATATGGACACCCTAAATTCCAGTTTAATTCTTTATAGCCTAATTCTCTTACGTATTTTGCAACGAACAAAAATTCATCAACATCATTGGTAATTATTTGCGGAATTACAGTTAGAGTGCTATTATTTTCTGGTAAGATATCTTTCTGATAGGAGTTTTTAATCACCAATTTTCCATTCAATCGAATATAAGGCGAATAAAAAGTATCTATTCCACCAAAAAAATGATGAAATGCATTTCTAAATTTATAATCTGTAAATCCTTGTAATGGAGAAGATAAAAGTGTCTGATTCATAAAAAATAATATGCTGCAAATATAGACTACTTTTTAAAGTGATTTGAAAACAAATTGATGAGTTTAGCTTTAAGTAATTTTTGAAAATTTAAATTGTTTAAAAGTAAAAACCACGCCAAAGGCGTGGTTTTAAAATAATATTTAATGAAATTTAGATTTATTTAGGATCTAAAATCATATCAATTCTATCTACAACATCTTGTAAATGGTAACGTCTTAAAGTGTTTCCACTATTAGAAGCATTTTTTGCATCTCTTTGAATACGCTTTAATTCACCTCTTGCAATCGATTTAATATCAGATTGGTTTGCACTTACAGAACCTAATTCTCCACGACCTCTAGCATCATTAGCATCGTTTAATAAAAATCCTAAACGCTCTACGTGTGCTTTTTGTAAATTTCTTCTGTAGGTATCAATAGATTTTCCATTGTACAATTCAGACCAAACTCCTTTACGTAAATCAGAAAATAGAGATATAACACTATATGCATCATTTCCATTTAAAGTTTCATTTTCAATCATTCTACCCATTCTGTCTACACTTAAAGCAGAATTCAAGATACGAGATTGCATACTTCTAATTCTTTCAACAGCTCCTGTGTATTCAATCTTACCAAAAATGTTATTATCTAACATCCAAGTTGGAGTTTCAAAAAGTTGCTCATTTAAAAACATAACAGCCTCTTTTTGATGATCTTTAGCTACGTGAGTGTATACATTACCTTCTTGCTCAGATGTTTTATAGTGCTCATAAATACCACCAATATTACCAGCAACATGACCCATATATCTATTGAACTGACCTAATAATTGATCATACATTGTAGATAATTCATCATAGTTTTGGCCTTTTTCAGAAGTCCATTTTTCTAAGTTTGGTAAAATTCTTTTTAAGTTTTTAATACCATACATAGAAGCTTTCATAGCATCATCACCTAAATCCTCAGTTTGAGAACTTGGATCTATAACACCACCTTGCTGACGTCCAAAACGATACATTGGGTCTCCAGCATGTTTCATAATCCAAGCATCTAAAGTAGCTTTCTCATCTTTAGCATCTTTGTCTAAGATTGGTCTATATCCCCAAGAAATTGAATATTTATCGTAAACACCAATATTTGGCATTAAAGCAACACCTTTATCTTCTGGTTGAGCTACGTAATTAAAACGAGCATAATCCATAATTGAAGGAGCTGTACTATATTTATCTGTAAATTTAGATGAACGTAAAGAATCTACAGGATATGCTACAGAACTACCCATGTTATGAGGTAAACCTAAAGTATGACCAACTTCATGAGAAGATACAAATTGTATTAAACGTCCCATAACTTCAGTTTTAAAGTTATTTCCTCTTGCATCTTCGTTAATAGCTGCTGTTTGTATAAAAAACCAGTTGTGTAATAAAGTCATTACATTATGGTACCAGTTAATATCTGATTCTAAAATTTCTCCAGATCTAGGGTCACTTACGTGAGGTCCATTTGCATTTGGAATTGGAGAGGCTAAATATCTTACAACAGAATAACGTACATCTTCTGGGCTCCATTCTGGATCTTCTTCTTTAGATGGAGGATCTTTAGCGATAATTGCATCTTTAAAACCTGCTGCTTCAAAAGCTACTTGCCAGTCATTAATACCTTGTTTAATATAAGGAACCCATTCTTTTGGAGTTGCTCTATCTACGTAATAAATAATTTGTTTTTTAGGAACAACTAATTCACCTCTTTTAAACTTTTCAATATCTTCATCTTTTACTTCTAAACGCCATCTATCTAAATAACGAACAGTTTTACTTCTTTGGTCTACTAAACCATAATCAGTTTGTCCTCTTGCAAACCAACCAACTCTTTCATCAAAATATCTACGTTTCATAGGTACTTTAGGTAGTAAAACCATAGAATTACTCATCTCTAAAGTAATTGATCCAGCTGCACTATTTGAAGGTGGTCTATTTGCGAAATATGTTTTTACGTGTCTAATTTCAATATTTTCAGGATAGCTACTTACTCTATCAATGTAAGAACGGTCTTTATCCATTCTAGTTGCTTGATATGCTTTTCTGTAAAAATCAGGAAAACCTAAAGGCTTCACATCCGTTGAAAATAAAGAAGTAGCATCAATTACAGTTGCTGTAGAATCTTTACTATAAGCCTTTATTGGAAACGCAAATAATATAGGCTCTAAATTAGAGTTTACAACAGCTTCATGCACTGGTAAAATTGTATCTGCAACTACGTCATAAGACACAATTCTTAATAAAATTTGTTTGTTTTTCTTTTCCCAACGTAAAACTTGTGTGTTGGTTTTTCCACCACCAAAACCAATTCCGCTAGCGGTTTTAGCAATTCTGGTAACCATTAACATTTCTCTTTTTAAAAGAGAATCTGGTATTTCGAATAAATAAGTGTCTGCTTTTTGATGAACTTTAAATAAACCTTCATCAGTTGTGTGTTCTTTTGTAACTACCTTGCTGTAAGGTTCAATTCCATCTTTTGATTTTGGTTTTGGTGCCACTTTTTTTGGCTCTTCTTTCTTTTTTTTCTTCCAAAATTGTGCTTCAGCATTTGCTGAATACCCAAAAACAAATGCAACTAAAAGTAGTCGCGAAAATATTTTTTTTGTCATAATTAAATTTGATTTGAATTAGTTTTCGAAATTACGTAATCAAAAAATAATGTATTCTTAAATAAATGTTAAAGAGAAGTGATAAATTTAAAAAGAAAAACCTCCAAAAAATTAATTTTGAAGGTTTTAATATCGTTTTAAAAATTACTTATTTATAATTTGAAAGCCTCTTTTATGGTATCAACATAATCTAATTTTTCCCAAGTAAAAGTTTCTACTTCTTCAGAAACAGTTTCACCCATAGGATTTGAAAAAGTAACTGTTTTTACTTCTGGAGTTCTTCCCATATGTCCATAGGCAGCAGTTTCAGCATAAATAGGGGTTCTTAATTTTAATCTTTTTTCGATAAAATAAGGACGCATATCAAAAATAGTTTCTACTATTTTGCTAATTTCTCCATCAGTTTTGTTGATGGTAGCTGTTCCATAAGTTTCTACATTTATACTTGTTGGTTTAGCAACACCAATTGCATAAGAAACTTGTACTAAAACTTCTTTACACAAACCAGCAGCCACTAAATTCTTAGCAATATGTCTTGTTGCATACGCTCCAGATCTGTCTACCTTACTTGGATCTTTTCCTGAAAATGCACCTCCTCCATGAGCACCTTTTCCTCCATATGTATCCACTATAATTTTACGACCAGTTAAACCAGTATCTCCATGAGGACCACCAATTACAAAAACACCTGTTGGGTTAATGTGATACGTAATATTATCTGTAAATAATTTTTGAAGATTTTCTGGTAATTTAGCAATAACTCTTGGAATTAATATTGATTTTATATCAGCATTAATTTTTGCCAACATTTTATCTTCTGCAATCTTTTTATCCTCTTTACTTTCAGATGAAGGTTTTATAAAATCATCATGTTGTGTAGAAATTACAATGGCATCAATTCTTTGAGGAACGTTGTCATCTGAATATTCAATAGTTACCTGACTTTTTGCATCAGGTCTTAAATAATCGATGTCTTTATTTTCTCTTCTTAAAAGTGCTAATTCAATTAACAATCTGTGAGACAATTCTAATGCCAAAGGCATATAATTTTCTGTTTCATCAGTTGCATAACCAAACATCATTCCTTGATCTCCTGCTCCTTGTTCTTCAGGATTTGAACGATCAACTCCTTGGTTAATATCTGGAGATTGTTCATGGATTGCAGATAAAATTCCACAAGAATTACCATCAAACATATATTCGCTTTTTGTGTAGCCAATTTTATTGATTACTTCTCTTGCAATTTGCTGAACATCTAAATATGTATTAGATTTTACCTCACCAGCCAAAATAACTTGACCTGTAGTTACCAGCGTTTCGCAAGCAACTTTACTGTTTTTATCAAAAGCTAAAAAATTATCAATTAAAGCATCAGAAATTTGATCTGCAACTTTATCTGGGTGTCCTTCAGAAACACTTTCTGAAGTGAATAAATATGACATAACTATCTTGTTTTAAGTTTTTTAAGTAAAAATAAAAAGATTGCTAGGTAACTAAAAGAAGTATGGAATTATACTGCTTTAGCTTTTGTTTTGCTGAATTTGTTTTAGTAAAAAAACAATTCAACAAGAGGTTGCAATCAGTTCAAATTTTCCTCTTAATTATTTTGCAAAGTTACAGTTTAAAACCATACTTAAATCAATTTTGGGTATAATTTTTTATGATAGCATCATCAATAAACTAATTTTAGAAGATAACAACGAATGATTTTATAGAATGATGAATTGAAACCTGTAAACTTTACGAAATCTATATAAAAATAAAATAAAGTGCTTTTTATTTGGATATTAAACTTTTCTGTTGCAATATTTGTACTCACAAAGTTCAATAACTTATTGAAATGTTATCAAGAAAGGTGGAGGGATTAGACCCTTTGAAACCTTAGCAACCCTTTGTAATTCTGAACTCAATTCAGAATTTTAAAGAAGGTGCTAAATTCTACCTAAGTTTTTATACTTGGATAGATAACAAAAAAAGAATGTTTCATTTCTGAAACGTTTGATTTTTCTTAATAACATTTTTCTAGTAAATACATCAAAAAAATTGATGTTTTGACTTTTGGTTTAATTTCAAATTGATTCAAAACATTTTTGTTTTGTTTCTTTTAAAAATGTCATTCCTGTGAAAACAGGAACCAATATTAACTCAAAAAAACAGAAAAATGAGTACATTAAAATTAGCAACAAACGCATTACATGCAGGGCATGATGTAAAAGCAAATGGAGGAACAAGAGCAGTTCCTATTTATCAATCTACAGCGTATGTTTTTAACAATTCAGAACACGCAGCAAATTTATTTTCTTTAAAAGAATTAGGGTTTATTTACACACGTTTAAACAACCCAACAAATCAAATTTTGCAAGATCGTTTAGCAGCTGTAGAAGGTGGAATTGGAGCCGTAGTTTTTGCTTCTGGAACTGCAGCAATTGCTACAGGTTTTTTAACGCTTTTAAAAACTGGAGATCATATTGTTGCTTCTAGCAGTTTGTATGGTGGAACGTATAATTTGTTAAGTGTTACCTTACCTAGATTTGGAATTACAACAACTTTTGTAGATGCTTCTGATCCAGAAAATTTCGGAAAAGCTGTACAAGAAAATACTAGAGCAATCTTTATTGAATCTTTAGGAAATCCTAAATTAGATGTTTTAGACTTAGAAGCAATTTCTGCACAAGCTAAAAAAGCAGAAGTGCCTTTTATTGTAGATAATACTGTTGCAACTCCAGCTTTATTAAATCCTATAAAACATGGTGCAGATTTAGTAATTCACTCGTTAACAAAATATATTAGTGGACAAGGAACTTCTTTAGGAGGTGCAATCATTGATGCAGGAACTTTTAATTGGGCAAATGGAAAATTCTCAGAGTTTACAGAACCTTCTGCAGGATATCATGGTTTAAAATACTATGAAACTTTAGGTGCAGCATCTTTTATTTTTAAATTGATATTAGAAGGTTTGCGTGATTTTGGTGGTGCATTAAGTCCAACAAACGCATTTAATATTATTCAAGGTTTAGAAACTTTGCCTGTAAGAATTAAACAACATTCTAAAAATGCATTAGCTTTAGCAAAATGGTTGGAAGAGCAAGATGAGGTTGCTTGGGTAAATTATCCTGGTTTAGAAAGTAGTAAATACAAGAAATTATCAGATAAATATTTGCCAAAAGGACAAAGTGGAATTGTAACTTTTGGACCTAAAAAAGGTTTTGAAGCTGCAAAAGTAATTGCAGATACTACAAAACTATTTTCTTTATTGGCAAATATTGGAGATACAAAATCGTTAATTATTCATCCAGCAAGTACTACACACCAACAATTAGATGAAGCACAACAAGCAAGTGCAGGTGTTAGTCAAGATTTAATCAGATTGTCTGTTGGTATTGAAGATTTAGACGATTTAAAAGCAGATTTAAAAGAGGCTTTTTCTAAAATATAAATAAACATAAAGGATGTCTCCTTGAGCGCAGTCGAAAGGTTTTTTTGACTTTCGAGTAAATAAGTTCTCGACTGCGCTCGAACAGACAAAAAAATAACACAATATTTGGAAAATCAACTACAACATATCACTATAAATAATTTCACTACAGAAAGTGGAACTCAATTTAAAAACCTGCAATTAAGTTATCAATTGTTTGGACAAAAATTAGGGGCTGCTCCTGTTATTCTAGTAAATCACGCACTTACTGGAAATAGCGATGTTGCTGGTGAAAATGGTTGGTGGAAAGATATTATTGGTGTTGATAAAACAATCGATACAAATGTGTATACAATTCTATCTTTTAACATTCCAGGAAATGGTTTTGATGGTTTTTTGATTGAAGATTACAAAAGTTTTATTGCTAGAGATGTTGCAAACATATTTTTAATCGGATTAAAACAGTTGAAAATAAACAAGCTTTTTGCATTAATTGGAGGTTCTTTAGGTGGTGGAATTGCTTGGGAAATGGTTGTAATAAACAACAAACTTACCCAACACTTTTTACCAATTGCCACAGATTGGAAATCTACAGATTGGCTAATTGCAAATTGTCAAATTCAAGAGCAATTTTTAATAAATTCTAGCAATCCTGTTCATGATGCAAGAATGCATGCCATGTTGTGTTACAGAACTCCAGCTTCTTTTAAAGAACGTTTTCATCGCTCTAAAAAAGAAAATTCAACTGTTTTTAATGTTGAAAGTTGGTTGTTACATCATGGAAAAAAATTGCAAGAACGTTATCAATTATCATCTTATAAGTTGATGAATCAGTTACTTAGGTCTATTGATGTGACTAATAATGATGAACTAAAAATAGATATTTTAGACAAAATTGAAGCAGACATTCACATTGTTGGTGTGGATTCTGATTTGTTTTTTACTGCTGAAGAAAATAAGCAAACACACAAAAAGTTAGCATTAACAAAAGCAAATGTTACTTATAATGAAATTAATTCGGTGCATGGTCATGATGCTTTTTTAATTGAATATGACCAATTACAAACCATTATTGAACCTATTTTCAATAAAGATTATAGAAAGAAAAAGATGAAAGTTGTAAAATTTGGAGGTAAATCTTTAGCCAATGGAAAAGGGTTAGAGCATGCTATTGAAATCATAAAAAATAAACATCAAAATAAAGAAAAAATCACGATTGTGGTTTCTGCAAGAGGCAATTCCACAAACGATTTGGAAGCTATTTTAAAGAAAGCAGCTGCCAAGAAAGAATACAAAACTAAGTTCGAAAAATTTAAGAATTATCAACAAGAACCAAATAAAAATGTTGATTTTTCTGATGAATTTTCAAAACTTTCTACCATTTTCGAAGGTGTTTCTTTATTAGGTGATTATAGCCAGAAAATTAAAGATGAGGTTTTAGCACAAGGTGAAATTTTATCAGCAAAATTAGTAGCGAGTTTGTTAGAGGAAGAGGATATTTCTGCAAATGTAACAGATGCTAGGAATTTAATTATTACTGATGAAAGCTTTGGAAATGCACAGCCAATTATTCCGATTTCTAAAGAAAATACAATCAAATATTTTAAAGAAAATAAGGATACAATTCATATTGTAACAGGTTTTATATCCTCTAATAAAAAAGGAGAAACCACAACTTTAGGTAGAAATGGCAGTAATTATACAGCAGCTTTATTAGCTAATTTTTTAGATGCTGATGAGTTGCAAAACTACACACATGTAAGTGGAATTTTTACGGCAAATCCTGATTTGGTGGCTGATGCAAAAAAAATAGAGCAATTATCGTTTTCTGAAGCGAATGAATTGGCAAATTTTGGAACGACAATTTTGCATGCAAAAACCATTATTCCTTTATTGGAGAAAAATATCAATCTTCGAATTTTAAATACGTTTAATAAAGAAGATAAAGGCACTTTAATCACAGCAGAATCATCAACAAAAGGTATAAAATCTATTTCTACGATTGATAATGTTGCTTTGTTAAATTTTGAAGGTCGAGGTTTGTTAGGTAAAGTTGGTGTTGATGCCAGAATTTTTAAAGCATTAAGTGATAAAAATATTAGTGTAAGTATTATTTCTCAAGGTTCTTCAGAAAGAGGCATTGGGTTGATCATTGAAGCTGAAAGAGCGCAAGAAGCTATTTATGCTTTAGAAAAAGAGTTCGAAAATGATTTTTATGCACAAGACGTAAATCATATTTCTATTGTTAATAATGTTGCAGTAATATCCATCATTGGGCAAGATTTAAGCGAATTTCATCATCCTTATAATGCCTTGATCAAAAACCAAATTGTTCCACTTTTATTCAATAATACAGTTACTGGAAAAAATGTGAGTTTGGTGGTTAAAAAGACAGAATTGAACAAAGCCGTAAATGTAATTCATGGACAAGTTTTTGGAGTTACTAAAAAAATAAATATCGCTATTTTTGGAAAAGGTTTGGTTGGCGCAACTTTAATTGACCAAATTATAGAAAATACGCAGTCGGTTTTAGAGCGAAGAAAAATTCAATTGAATGTTTTTGCAGTAGCGAATTCTAAAAAAGTATTGCTTAATAAAAACGGAGTTTGTAAAAATTGGCAAGAAAATTTATCCAATAAAGGAGATGAAAATATATCTGTAGATGGTATTATCGCTTTTGCAAAAGAACATCATTTTGAAAATTTAATTGCTGTTGATAATACAGCAAGCGTAAATTTTGTGAGCAATTATATTCCTTTAATTGAAGCAGGTTTCGATTTGGTTTCTTGCAATAAAATAGCAAATACCTTATCTTTTGATTTTTACAAGGAAGTAAGAGCAAAATTAAAAGAATATAAAAAACAATATTTATACGAAACCAATGTTGGTGCAGGTTTGCCTTTAATTGATACCATCAGGTTATTGCACGAATCAGGAGAAAATATCACCAAAATTAGAGGTGTTTTTTCAGGAAGTTTAAGTTATTTATTTAATACTTTTTCTTCGGATGAAGTTTCGTTTTCATCAACCTTAAAAGAAGCAATTGATAAAGGTTTTACAGAACCAGATCCAAGAGAAGATTTAGGTGGAAATGATGTTGCCAGAAAATTGTTAATTTTAGCAAGAGAATTAGAATTAGAAAACGAATTGGATGAAGTTAAAATTCAAAATTTAATTCCAGAGAATTTAAGAGCAGGTTCTGCAACCGATTTTCTAGGAAATTTAGAGTTGTTAAATGAAGAATATCAAACTTTAAAAGAAAATCAAAAACCGAATCACGTTTTACGTTATATTGGCGAATTAAGTGGAGATTTATCCCAAGAAAAAGGAAATTTAGAAGTAAAATTAGTGTCAACTTCTAAAAATACTCCTTTAGGTTCTTTAAAAGGTTCTGATGCAATTTTTGAAATTTATACAGAATCTTATGGAGAGCAACCTATTGTAATTCAAGGAGCAGGAGCAGGAGCAAGTGTAACTGCAAGAGGCGTTTTTGGTGATATTTTAAGATTGGCAAAACATAATAACTAACAGAGTAAATAGGTTTTAGTTGTTAGTAATTAGTCAAAAATGGGCCTAATTACTATCTACTAATTACTAAAAACTAATATATGAGCAAACATTTCGAAACAGAAGCAATCAGAACACAAACAGAAAGAAGTCAGTTTTCTGAACATTCTACACCTTTATATTTAACATCCAGTTTTGTTTTTGATGATGCTGAAGAAATGAGAGCATCTTTTGCAGAAGAAAAACAACGTAATTTATACAGCAGATTCACAAACCCAAATACCACAGAATTTGTAGATAAAATTGTAAAAATGGAAGGAGCAGAAGCTGGTTACGCTTTTGCAACAGGAATGTCTGCCATTTTTACAACATTTGCAGCTTTGTTAAATGCAGGCGATCATGTAGTTTCTTGTAGATCGGTTTTTGGTTCTACACACTCTATGTTCACCAAATTTTTACCAAAATGGAATATTGAAACCTCTTATTTTAAGGTGGATGAAGTTGATTTGGTAGAAAGTTTAATTCAAGAAAACACCAAAATTCTTTACATTGAAACACCTACAAATCCTGCAGTAGATATTTTAGATTTAGAATTGATTGGTAAAATTGCCAAAAAACACAATTTGATATTTGTTGTAGATAATTGTTTTGCAACACCTTATGTGCAACAGCCAATTAAATTTGGTGCAGATTTGGTGATCCATTCTGCTACCAAATTAATTGATGGTCAAGGAAGAGTTTTAGGTGGAGTTACAGTTGGTAAAGCAGATTTAATGAGAGAGATCTATTTATTTGCAAGAAATACTGGACCAGCAATGTCTCCTTTTAATGCTTGGGTTTTATCTAAAAGTTTAGAAACTTTATCAGTTAGAGTAGAAAAACATGCAAAAAATGCTAAAAAATTAGCTAAATTTCTGGAAAAAAGTGATTATGTAAAAATGGTAAAATATCCGTTTTTAAAATCGCATCCTCAATATAAAGTTGCAAAAAAGCAAATGAAATTAGGAGGAAATATCGTTGCTTTTGAAATTAAAGGTGGTTTAGAAGCTGGTAGAAAGTTTTTAGACAATATAAAAATGTGTTCTCTATCAGCAAATTTAGGCGATACAAGAACCATTGTTACACATCCATCTTCTACAACTCATGGGCGTTTATCTGAAGAAGATCGATTAGAAGTAGGTATCACAAATGGCTTGGTTAGAATTTCTGTAGGATTAGAAAATATTACTGATATTATTGAAGATATTGAACAAGCATTAGAAAAATAATATTTTCATCATTTTATTATTTCATCAAAAAAAAACATTTTAAGATTTATAAATCATAAAATAACAAGTTGATATTAAAAAGATAACTAATTGGTTAACCAATTAGTTATCTTTACTTTTTTAATTCCTATCAAACAGTTATTTTTTATGAAAATTATTTTCAGAATTGTATTTTTTTGTCTTTTAATATTTTCTTTCGTTTTTTGTTCAAATGATACTTCTTCTGAAGAAATTGAAGAAATAATTGAGAATACCTCAAAACTTTCGCCAGCTAAAAATTTCGATTTAACAACTTGGAATATTAGTATTCCTGAAAATAATGGGAGTGGAGTTGCCACAACAATTTCTGTTTTATCATTAAATAGAGATTATCAAAATGAAAACTATTTTTACACAGCAGAAGATAGTGGAATGGTCTTTAAATGTTTTGTAGATGGTTTTAAAACATCTACAAATACAAGTTATACAAGAACCGAATTAAGAGAAATGTTAAGAGGTTATGTTACAGGAATTCCTACACAAGGCGTCAATAAAAACAATTGGGTTTTTGGTACTGCACCTAGTTCAGATAAAAATGCTGCAGCTGGTTTTGATGGTGAAATGAATGCAACTTTAGCAGTAAATTACGTAACAACTACAGGAAATTCTAGTCAAGTTGGGAGAGTAATTGTAGGTCAAATTCATGCAAATGACGATGAACCTATAAGGCTATATTACAGAAAATTACCTAATAATGAATTAGGTTCAATTTATTTTGCACACGAACCTAGAGATGGTTTTGGTAGTGAACAATGGGTTGATATGATTGGCTCTAGAAGTAGTTCTGCTACAAATCCAACAGATGGAATTGCCTTAAATGAAAAGTTTTCTTACAAAATTAAAACAGTAAATAACTTGTTGACAGTTACCATTTCTAGGCTAGGAAAAACCGACGTTACAAAAACTGTAGATATGAGCAATAGTGGTTATGATGTTGGTGGACAATATATGTATTTTAAAGCAGGTGTTTATAATCAAAATAATACAGGAAATGCAGATGATTATGTACAAGCAACATTTTATAAATTAGAAAAAAGTCATACAGTCAACTAAAATTAAGGGAATTTGATTACTTTAGTTGCATGTTATCAAAGAAAACAAAATACGGAATAAAAGCACTTACTTTTTTAGCAAAACAAGAATGTAAAACGCCTGTTGCTATTGCTACTATTTCTAAAAGTGAAAATATTTCACTAAAATTTTTAGAAAGTATTTTGTTAACACTTCGTAAAAACGGCTTGTTAGGTTCTAAAAAAGGAAAAGGTGGAGGTTATTATCTACTAAAACCTTCTGATGAAATAGAAATGACAACGATTATGCGAATTTTAGAAGGGCCAATTTCTATGGTGCCTTGTGTAAGCTTAAATTTTTATGAAAAATGCGATGATTGTCCAGATGAAAATGCCTGTGCAGTTCATAAATTAATGATGCAAGTTAGAGACAGTTCTTTGCAAATTTTTAGAAACACAACTTTGGCAGATTTGTGTAAATAATAAGTTTTTATAGTTGATGAAATTTAGAGCATTCTTCATGAAAAAAATAGGATTACTTTTTTTATTATTTTTTACAATTCCACATTTTTCCCAAGAAAATAAGAAAGAAAATCCTAAAACTAAATTCACCAATTTTTTAGCAAATTCCTATTATAGTCTAAATTTTGGAGGTATTTTTTATCCTTTCTCTAATGATAATTTAATTGATGGTTTTGCGACTGAAACATTTAGTAAAAATCGATTTTCTGGCAGGTTACTTTTAGGACATAAAATAAACGAAGATTTATCTGTTCAATTTGGAACGATGAGACCAGCTTCTTGGTTTAAATATGACAATGTAAATGAAATTGGTTATGAAAGAAGTGTGTGGATAAATGCTTGGTCTTTATCACTTAAAAAAGATTTTAAAATCAATAATAAATTTAATTTGTTTGCGGAAGCTGGTATTGCAAACGTAACTAGATTTGGTTTTTCAATTAACGATCAAGTAATTTATAATGATGCTCATTTTGCGAGTTTACTCTATGGTTTTGGTCTCCAATATCGATTATCAGAGAAATGGCGATTATCAGCAAATGGAACATTTTTACCTAAATCTACCAAAAATAATCAGCCATCAATTTCACAAGCAACCCTAGGGTTTGAATATCATTTGCAACAAGTAGATGATAAAACAGCAGATGAATACGCAAAAAACGATTATTTCTTTCCAAAGAATATTTTTCAAGTAAGTTATGGAACAGGAGAAATTGGTTTTGGATTCAATCAGTTTTTTGGAATGAGTTTGCCAGTTGGTAATTTTGATAGTTTTGGAGTCCCAATTTTTTGGGTTGGAGAAGTAAAAGCACAACATGCTTTGTCTTTAACATATCAACGTTTAATTTACAGATCAGAAAAGATTTTTTCTTTAGATTGGGGAGCAAGTGCAACCTATTTTCAATCGAGAGAAGGTACAGATGTTTTTGCTTTTTCGATTTTTCCAGTTTTACGTTTCTATTTATGGCGAAAACCAACCTTCGATTTCTATGCAAATTACTCAATTATTGGTCCTGCTTATATTACAAAAAGCGATATTGACAACTCTAAAACAGGTCCAAATATAACCTATCAAGATACGATGGGTTTTGGAGTTTTCTTAGGAGAAAAAAGAGAATATAACTTCGAATTAAGAATTATGCATTATTCGAATGGCAATATTTTCACTAGAAACGCAGGTGTTGCAATTCCACTTCAATTTACAATCGGAAAGACTTTTTAGAACTCTTTTCATCTTATTTTATCAATTTCACCTTAAAATATATTCTTTAACTACAACCTTCTAGTATTTCGATATTCTCAAATAATATAACTTTTTATTATTAATCTACTAAATCGATAGGGTTTATATTTATTTTAGGAATTTATGCCTAGTTTTTTAAAATAATATATATATGTTTGCATACCCTATTAATTAAATAGGGTAATGATATTTATAAAATATTATGATTGCAGATCAAATGATTTTTAGTAAAAAAATAGCAAAACAAAGTTTTGATGAAGATTTATCTTCAGAAAAACCCTTAAGGAGCATCGCAAAAGCATTAAGCTGGAGAATTGTAGGAACGTTAGACACTTTAGTGGTTTCCTATTTAGTAACAGGTAAAATTGTTTTGGCAGCATCCATTGCTACTGTAGATTTTTTAACAAAACTAGTTTTATACTTTTTTCATGAAAGAATTTGGAACAAAATAAAATGGGGCAAATAATGAGTTTAGATGTAGATAAAGTAAATAAAGAATTACAAGATAAAAGTGCAGCAGAAATTATTTCTTGGGCAATTTCTTATGCAAAAAATCCAATTATTACGACCAATTTTCGTCCTTATGAAGTCGCAATTTTAAATGCAGTTACAGAGGTCCAAAAAGACATTAAAGTAATTTGGTGTGATACTGGTTACAATACAATTCAGACATATAAACATGCAGAAGAAATCATTGAAAGACTGAATTTAAACATTCAACTATATGTTCCAAAACAAACAGTTGCACACAGAAATGTGGTTTTAGGAGTTCCTTCAATTGAATCTGAAAAACACGCATTTTTTACAGAACAAGTAAAACTAGAACCTTTTAAAAGAGCAATGAAAGAGCACAAACCAGATGTTTGGTTTACAAATTTAAGAAAAGGGCAAACTGCTTTTAGAAATAGCATAGATGTGGTTTCTGTTAGCAAAGATGGAATTATAAAAGTAAGTCCATTTTACAATAGTTCAGATGAAGATTTAGATACTTATTTAGAAGAAAAAGGGTTGCCAAACGAATTCAAATATTTCGATCCAACAAAGGTAGAAAGCAACAGAGAATGTGGTTTGCATATATAAAAGAGATGATTATGAATCAAAATACAATACAAGTAGATGCTTTAGAAAGCGAAGCCGTTTTTATTTTTAGAGAAGTTGTTGCGCAATTTGAAAAACCTGTGTTGCTTTTTTCTGGTGGAAAAGACAGCATCACTTTAGTGCGTTTGGCGCAAAAAGCATTTTATCCTGCAAAAATTCCTTTCCCTTTAATGCATATTGATACAGGTCATAATTTTCCTGAAACGATTGCATTTAGAGACAAACTAACCAAAGAATTAGGTGTTGAATTAATTGTAAGAAACGTCCAAGATAATATAGATGCTGGCAGAGTAAAAGAGGAAACTGGTAGATATGCAAGCAGAAATATGTTGCAAACAGAAACTTTATTAGATGCTATTGAAGAGTTTGGTTTTGATGCTTGTATTGGAGGAGCAAGAAGAGATGAGGAAAAAGCAAGAGCCAAAGAACGTATTTTTTCTGTAAGAGACGATTTTGGTCAATGGGATGAAAAAAACCAACGTCCAGAAGTTTTCGATATGTTAAATGGACGTATTGATTTAGGACAAAATGTACGTGTTTTTCCAATTTCAAATTGGACAGAATTAGACGTTTGGTCCTATATAGAAAAAGAAAACATCGAAATTCCTTCCATATATTTTGCCCACAAAAGGAAAATATTTGTGAGAGATAATATGATTTGGTCTGCAGATGATGCAGTTGTTTTTAGAGATGAAGAGGAAGAAGTGCTAGAAAAAATGGTTCGTTTTAGAACTGTAGGCGATATGAGTTGTACAGCAGCAGTTTTGTCTGACGCTATAAATATTACAAAAGTGGTGGAAGAAATTAGAGATTCTTCAATTTCAGAAAGAGGAGCAAGAATTGATGACAAACGTTCTGAAGCAGCAATGGAAAAACGCAAACAACAAGGATATTTCTAAACCTTTTTAGGTTTAATGCTGAACTTGATTCAGTATCTCAGTGAAATTTTTTTGGGCGTTTTAACGGGCTTTCCACTATATCTTTTTTTGAGAAAAACAAAAAAAGGATGTCGTTTCAATCCCTAACGCAACTATTAAAAAGTGATTTGCAAGTTTCAAAAACTTTTAAATATCAATAAAAAAAATACAAATCAAGCGAATAGCTAAAAGCAAAACGCTAAGATCATAAAAGAAATGAATGTACTAAAAATAGCAACAGCAGGAAGTGTAGATGATGGAAAAAGTACTTTAATTGGTCGTTTGTTGTATGATACAAAATCATTAACAGATGATAAATTAGAAGCCATTGAAGAAAAAAGTAGACAACGTGGTTTTGACTATTTAGATTTTTCTTTAGCAACAGATGGTTTGGTTGCAGAACGTGAACAAGGAATTACTATTGATGTTGCACATATTTATTTTTCAACCAGAAAAAAGAGTTTCATTATTGCAGATACTCCAGGTCATATAGAATATACCAGAAATATGGTTACTGGTGCATCAACAGCACAAGCTTCTATTGTTTTAATTGATGCTAGAAATGGTGTTGTAGAACAAACGTATCGTCATTTTTTTATCAATAATTTATTACGAATTAAAGATGTTGTAATCGCCATTAATAAAATGGATTTGGTTGATTTTTCCGAAGAAAAATATAACATCATTAAAGGTGAAATAGAATATTTGGCAAGCAAAAGTGAGTATAAAAACCAGAATTTAACTTTTATTCCATTGTCTGCTTTACAAGGAGATAATATAGTTTCAAAATCTGATAATACACCTTGGTACAAAGGCGAAACGTTATTACATCATTTAGAAAATTTAGATACAGAAGACATTACTGAGGCTTCTCAAGTTCGTTTTCCTGTGCAAACTGTTATCAGACCAAAAACAGAAGAATTTCATGATTTTAGAGGTTATGCAGGTAAAATTTATGGTGGAGATTTAGAAATTGGAGATGATATTGTGGTGTTGCCATCGCAAACAAAATCAAAAATAAAAAGCATTCATTTTTTTGATAAAGAATATGCCAAAGCAAAAAACGGAAGTTCTGTAACCATCACTTTAGATGATAATGTAAATGTAAGTAGAGGAGATATGTTGGTTAAAATTGCTGAAGAACCAACCATTACAAAACAATTAAAAGCCACTATTTGTTGGATGGATTCAAGTCCACTGCAAGCATCACAAAAATACTATATCAAACATGGTGTAAATGATGCACAAGCAAAAATCACACAATTATCAAACATTATAAAAACAGATTTTTCAGGTAAAACTGAAAATCCATCAGAATTAAAACTGAACCAAATAGGAGAAATTGAATTAAAAATAAGCAAACCATTATTGGTAGATACTTATCAAAAAAATAAATCAAATGGCTCTTTTATTTTAATCAATCCTAAAACTAATAATACAGTAGGTGTAGGATTTATAAATTAAGAAAAAATGCAAAGTTTTAGAACAGAAATAGAAAATCCAGTCGTAGAAAAAGATATTCTTGAATTAGAGAGAAAAATTCAACTTTTTAAGGAAGGTAAAATAGACGAAGAACGTTTTAGAAGTCTACGTTTGGCAAGAGGTGTTTATGGTCAACGTCAATTTGGTGTACAAATGATTCGTATAAAATTACCTTTTGGTAAAGTTACCAGCGAACAATTACACAGAATTTCCAACGTTTCAGACGAATATTCTAGAGGAAGATTGCATATTACAACAAGACAAGATATTCAAATTCATCATGTGAGTTTAGATAGAACTCCAGAATTGTGGGCGCAATTAGAAAAGGATGATATTACCTTACGTGAAGCTTGTGGAAATGCAGTGAGAAATATCACAGCATCAGAAACTGCAGGAATTGACGTAAATGAGCCTTTTGATGTTTCACCTTATGCAGATGCAACGTTTAAATTCTTTTTAAGAAACCCAATTTGCCAAGAAATGGGACGTAAATTCAAAATGTCTTTTTCTGGTACAGATGATGATACAGCCATCAGTTTTATTCATGATTTAGGTTTTATTGCAAAAGTTAAAACTGAAAATGGAGTTACAAAAAAGGGATTTAAAGTATTATTAGGAGGTGGTTTAGGTTCGCAACCAAGACATGCTGATGTTATTTACGAATTCTTAGAAGAAGATGTTTTAATTCCTACAATTGAAGGGGTTTTAAGAATTTTCGACAGATTTGGAGAACGTGCAAAAAGAGCAAAAGCAAGGTTGAAATTCTTAGTAAAAGATTTGGGAGTTGATGCTTTTTTACAATTAGTTGCTGATGAAGTTGATGCTTTAGAAAATAAAATTTTTAAAATTGATACTGCAGCATTTGAACAAGCAATTACTTTTCAGGAGGTAGAAATTCCGTTGGTAAAAATTGAAGACGAACTTGCATTTAATAAATGGAAAGAAACAAACGTCATCAAACAAAAACAAGAAGGTTTATTTGCTATTGGGTTAAAAATTCATTTAGGGGATTTTTACACACCAAAAGCACGTTTGCTAGCAGATTTGATTAAAAAATATGCAGCAAATGAAATTCGTTTAACACTAAGACAGAATATTTTAATTCGACATATTAGAGAAGAATTATTGCCATTTTTTTATGTGGAACTTCAAAAATTAGGTTTTGCAAATGCAGGTTATAATTCCACAGCAGATATTACTGCATGTCCAGGAACAGATACCTGTAATTTAGGGATTTCTAGTAGTACAGGAATTGCAGTTGTTTTAGAAAAAGTTTTGGAAGAAGAATATCCACAATATTTAAATAACAAAGAAATTGCTATTAAAATTAGTGGTTGTATGAATGCTTGTGGTCAACATAATATGGCACATATTGGTTTTCAAGGAATGTCAATTAAAGTTGGGAATTTGCAAGCACCAGCTTTACAAGTTTTAATTGGAGGTGGAATTTTAGGCGATGGAAAAGGACGTTTTTCTGATAAGTTAGTGAAAATACCAAGTAAAAAAGGTCCAGAAGCGTTGCGTTTTTTATTGAATGATATTGATGAAAATCAGCAAGAAAAAGAAAGTTTTTTAGAATATTATGACAGACAAGGAAAAACATATTTCTACGATTTATTAAAAGAATTGTCTGATACATCTGATTTAAAACCGAGCGATTTTATTGATTGGGGACATAATGAAAACTACGTAAAAGCAATTGGAGTAGGAGAATGTGCAGGAGTTGTTATCGATTTAATTGCAACATTGTTGTTTGAAAGTGAAGAAAAAATAACGGATGCTGAAAACGCTTTAAAAGAAGACCAATATTCAGATAGTATTTATTATTCCTATACTTCTTTAGTAAATACAGCAAAGGCATTGTTGATTGCAGAAAACATAAAAACAAACACACAAGCAGGTATTATTGCAGATTTTCAAGAACATTTTGTAGCCACACATAAAATTGAAATCGAGGGGTCTTTTGAAGATTTGGTGTATCAAATTAAAAATGAAAATCCAACCAAAAAATTTGCAGAAAATTATGTGTTGGATGCAAGATCATTCTATAAAAAAGTAGATTCATTTAGAAAAAAAGAAGTAAGTCATGTATAACAAAACACCTAAATTAACGGTTGTTGGAGCTGGTCCAGGAGATGTGGATTTAATCACTTTAAAAGCTATAAAAGTTCTAAAAAAGGCAGATGTAGTTTTGTATGATGCTTTAGTAAATGAAGAATTATTAGATTTTATCAACCCAAAAGCAGAACTTATTTTCGTCGGAAAAAGAAGAGGTTGCTACAGATATCAACAAGAACAAATTAACGAATTAATTGTAGCAAGAGCAAAAACCCATGGACATGTTGTTCGCTTAAAAGGTGGTGATCCTTTTATTTTTGGAAGAGGAGCAGAAGAAATGGAATTTGCTGCTAATTTTGGAATTGAAACAGCTATGGTTCCAGGTATTTCATCTTCTTTGGCTGTTCCTGCATATCAAAATATACCCTTAACAAAAAGAGGAAGTGCAGAAAGTTTTTGGGTAATTACAGGAACTACAAAAGACCATAAATTATCGAATGATGTTGCTTTGGCAGCAAAATCGAACGCAACAATTGTGGTGTTAATGGGAATGGGAAAATTGGCAGAAATTGTAAAATTATTCCAACAAGAACATAAAAACGATTTGCCTGTTGCTATTATTCAAAATGGAACAAGAACCAATGAAAAAGTCGGAATTGGAACTGTAGATACCATTTTAGATATTGTAAAAAATCAAGAATTAAGCAACCCTGCAATTATTGTTTTGGGCGAAGTTGTAAATCACAGAGCAATTTTGGCAAATGTGCAAGAAGAATATTCAACAGCTTTAATTGCTTAATTTTTTAAGATGGAACGTAATAATTTATATCCTATTTTTTTAAAGTCTAAAAACCTAAATTTTTTGATAGTTGGTGGAGGTTTTGTAGCTGAAGAAAAATTAACTTTCTTGTTAAAATCGAGTCCAGATGCTAAAGTAACAATGGTTTCGCCAATGTTTAGAGAAGGAACTATTGAGTTGGCAAAAAAAGGCAGTGTCACTTTAATCAAAGATATTTATCAAAAAAAATATTTAGAAGGAAAGCATATTGTAGTTACAACAACAAATATTCCTGCAATAAATGTTCAAATTTGGGAAGACTGTAGAGCAGAAGCAAAATTGGTAAATGTTGCTGATAATCCTCCATATTGCGATTTTTATATGGGAGGAATTGTAACCAAAGGAAATGTAAAAGTTGCAATTTCTACAAACGGAAAATCGCCAACAACAGCCAAAAGATTACGTCAGTTTTTTGAAGATGTAATTCCAGAAAATGTAGACGATTTAGTGAAAAATTTAAACGAATATAGAAAAACCATCAAAGGAAACTTTGAAGAAAAAGTAGAAAAGCTAAACGAATTCACAAAGAGTTTGGTTGAAAAATAAAGTAACTTCCTGCAAGGTTTCTAAAACCTTGTAGGTCTTATAAATAAACGATATGATTACAACAGATATATTAATAATTGGTGCAGGACCAACAGGATTATTTACAATTTTTGAAGCAGGTTTATTAAAGTTAAAATGTCATTTAATTGATGCTTTGCCACAACCTGGAGGTCAGTGTTCTGAAATTTATCCAAAGAAACCAATTTATGATATTCCTGCATATCCAGAAATTTTAGCAGGCGATTTAACAGACAAGTTGATAGAGCAAACCAAGCAATTTGAACCAGGTTTCACGTTAGGAGAAAGAGCAGAAACAATTGATAAACTAGAGGATGGAACATTTATTGTAACCACAAATAAAGGGACAAAACATCATGCGAAAATTGTTGCAATTGCTGGTGGTTTAGGTTCTTTTGAGCCAAGAAAACCAAAAATTGAAAACCTTGCAAAATTTGAAGATAAAGGAGTTGAATACATTATCAAAGAACCAGAGTTTTATCGAAATAAAAAAGTGGTGATTTCTGGAGGTGGAGATTCTGCTTTAGATTGGGCGATTTTCTTATCAAATATAGCATCAGAAGTAACTTTAATCCACAGAAGAAACGAATTTAGAGGCGCTTTAGATTCTGTTGAAAAAGTACAAGAATTAAAGAATTTAGGTAAAATTAGACTAATTACACCTGCAGAAGTAAAAGGTATTTTAGGAACTGATAAAGTAACAGGAGTTGCTGTAGAAAAGAAAGATGAAGATGCATTTATTATTGATGCAGATCACTTTATTCCGCTTTTTGGTTTGTCTCCAAAATTAGGACCAATAGGTAATTGGGGCTTAGAAATCGAGAAAAATGCCATCAAAGTAAACAACGCTTTAGATTACCAAACCAATATTCCAGGAATTTACGCAATTGGCGATGTCAATACGTATCCAGGAAAATTAAAGTTGATTCTTTGTGGTTTTCACGAAGCTACTTTAATGTGTCAAAGTGCGTATCAAAGAATTTTTCCAGATAAAAAATATGTAATGAAATATACCACAGTTGGTGGTGTAGATGGTTTTGATGGAACAAGAAAAGAAGCGCCAAAGGCAGTTGTAAAAGCTATAAATTAATTTTTTAATGAAAGTTTTCATAATTTTTATCGACATAAAAGAATAATTTCTATTAGAAGCTATTTCCAGCTTTGCACTATATCTTTTCATAGGCGTCTTTGCGAAGTTTACTTTTTTGTAAACTGTGGCAATCTCTTCCAGAAATTGAATTACTTGTTTGGAAAGCCTATAAAAAGGATGTCGTTTCAATCTGGGCTAAACTTGTTTGAAATTATTAGTTTAAGAATTATATATTGCTGATTTAAATACACAAAGACCTCACAGGTTTTCAAAACCAGTGAGGTCTAACCAATCAAATTTCTTACTTTTGGTGTTTGATAAATATAGATGATGAGTTTAGATATAAATATTAAGATTACAGACAGAAATGGAGTAACTCACGAAGTTGTTGCACCAACAGATATGGCTATGAATTTGATGGAAGTTGTTCGTTCTTATGAACTTGCAGAAGAAGGAACCATAGGGATTTGTGGAGGAATGGCTATGTGTGCATCTTGCCAATGTTATGTAAAATCAGATCATAAGCTACCAGAAATGACGGATGATGAAGATGCAATGTTAGCAGAGGCATTTAATGTTGAAGATAATAGTAGATTAGGTTGTCAAATTCAAATGACATCAGAAATGGATGGTTTAGAAGTAGAATTAGCACCAGAATCGTAATTTATGAAAGAGGTTGTAAGTGAAATTTTAGTTAAAAATTACAGCATGTGTTTAAGAGATGCTGTAGAAGTTTTTACGAAAGAGCTAATTAACTGCCTTTTTGATGAAAAGTATCAACAAGAAAAAGGAGAGGATACAAAGCATAAATTCTTAAGAATTTTAGAGCGTTTAGAAATTGAAAATGAAACTTGTTTCTGGTTAGATTTTGAAAATTCTTTTTCAGAGATTAGAAGAAAATTAGATTTGGATGCTGTTTTCGCCCTAAATAGCGATCCTGCAGCAAAAAGTTTGCGAGAAATTTATTTAGCATATCCAGGTTTTTATGCAATTGCTGTTTACAGATTAAGCAATCAATTATTACAACAAGAAATACCTGTGTTGCCAAGAATGATGAGTGAATTCGCTCACAGTACAACAGGAACAGATATTCATCCAGGAGCAGAAATTGGGGAATCTTTTTTTATAGATCATGCAACAGGAATTGTTATTGGCGAAACCACAATTATTAAGAATAATGTAACTATTTTTCAAGGAGTTACTTTAGGAGGAATACAAGTAAAGAAAAGTTTAGCATCAACAAAAAGACATCCTACTATAGAAAGTGGTGTTGTTATTTATGCAAACGCAACTATTTTAGGAGGTGATGTTATTATTGGTGCAAATTCTGTTATTGGCGCAAATGTATGTGTCACAGAATCAATCTCAGAAAATTCGGTAGTTACTGTAGAATCAGAAAATAATATTTTTCAAAAAAAAATTAAAAGATGAAAACAAAAAGTATCATAGATTTTGTAGGAAATACACCTTTGGTAGAAGCTCAAAATATATTTAAAAAAGAAGGGGTTACTTTATTGCTGAAATTAGAAGGAAATAACCCTGGAGGAAGCGTAAAAGACAGAGCTGCTTATAATATGATTTCTGAAGCTTTAAAAAGAAAGAATATAAAAAAAGGCGATACTTTAGTGGAAGCTACTAGTGGAAATACAGGAATTGCTTTGGCATTAATGGCAAAAGTTTTAGGCGTAAACATGGTGTTAGTAATGCCAGAAAATTCTACGATTGAAAGAGTAAAAACGATGCGTGCTTATGGTGCAAAAGTAATTCTTACATCGAAAGAATTAGGCATGGAAGGTTCTAGAGATCATGCTTTAAAATTAAAATATAAAAAAGGGTATTACAGATTAAATCAATTTGATAATACAGACAATTCCAAAGCACATTATAAAGGAACTGGGCCAGAAATTTGGAGAGATACAGAAGGTGAAGTAACGCATTTTGTTTGTACAATGGGTACAACAGGTACAATTATGGGTGTTTCAGATTACTTAAAAGAGCAGAATAAAAATATAACTATTATTGGAGTTCAGCCAAAAGAAGGAGCAAAAATTCCAGGAATCAGAAACTGGCCAGAAGAATATTTACCAGCTATTTTTAATAGAAAAAAAGTAGATGAAGTTTTAGAAGTAGATGAAGCAGAAGCAAAAGCAATGACACAAAGATTGGCTGAAGAAGAAGGTATCTTTGCAGGAATGAGTAGTGGAGGTTCTGTTGCTGCTGCAATTCAGGTTGCAGAGAAATTAGATAAAGGTGTTGTAGTTGCTATTATTTGTGATAGAGGAGACCGTTATTTATCATCAACATTATTTGAAAAAGAGTAATTAAATATGAAATTTTCAAGATTTTAAGTTAGTACACGCTTTAATTTTAAATAAAAATTTTAGTGTAATAATTCTACAAATAAAAATATAATGCGTTAATTTGTAGCTCAGTTCATAAACTTATTAATTACGTTATCACGAAAGGTAGAGGGATTAGACCCTGTGAAGCCTTGGCAACCTCTCATTTATGAGAAAGGTGCTACATTCTACAAGAAGATTTTGAATTTTATTCATTTTTTCTTGACAGATAACAGAGAAAATTTTTACTTTTCCTGATGACATATTGATACTAATTATCAAACAAAAATGTCAAACATACATAAAGCTTTACAAGAAAGAATTTTGGTTTTAGATGGTGCTATGGGTACTATGCTACAAGCCTATAAATTTTCTGAAGAGGATTTTAGGGGAGAACGCTTTAAAGACTATCCAACTCCACTTCAAGGGAACAACGATTTACTTTCAATTACGCAGCCAGAAGCAATCAAAACCATTCATGGAAAATATTTTGAAGCTGGTGCAGATATTATAGAAACCAACACTTTTTCTGGAACTACAATTGCAATGGCAGATTATCAAATGGAAGATTTGGTTTATGAGCTAAATTATCAATCTGCAAAAATTGCGAAAGAAGTTGCACAAGAATTTACAGCAAGAGAACCACATAAACCACGTTTTGTAGCAGGTTCTATTGGGCCAACAAACAGAACAGCAAGTATGTCTCCAGATGTAAATGATCCTGGTTATAGAGCTGTAACTTTTGAGGATTTAAGAATTGCATACAAACAACAAATAGAAGCTTTGTTAGATGGTGGAGTGGATCTTTTATTAGTAGAAACTGTTTTTGATACCTTAAATGCAAAAGCAGCTTTATTTGCAATTGAGCAAGTAAAAGATGAAAGAAAAATTGAAATTCCTACCATGTTAAGTGGTACAATTACAGATGCTTCAGGAAGAACTTTATCTGGACAAACTGCAGAAGCTTTTTTAATTTCTGTTTCTCACATTCCTTTATTATCAGTGGGATTTAATTGTGCTTTAGGAGCCAATTTATTACAGCCACATTTAGAGGCAATTGCTAATAAAACCGACTTTGCAATTTCTGCACATCCAAATGCAGGTTTGCCAAATGCTTTTGGTGAATATGATGAAACTCCAGAAGAAATGGGTGAACAAATTGAAGAATACTTAAAGAAAAACTTAATCAATATTATTGGAGGTTGTTGTGGCACAAGTCCAGAGCATATAAGAATTATTGCAAATATTGCTAAGAAATATAAACCAAGACGTCACTCTGAATATATTTCAGAATCTAATTAAGGAGAAAGGAAGAAGATGAAAGTGAAACAAACAAAATACATGAAATTGTCAGGTTTAGAACCTTTGGTTTTAAATGAAAACAGCAATTTTATAAATATTGGTGAGCGAACAAATGTAGCAGGTTCTCGTAAGTTTTTACGTTTGATAAAAAACGAACAATTTGATGAAGCTTTAAATATTGCAAGACATCAAGTTGATGGTGGAGCACAAATTGTCGATATTAATATGGATGATGGTTTGATTGATGGAAAAGAATCGATGGTTCGTTTCTTGAATTTAATTGCTGCTGAACCCGATATTTGTAGAGTACCAATGATGATTGACAGCTCTAAATGGGAAATCATTGAAGCTGGTTTACAAGTTGTACAAGGAAAATGTGTTGTAAATTCTATTTCTTTAAAAGAAGGAGAAGAAAAGTTTATTTGGGAAGCTACTCAAATAAAACGTTATGGAGCAGCAGTAATTGTAATGGCTTTTGATGAAGTTGGGCAAGCAGATAATTACGAACGTAGAATAGAAATTGCACAACGTTCTTATGATGTTTTGGTTAACAAAGTTGGGTTTCCAAGTGAAGACATTATTTTCGATTTAAATATTTTTCCTGTAGCAACAGGAATGGATGAACACAAAAGAAATGCTATCGATTTTATTGAAGCAACAAAATGGGTTCGTGAAAACTTAGAAAATGTTTCTGTAAGTGGAGGTGTAAGTAATGTGTCGTTTTCTTTTAGAGGAAATGATGGTGTTCGTGAAGCAATGCACTCTGTTTTCTTGTATTATGCTATTCAAGCAGGGATGAATATGGGAATTGTAAATCCTGCTTTGTTAGAGGTTTATGATGATATTCCAAAGGATTTATTAGAACGTGTAGAAGATGTAATTCTTGATAGAAGAGAAGATGCAACAGAACGTTTGTTAGATTTTGCAGAAACTGTAAAAGGGTCTAAAACCGAAAAAGGAGTAGATTTATCTTGGAGAGAAAAATCATTACAAGACAGAATTACACATGCTTTGGTAAAAGGAATAGATGCTTTTATTATTGAAGATATAGAAACTGCAAGACAACAAGCAGCAAAACCCATTGAAGTTATTGAAGGTAATTTAATGATTGGTATGAATGTGGTTGGTGATTTATTTGGCGCAGGAAAAATGTTTTTACCTCAAGTAGTAAAATCTGCTAGAGTAATGAAAAAAGCAGTTGGTTATTTAAATCCTTTTATTGAAGCAGAAAAAGGAGATAAACAAGAACCAGTTGGTAAAATTTTAATGGCAACTGTAAAAGGCGATGTGCATGATATTGGTAAAAATATTGTAAGTGTTGTGTTGGCTTGTAATAATTATGAAATTGTAGATTTAGGAGTGATGGTTGCTCCAGAAAAAATAATTCAAACTGCTATAGATGAACGAGTAGATGCTATTGGTTTAAGTGGCTTGATTACACCTTCTTTAGATGAAATGGTGTATTTAGCAAAAGAAATGCAACGTCAAAATTTTGTGTTGCCTCTTTTAATTGGAGGTGCAACTACTTCTAAAGCACATACTGCTGTAAAAATAGATACACAATATAAAAATGCAGTTGTACATGTAAATGATGCATCTAGAGCTGTAACTGTAGTTGGAGATTTATTAAATAAAAAATCTAGTCATTTATACACTGCAAAATTAAAGAAAGATTATGATGAATTCAGAACCAAGTTTTTAAAACGAGGTAAAGAAAAGTCTTATATTTCTATTGATGAAGCTCGCAAACGTAAATATAAAATCGATTGGGAAACATCAGAAATTGTAAAACCAAAATCTTTAGGAATCCAAAGTTTAGAACAAATAAGCTTAAAAGAATTGGTGCCTTTTATAGATTGGAGTCCGTTTTTTAGAAGTTGGGATTTACATGGAAAATATCCAGCTATTTTAACAGATAAAGTTGTGGGTGAGCAAGCAACTATAATGTTTGAAGAAGCACAACAAATGATTGCTGAAATTATTGCAAATCAATCTTTAAAACCAAAAGCAATTTTCGGTTTGTTTGAGGCAAATACTATAAATGATGATGATATTTCTGTTCAGAAAAAAGGAAAAGAAATTGCTGTTTTTAGAACTTTACGTCAACAATTAAAGAAAAGAGAAGGAATTCCAAATATTGCTTTATCAGATTTTATTGCGCCAAAAGAAACCAATAAAACAGATTATATGGGTACTTTTTGTGTGGCAATTTTTGGTGCGCAAGAATTGGCAGATTCATACAGAGCCAAAGAAGACGATTATAATGGAATTATGGCACAAGCAATTGCAGACAGATTTGCAGAAGCTTTTGCAGAATATTTACATAAAGAAATAAGAACAAAACATTGGGGTTATTCATCTGATGAAGGTTTAACAAACGACGATTTAATAAAAGAAAGTTATAAAGGAATAAGACCAGCACCTGGTTATCCTGCTTGTCCAGATCATTTAGAAAAAGAAACGATTTGGGATTTATTAGATGTAGAAAATAAAATAGGAGTAAAGCTAACAGAAAGTTTAGCAATGTGGCCAGCTGCTGCAGTTTCTGGATATTATTTTGCAAATAAAGAAGCTAAATATTTTGGTTTAGGTAAAATTACAGATGATCAATTATCAGATTATTCAGAAAGAAAGGCAATTACAAAAGAGAAAGCAAGAAAGTGGTTACATCCTAATCTAGCAGAAGAATAACAAATAAAATAAATTAACAATTTGTTTTATTTTAACTAACATACATTATAAGTAGAAATAAGAATTTTGCAGAAAACAAATAAGATGAAAAGACATAAATTAGAACTAGTGTTTTTTTTAAAGCTTTTAACCTTAACTGTAACTGCATTAACAATCGCTTATTTTCTATAAAATACTGAAATAAATTCAGCATAAATGAAAATTACAGAACACATCAAAAAAGCAGACGGAAAAACATTATTTTCTTTCGAAATTATTCCACCAAAAAAGGGGAAAAGCATTCAGGAACTGTATAACAATATAGATCCTTTAATGGAGTTTAAACCTCCTTTTATAGATGTAACCACTTCTAGAGAAGAATATGTCTATGTAGAAAAAGAAGGTTTGTTGGATCGAAAAATGACAAGAATGCGTCCTGGAACTGTAGGTATTTGTGCTGCAATTAAGCATAAATATGATGTAGATACTGTACCACATGTTTTGTGTGGAGGTTTTACAAAAGAGGAAACAGAATATTTGTTAGTAGATTGTCATTACTTAGGCATCGAAAATGTGATGGCTTTGAGAGGAGATGCTATGAGTCATCAAAAGTATTTTGAAGCATCAAATGGTGGGCATCAATATGCAACAGAATTGGTTACTCAAATTCAGAATTTGAATTGTGGAAAATATTTACACGATGTTATTGAAGCTGATAATTGTGCCGATTTTTGTATTGGAGTAGCTGGTTATCCTGAAAAACATTTGGAAGCACCTTCTTTACAAACCGATTTAAAACGTTTAAAAGAAAAAGTAGATGCTGGTGCAGATTATGTGGTAACTCAAATGTTTTTTGATAATAATAAGTATTTTCAGTTTGTTGATGCTGCAAAAAAAGCAGGAATTAATGTGCCAATTATTCCAGGAATTAAACCATTGGCTGTAAAACGTCATTTGCAATTATTGCCTCAAGTTTTTAGAATTGATATTCCTGAACCCTTAATTAATGCAGTAGAAAGTTGCAAAACAAATAAAGATGTTCGTCAAGTTGGAGTTGAGTTTGCTATTCAACAATCTAAAGAATTATTGGCTGCTGGAGTGCCAGTTTTACATTATTATTCTATGGGTAAAAGCGATAATATTCAGGCAATTGCAAAAGAATTATTTTAATAAGATTAGATGCGAATTTAACTATTTACGTTAAAAATATCTTTAATAAATTATGAAATAGTTGATATTTATTAAAGGTGAGATTCAATTAAAATTTTCAAAAAAATAATTTTTTTAAGGATTTATGATACTTCCAAAAACCATTCTAAAAACTCTTAAGCATAAACATAATTGATATATTAATAGTAAAAAGCAATTTTTTAAAGCGTCAACAACCCCTAAAAAGACTATTTTTGTTTATCGCAATAAAAAAATAATTTAAAAAATATATATCATGGCATTAGAAATCACAGACGCAAATTTCGAAGAAATAGTTTTAAAATCAGATAAACCAGTTTTAGTAGACTTTTGGGCTGCTTGGTGTGGACCTTGTAGAATGGTTGGACCGATTGTAGATGAACTTCATACAGAATATGAAGGAAAAGCTATTGTAGGTAAAGTAGATGTTGATGCAAATCAAGAATTTGCAGCTAAATATGGAGTAAGAAATATACCAACTGTTTTAATTTTCAAAAATGGAGAAGTTGTTGATAAACAAGTAGGTGTTGCTCCTAAAAAAACGTATTCAGAAAAAGTTGATGCTGCTTTATAGTCTCAATTAATAATTTATAATATTGAAAAGGTTTGGCTGATGTCAAACCTTTTTTTATTTTAGTGAAACTCAATTTTTAAAAGTTGCAGAGCAACGCATTAAAAAATTGTAAGTTGAACTAACCCTGCTTTTTTAGTGGGGTCTTATTGTAATATTTCGATAAATTATTGTAAATTAAATATTTATAATTAAAAATTATTAGTTGACTAATACCCCTTTTTTGGGATCTTGTTGTGACTAATTTCATAATTATTTAATTTTCTAAAAATTATATTGAGTTTTAAAAAAAGCAAACTTTAATTCATGAAAAATATCTTACTTATAATATGTGTTTTTATCCTGTTTTCTTGTGATAAAAAACAAGAACAACTAACCTTAGAAACCGGAATTTCTTACGAATTAGCCACCTATAGAAAAGAACAAATTGCTGATGTTGTTTATACCTTGAATTTTAAAATCCCAGAGCAAAAAACAAATCCAATTCCATCTAAACTAGAACTGAATTTTACAGTAAATAACTTAAGTAATGATGTTTTTCTCGATTTTAACGAAGAAACTTCAAAACTAAAATCGATAAAAGTAA
>CAXBPL010000010.1:0-62092 GCA_963977615.1 uncultured Polaribacter sp. | reverse complement strand
CCATCGCAACAAAAATCCATAAAGTTAAATTTTTGTCTAAAAAACTTAGTTTTTTCATATGTGTTTTTATTTATTTAAAACGTTTTATTCTGTAAAACTACCCCATTTATAGTACAAGATAATTTTACAGTATTATAGATTGTGCCAAATTTTTCAATGTTTTTTTTCAGCAATAAAATATTTAAATTTTCATCTGAACTAAAAATAGTTAGTTTGTAATTTAAATTATCCATTTTTAGAGGTTTCTCTATTCGTAAGGCAGATACATGAACTTCAGCTTTTAAATATGTGAATTTCATCATTATTGAAAATCGTTCCACATTCTTTAACATACAAGAAGCAAAAGCTCCTAAAAAAAGTTCAGCAGGATTAGGCAAAACTTCAGCAGATTCCGAAGTTGTTCCAAAAGCTATTTCACTTTTTTTTATCTGAATATTCGCGTCCTTATTTGAAATGGATGATGCCTTAATTTTGTATTCCATAATTATTTTTTATTTTGAATAGTAGTTTCTAAAGCCTCCTTTTATCAACTTATTTGTGAAAAAACGTAAAATAATTCAGTTGCAATTTGTAAACTTCTTTCTTTATATTTTTCAGCTTGTTGAGCAGTGTTATCAAAAACTTTTGGATCTTCAAAAGTTATAGGAATACGTTTTTCTGCACCAGCAATAAAAGGACAACCACCATCTGCTTGTGAGCAAGTCATTATTGCAGCAAAGTTAGATTTTGGATTAAAATCGTCATCTAATTTTTTTGAAAACCCAATGATTGGATGTTCATCATCAGCATATTTAATACTGTAAACAGGATTTTCATTTTTTGAAATCTGCTGTATTTGAAAACCTGAATTTCGCAAAGTTTCTGCAACCATAGGAAAAAGAGCAGTTGCTTCTGTACCTCCAGAATAACAAAACACATTTTTAATGTTGAAATAATTTGCCATTGTTTGTGCCCAAACTTGCGATAAATGACTTCTTCGTGAATTATGTGTACAAATAAAATTGATTCTAATTTCTTGTTGATGAGCAACTTTATGTTGAATAAAATCAATTAAAGGTTGTAAAATAGTTTTACGTTCTTCAGGTATAGATGCAGGCTGCAATCCTTTAATTGTATTTTCTATTTCTGAAAATAATTTTGAATGAGTTGAATTCATTTTTATGTAAGTTGATTAATTATTTTAGTTTAACAACAACCACTTCCTGGAGCACAAGAATTTGCAGCAGGAATATCTAAAATTTCTATTTTTTGCTTTGCAACAGGAATTCCACATGCATCTTTTGCTAAACAATCTGTTTGCTTATTCGTTAATAAGAAATTTTTCCCATTAAATTCTAAACCAAATTTTCCAATAGTTTCTGCTTGGTATTCAACTTCAATTTCTGAATCTGTAATATTTAATGTCTTTTCAGAAAGCTCAATAATATTTAATAATTTTTCTGGATGCAATCTGTGATTATAATCATTTGCATTCCAAAGTTGAAAGTTTACAACTTCTTCCTTTCTTTCAACTCCACCACAATCAATAAAATGTTTTGTGATTTTACCAACTTCTGTTACATGAAAATGGCTGGCTACTAATTCTCCATTTGGTAATTCAAAACCAATGGTTTCTAATTCTTTTAATGCGGATTTTACTTCTGATAGTTTCATGGTATATTTGTTTATTGCGATTTTGCGATTAATGTATTCAAATTTTTTTAACAGCAATTTTGATTTTTGCTAAGATCTTGATTTAAAAATTCTGACATTATTGTCTTCATTTCAGTCCAATTTTCTTTGTGAATGCAATAGCAAACGCTTGTGCCTTCAATATTTCCTTTTATAAGTCCTAAATTTTTAAGCTCTTTTAAATGTTGAGAAATGGTTGGCTGAGCCAAACCAATCTCGTTTACTAAATCTCCACAAACACAAGAATTTATTTTAAACAAATGTTGTAAAATAGAAACTCTTGCAGGATGTCCAAAAACTTTCGCAAAAAGAGAAATTTTATTTTGTTCATCTGTAAACATTTCGGTTTTTGTTACGCCCATTTTTTTGATGTTAATTATTATATTGCAATATTACGATTAATAAATAAAATATTAAAACTTTTATGAATTAATTTAGTTTGATTTATATATCAATCGAAAACTATAAAAGTATTTTTATAAGAAATTATTGGTTTTTAACGTTGAAATAGCATCAAATAAAACACTTTTTAAAATCATTTTATTGTTATTATTTTCTGCATATTTTTGATTGATTTCAATTTCAATTCCAACATAATTCTTAGGAAACTGTTTGCGCAAATAGGTTGTAAAGCCGTCCATTTTCCCTAAATAAGGATAATTATATCGAACTTTAAAATCGGTAGTTTTAGATAGGATAGTTTCTTTTAAAAAAGAAGTTACTTGTTTTTCTTGTGCAATTCTAGAGTCGAACAATAAACCAATATCACAATTTCTTTCTGCAGCATTTAAAATTGGCGTAAAAGAATGAATAGAAAGATGAACTACAAGTTCATTTTTGTTGATGTGTTTCGAAATTTCATTTTCAATTGAATTTCGGTAAGGCAAATAATGTTCAGCAATCAGTTCTTTTTTTGCTGATAAAGGCAATTCTTTTGTGAATTCTGAAAATAGATTTTTGTGATGTAAAGATCTGTTGAGTTCTATTAATAATCTACTAACTGTGCTAAAAGAACTAAAATCTGCCAACGGTTTTAAATGATTAAAAAAATCTAAAGCACCTAAATCAAAACCTCTATGAGTTTTTAATATAGCTTGGTGTTCATCAAAATAAGAAGCATATTTTGTAGGAATTTCATTTCCTCCATGTTCGCAAGTAAGAATTAGTTTCACGAAGTAAAAAGCTCATTATTTTGCAAACAGTTTCCTAATTTTTCATAGGTTTTTAACAAATCCTCTTGAGAAAAATCATCTTGTAAAGCATTAGAAATTCTAGTTGCTAAAGTTCCTTGTGTTAAAATAATTTCAAGTGCTTTTTGGTATTCTAAACTGATTTCATTTTTCACCAAATTAAAAAGATGTTGCCAAAGTTGTTGCATAGTGCAGTTTTCTTTGATTCCAAATAATTGTAAATAATCTAAATTTAAAATTTCAGTGTTCTCTCCATTAATGATTGCATTATTTAAAATTGCAAAAAGAGGTTCTTTATCCCAGTTTTTTTGAGTTTCTAAAGTGCTTGTTTTTTCACTCACTAACATTTTTAAAACCTCAATAATTAAGGTACAAATAGCAATATCTGCTTTTGGACATTCTTGAATATCTACCAAACGAATTTCGATGGCATTTCTGTCAAAACGAGAAATTGCTCCTCTAGAGTTTAAAAAATGATGATCTAATAAATTATTCGTGTCAAAAGGTTTGATAGCCTTTTGAATTGGCTCAAAAATAGTTGTGTAATACTCTTTTTTGGTAAACACATTTTCAGGAATTACTTTGCCTGTCATTTCAGGAATTTCTTTCTGATTGGTTTTGTAATACTCCAAACGTGTGTCTTTAAAACCTGTTTTTTTACCTTCCAAAATAGGTGAACTTGCACACAAACCAGGAATTAATGGCAATATAATTCGAACTGCAGCATGTAGTTTTTCAAATTCTTCATCATTATAAAAAGGAAGATTTATATGCGTGCTTTGTACATTGCTCCAGCCATGACCTTTGCAATTAAAAATTCTGTTGTACAGTTCATACACCTCACTATAACTATGTTTCCAAAGTTGTGTGTCTGTATTTGGATTCATAAATGGATGAGCAGCAGTTGGTAATAATTGCGCATCTAAATTTTGTAGAATCGCATTCATTTCCACCACATTTTTATGAAAATGATTTGATAAATCATTCAAATTTGCAGTAGGTCCATTTGTTTTGATTTCGATAACGTGTGCAACCAATTCGTTACTCCAAGCAATCTCGCCATTTTCTATATCTGACGTTAAAGTTCCATTTTTTTTGGTTAAAAGAGCATCCACAATTGGAGTTACTTTTAAGGTTGAATTTTGAACTACCATATATTCTAGTTCAATACCAAATACTTCAAACAAATGATATTTTTTGCCCATAATTATTCTAATCGTTGTTTAAATGCGTTTAAAATTTGTGTGTAAATAGCATCACCATAAAAAGCATCTTCTACACCAAAATCGATGTTTGGGTTGTCGTTAATTTCAATAACCATTGGCACATTATTGACCACTTTTATATCAATTCCATACAAACCTTTTCCCATTAATTTTGCTGATTTTAATGCCATTTTTAAAACATTTTTTGGCACTTTTTCAATTGGCAAACAATCTGCATTTCCATCTTGATCATCTTTCTTTTTGGCATCCCAATTGTAAATTTGCCAATGTCCTTTTGCCATGTAATATTTACACGCATAAAAAGGTTCATCATCTAAAATACCAATTCTCCAATCGTAATCTGAAGGGCAAAATTCTTGTGCAATAATCAAGTCAGATTCTTTTAACATACTTGTTACCAAATCATCATATTCTTCAACAGTTTTTGCCTTTTTAACACCAAAAGAAAATGTAGAATCTGGTGCCTTTAATACACAAGGCAACCCTGTTTTTTCTAAAACTTCGTTTCTATTGTCTTTATGAACAATAATTGTTTTTGGAGTCGCAATATTTGCATTATTTAAAGCTTCAGCCATATAGACTTTATTGCAACATTTTAAAATAGCATCAGGATAATCTATAATAGCAATGCTTTCTTGTTGTGCTTTTCTTGCAAAAGCATAGGCTTCGTTATTCACTTCTGTACTTTGTCTTATAAATAAAGCATCAAAAGAAGTTAATCTACTTAAATCTTTTGGTTCAATAATTTCTGCATAAATATTCATTTTCTCTGCAATTTCTACAAACTTTTTTAAGGCTTTTGCGTTGCTTGGAGGTGCAGGATCATTAGGATTTACCAAAATTGCCAAATCAAAATCCGATTTTGTGAGTTTTGGTGTATCATAACGTTTTTTAGAAAAATATTGGTTTGCAAAAACATGCACACTTTCTAAATGGTCTGCAGGAATTTCAGATTCTGCAATAGCTTTAATACTTTGGATGTTCCATTTTGTGGTGTGATTAAACTTTACACGTAAAAAAGGAACTTGAAAATGCTTGTAGAACAAAGAACTTACTTCCTTGTATTTTTGTGCCACATTTTGCCCAAAATAAATACTTAACGTAAACTCTCTCGATTTTATGTTTTTCAAACTATTTTGAATGCTGTCATCAAACTCTTCAGAAACAATTCGTACTAATTCTAATGCTTTTAAATCTACAATATTTTTAATGGTAGGTATTGCAGAATGTCCTCTTGCTTCTGCCAAAAGCGATACATAATATCCTTTAGATTGGTAAGAATAATCTTTACAAAGGTTAAAGATTCGAGCTTTTTTTAAAAGGGAATATTTTGGATTTGTAAGATATTCTTGAGAAGAAATTACAGTAATGTTTTCAATTGAAAACTTCCATTTTTCTACTTGATTTACAACAACATATTTGTTCATATATAGTTTTAAAAACTTGATTTAGTTCATACAAAATTATAGTAATTTCAGTTATGTTTTACATTTCTGAAAAATATATTTTAAGCTAAAAAATAATTTACTTTGATGATTTATGAAGATACGAAATAAAAAATTATAAGGCATACTTATCACCTTCATTTGCAAAACGAAATCCTAAGTTTTCTATTGTTATTCTTTGTTCGTTATTTTTTTGAAGTGCAGGATTTGTATGATTAAAATGGATGAAAATCATGCAATAAAAATAAAATGCATCATTTGGCTATTTTATACGCAAAGATCGTGTTGTAAAAGACAAGCCTTGTTGCCCAACTGTAGAGTTCATAATGCCTTCAAACAAAGGCTCAGGAGAACCTTTTGGTATTTTCCATTCAAATATAAAATTAGAACCTGTTCCTCCAGAAATATCAACTTCATCAATAATAATTTCGGTAGTTTCTAAGGGCGCTAAATAAATTGGGTCTTTAAAATAATTTCTTAAAGAAGTGCCATGTGTATCATGATAGGTTGCTTGTAAAACATAAATTGTATCTGTATCACTAATGTTTCTTAAGCTAATCATCGCTGTTAAATTATGCGTTTTATGTTCTGAAACACTATAAATTTGCGAGTAAATAGAAAGATATGATTTTCCATATTCTAAAGAATCTTTAGGTGAGATTACAGCTTTTCTTTTCGACCAATTTTCTTCACTAATAGAACTAATTTCCTTTTTTTGACAACTAATTATACTTAAAAAAGCGAAGAATATTATTGCGTTTATTTTCATTTTTACTAATTTTTTACTTTTACTAAAGATACATTCTTTTTTTTATCTACAAAAAAAGCATCAACTTTAAAATTGATGCTTTTCTACAATATATTTTTAAAAATTACAGTGGATAAAATAACATGGCTATTTAAAACTGAATCTTAAATTTTAAACTAAAACTCTCCATCCATAAGGATCTTCGGTTTTGTTAGTTTGTATATCTGTAATTAATTTTTTTAATTGAGCAGCATACGGATTTTCTAATTCTGGTAAATCGAAATCATTTTCTTGATATCCAAAACCAGCAATTGGAGATATGACAGCAGCAGTTCCTGCACCAAACATTTCTTTTAAGCTTCCATCTTTTGCAGCCTCTACAACTTCACCAACAGAAATTTTACGAACTTCAGTTTGTATGCCATTATCTTCTGCAATTTGTAAAATACTTTTACGTGTAATTCCATCCAAAATTCTATCACTTGTTGGGCTCGTAATTAAAGTATCGTTAATTCTTACAAAAATATTCATAGCACCAGCTTCTTCAATAAATTGGTGTGTGTTATCATCTGTCCAAATTACTTGATTGTACCCTTTTTCGATGGCTAATTGTGTTGGGTAAAATTGCGCTGCATAATTACCACCAGCTTTTGCAAAACCTACACCACCATTTGCTGCACGTGCATATTTTTCTTCAATTAAAACTTTTACTTTACCAGCAAAATAAGCACCAGAAGGAGCTGTACAAATTATAAATTTATAAGCGTCTGCAGGCGAAGCATGAAAACCGTTTCCAGAAGCAAACATAAAAGGTCTTATGTATAAAGAACTTCCATCTTTGGTTGGGATAAAATCATTATCAACTTTTAATAATTGTTTTAAACCTTCCATAAAAATATCTTCAGGAATTTGAGGTATAACCAAACGTTCTGCAGATTTATTTAAACGTTTCCAGTTTTCTAAAGGTCTAAAAAGTAACGTGTTATCGTTGTTATCTTTGTAAGCTTTCATCCCTTCAAAAATAGATTGACCATAGTGAAAAATCTTTGCAGAAGGATTTAAAGAAATTGGTGCAAAAGGCTCAATTTTAGGAGCTTGCCATTTACCATCTATGTAATCACATGTTAACATGTGGTCAGAATAAACACTTCCAAAAGGAAGATTATCAAAATCTACAGAAGCAATTTTCGATTCTTTAACGCGTTGAATTTCTATATTTTCAGTCATTTTTTTATCAAAATTTATGGTACAAATGTACTAAATTTATTTATTCAAATCTTAAAGAAATCAGCGTATTTCTTCTTTAATTTATTACTTTTGTAACAAATGTGTTAAATAATTATAATATGAAAAATGTAATCAAATTTTGTGCAGTTGCACTATTAGTATTTGGAGCTTGTAAAAACGAAAAAGTTGAAAAAACTTCTGAAAAAGAAGGGACTGAAATCGCTATGAATTTCGATTCTTATGGTGATAAAATAAATGATGAAAATGCAATGACTTCTGATGAGATGTTGGCAAAATTCAGCAATATGAAAGTTGGTGATACAATCAACGCAAAATTTGCATCAAAAATAAACGAAGTTTGTTCTAAAAAAGGATGTTGGATGAAATTGCCTGTTGGCGAAGAAGAAACAATGGTTCGTTTTAAAGATTATGGTTTTTTTATGCCTTTAGATGCTAAAGACAGAGAAGTTATTTTAGAAGGAAAAGCATTTGTTCAAGAAACTTCAGTAGAAGAATTACAACATTATGCAGAAGATGCAGGAAAAACAAAAGAAGAAATTGCTTTAATTACAGAATCTAAAAGAGAATTCGCTTTTGAAGCAAATGGTGTTTTATTGAAAAAATAATGAAATATTTATTTCAGATTTTTTTGGTTTTTATCCTCTTTGGATGCGTATCTAAAGAAGATAAAAAATCAGCTACAATAAAAAATAATATTTATAAACCGTCAGAAATGGCGGTTTTAATGTTAAAAATGTATGATGCCAATTTAGAAAACAAGAAACTGATTTTAGAAGGGAAAACTCCCGAAAAATTTTCAGAAGAATTTTTAAATATTCATACAGCAACTTTAACAGATCCAACAGATAGAGATGTTGCTTTTAAAGGCTATTCAGATTTTTATTTACAGAATTATAAAATGGTTTTTGAAACCGATAAAGATTCTTTAAAATTGATGCATAACAACACTATTAATAGTTGTATTGCCTGCCATAAAACCACGTGTATTGGGCCAATTCCAAAAATTAAAAAGTTACTGATTCAATAAGATGAAAAGAGAAATTTTTATAACTTCTGATGGTTCTACAAGTATTCATTTACCAGATTGGAATGAGCAATATCACTCAAAACATGGAGCTATACAAGAAGCATATCATGTTTTTATAAAAGCAGGTTTTGAAAAATTTCTGGATACAATTTCTCAAAAAAAGGAAAGTACTCAAACTAATCTTTCAGTTTTAGAAGTTGGTTTTGGAACTGGTTTAAACGCATTTATCACTTTTTTAGAAGCTGATAAAAAGAATCTGAAAATTGATTATGTTGGAGTAGAAGCGTATCCAGTTGCAGCGAATGAAGTTGAAAAATTAAATTACGTAGCTGAATTAAAAGCAGAAAATAATCAGTTAGTTTTTAATGAAATGCACACAACTTCTTGGGATGAAAAACATACTATTTCAGATGATTTTTTATTGACAAAAAGAAAACAATTTTTCGCAGATATAAATGATGAAAACGCTTTCGATTTAATTTATTTTGATGCTTTTGGAGCCACAAATCAACCAGAATTATGGACCGAAGAAATTTTTCAGAAAATGTTTACAGCGTTAAAAGTAGGTGGTGTTTTAACAACGTATGCTGCAAAAGGAAGTGTTAGAAGAGCGATGCAAAGTGTTGGTTTTACTGTAGAAAGATTGGCTGGACCTCCAGGAAAAAGAGAAATGTTAAGAGCAGTTAAGAATTAGTAGGCAGTTTTCAGTAAATCAGTATTCAGTTGGCAGTCTCAGTTTTACATAAAGCTAACTATTTGTCAGTTCAAGTGATTTCGATTTTTCATCGAAATTATATCGAGAAAATTTTTAAATTCACACATAATTTCTAAATAATTATATAAAATGGAATTCAGAAGAAAATTTGGAAAACAGAAAGAATCAAAACCAAAAAAAGGACTTTTTTTGGTTATCATTTTGATTATAGTAGTCCTTGTGTGGTACAATGCAGAAATTATTTTAAAAACATTTTTTTAAGTTTAGATAACATTTTTTGAAGGTAGAAAAAATAATTTTAGGGATTGATCCAGGAACAACAATTATGGGTTTTGGCATCATAAAAGTTGTCGGTAAAAAGATGGAATTTATTCAAATGAATGAATTATTGCTTACAAAATATACAGATCATTATTTAAAATTAAAACTCATTTTTGAAAGAACCATAGAACTAATTGACACCTATAATCCTGATGAAATTGCGATTGAAGCACCTTTTTTTGGTAAGAATGTACAATCGATGTTAAAATTAGGCAGAGCACAAGGAGTAGCAATGGCTGCTGGATTGTCTAGAGAAATTCCGATTACAGAATATTTGCCAAAGAAAATAAAAATGGCAATAACAGGAAGTGGAAGTGCCAGTAAAGAGCAAGTTGCATTGATGTTAAAATCGCTTTTAAATTTAAAAACCTTGCCAAAAAATTTAGATGCCACAGATGGTTTAGCAGCTGCAGTTTGTCATTTTTACAATTCAGGAAAAGTTGTGGGAGGCAAAAATTATACAGGTTGGGCAAGTTTTGTGAAACAGAATGAGAAGAGAGTTAAAAAGTAGTTGGCAGTACGAGTTTTCAGTAGCAGTAGCAGTTTTCAGTTGGGATTTTAAAATAAAATATTTATGAGTTTTACAGATTTATTAGCTTTTAAAAAGTCCTTTTCTTTGGCAATGAAAATTTTTGAGCTATCAAAATCTTTTCCAAAAGATGAGAAATATTCACTAACTGATCAAATAAGAAGGTCTTCTAGAAGTGTTTCTGCTAATATTTCTGAAGCTTACAGAAAAAGAGGATATCCAAAACATTTTGTTAGTAAATTAACAGATTCTGATGCCGAAAATTCAGAAACTTTTACTTGGTTATTGTTCGCTTTAGAATGTAAATATATCGACAAATTAAAATTTGAAGATTTATCTAAAGAGAATTTAGAGGTTGGTAGATTGATAAATTATATGATTAATAACCCAAGTAAATTTGGCGCAATATAAACTGCCAACTGAAACTGAAAACTGAAAACTATTTTGGCAGGAATCTACATACACATTCCATTTTGTAAACAAGCTTGTTATTATTGTAACTTCTATTTTTCTACGTCTTTAAAAAAGAAAGATGAGTTATTAGATTGTTTGATAAAAGAAATCGATTTAAGGAAAAGTGAGTTGAATAATGATACTATTGAAACCATTTATTTTGGTGGTGGAACTCCAAGTATTTTATCAACCCAAGAAATAAACAGATTGATAGACGCTGTTTATAGTAATTTTAATGTGGTTGAGAACCCAGAAGTTACCTTGGAAGCAAATCCAGATGATTTATCTGAAGAAAAAATAATTGAGCTTTCTAAATCAAAAATAAATAGGTTAAGTATTGGTGTGCAATCTTTTTTTGAACACGATTTAAAATTGATGAATAGAGCACATAATGCTGATGAAGCTATAAAATCTTTGCAACTTGCAACCCAATATTTTAGCAATATTTCTGTAGATTTAATTTACGGAATTCCAGATTGTACAAATGAACAATGGCGTACAAATATACAAACTGCATTAAGTTTTGGAGTGCCTCATATTTCTAGTTATGCATTAACTGTAGAGCCAGAAACTGCCTTAGCAAGCTTTATTAAGAAAGGTGTTATTAAAAATGTAGATGATGATAAAGCAGAAGAACAATTTGTAATTCTTACTGAAGAATTAAACAAAGCAAATTTTATACATTATGAATTATCAAATTTTGGAAAAGAAGGTTTTTTCAGTAAAAACAATTCTGCATATTGGTTAGGTAAATCGTATTTAGGTATTGGGCCAGCAGCACATTCGTTTAATGGAAAACAACGAAGTTGGAACGTGCAAAATAATGCCATTTATATCAAAAAAATCAATCAAAAAGAATTGCCAATTCAAAGAGAAACATTGTCTGTTACAGATGGATATAATGAATATGTAATGACAGGTTTACGTACAATTTGGGGTGTTTCTTTATCAAAAATAGAAAGAGATTTTGGAGAAAATTATTCAAAATACTTACAAATGCAATCTAAAAAGTTTATTAAACAAGAATTATTGTATATTGAAAACGATGTTTTGAAAACCACCAAAAAAGGAAAATTTTTATCTGATGGATTAGCGTCAGATTTATTTATGCTAAATTTAGCATAATAAAATTATAATAAAATATTTAAAAATTACTGAAACAAGTTCAGCATAAATGAAAGCAACTATAGAATATAATTCAAGAAAAATAGAGGTAAATATTTCTAATCCAATAGATATTTCAATTCCTATTGATGTCTCAAGAAAAAATGTAAATGCTTGGTACGTAGATGAACCAAAGATTTTTCCTGAAGAAATTGATGGAGAAGTAGTAAAGGTTTCTGAGGGAGCAGTTGTTAATTTTAACAATATCCATTTTAATCCACATTCGCACATTACACACACAGAATGTGTTGGTCATATCACAGAAAAAGTTCACTCTATCAATAAAAATTTAAAATATTTTATTTTTTTGGCAGAGGTTGTTACCATTGCTCCTTTGTTTCATAATGGAGATTTTATAATTGGCGTTAAACAATTAAAAACAGCGTTAAGAAATAAAAAACGTGATGCTATTGTAATTAGAACGTTGCCTAATTTAGAGGAGAAAAAAAGTATGCAATATTCAAATACAAACCCAACGTATTTGTCTGAAAAAGCGGCTATTTATTTAAGAGAAAAAGGCATAAAGCACTTGTTAATTGATTTACCATCAGTAGATAAGGAAAAAGATGATGGTAATCTATTATCTCATAATGCTTTTTGGAATACAGCTGGAGAAATAAGAATGGATGCTACAATTACTGAGTTTATTTACGTACCAAATTCAGTTGAAGATGGTGAATATTTACTCAATTTAATGATTGCTCCTTTTGAGAATGATGCTACACCAAGCAAGCCTATTTTGTATGAAATTATCAAATAAGAATGACAAAAAAAAGCAATAGAAAATATTATTTTTATGCAGTTTTAGTATTTTTGAAGGAGTTTTTGGATGAATAAATTCAACAAATATTCGTTGGTTTTAGTGTTTTCACTTTTAGCATTAATTTTATATATTTCTATACAAAATTCAAATAAAATAAATGCTATTATATTATTACTTCAAGAAAGTGAATCTCCAAGAAATTTAATGATTTTTATTTTTATCCATATTGGAAAATGTTTTTTATTAGCATTTGGTGCTATTGGATTGATCTTTTGGCTTTTTAAAATGCTTATAAAAAAAGAATAAAAAATCTATCAGATTTTAAAAATCTGTCATGACTAAAATTTAATAAACTTTTTCATAGTTAATCATCAGTGAAATCTATGTTACTTACCAATTGAACAAATTCAAAAAGAAATATGTATGTTTTAAAATCTTGTTTAGATGATTAGGACTCCTTGTAAAAAAATATTCTATAAATTGAAATTATTATAAATATAACTCCCAAAAAAATAAAATAAGAACCATCAAACATTACTGGGTGTTTAGTTCTAGAACTCATGGTTATTGTTGGTTCTGTATATAGAAATCTATACAAGCCAACGAAGAAAAATAAAAGTCCAATGAAAAAAACAAACCAAGATAATTTTATGAATTCTATTTTTTCTCTTTGATTTTCATTTAGTTTTTTCATTAAAACCACTTTTTACGTTTAAAGTACCATACAGCAAGAACAGTCACAAAAACCATAACACCTAATAAAATAAAATACCCGTTTTCAGATTTTAATTCAGGCATATTCTGGAAATTCATTCCATAAATTCCCGCTAAAAAAGTTAACGGAATAAAGATTACAGACAAAATAGTCAATGTTTTCATCACCTCATTTAGCCTATGTCCTTGAATACTAAAAATTAAGTTGATTTTACTTTCTAATTCTTGTAATTCAAAATCGATATTGGTAATTAAATTGTTGGTTTGTTCTTTAATTTCACTAAAATATTTAACATCAATTCCTTTAATTTTAGCTTTTTCTAACTTCACAATCATATCTCTCAAGCTAATTGCTGCTTTTTTAAAACTGAATAGTTCTTGTTTTCTACTTTCAACTAAAGACGTAAATTCTGGAGTTGGTTTTATATGAGTTGCATTTAATTTAGAATCACTAATTTCTTCGTGTTTTAAATATGTTTCTTGATAATTATCGATGATTGCTTCAATAATTAAATACAGTAAATAGTCTGCTTTTTTCTTTCTAACAATTCCTTTATGGCCCTCTAAACGCTCACGAATCCAATTAAAATAATCGCCAGGTTTTTCTTGAATACTCCATAAAAAGTGAGGCGAAACTATAAAGATCATTTGTTCATCTTCTAAAGTTTTACCTTCTGTTTTTAAAACTTTTATGGCTACAAACATTAAATCTTCTAATAAAATAACTTTGGTGGCATGATCATCTTCCATTAAAAGTTTAATCAAAAAATCATCTAATTTATTATTTAAAATGATTGCTTTAAAATCACTTTGATATTCTAAACCATAAGTGTTTATCCATTTTGTGCCATTTTCATGAGGAGTTAAATCCACTTGAGTAAGTGATAAAAATTTTGTTTTTTGATAATTTTTATCAGAATAATCTATAACTGTTGTATTTTCTAAAAAACCTTCTACCATTTTAGAGTCTTGTTTATTTTGGTAGTTAAAGATACTTTTTTAAATTGTAAAATCATATTTTTATACAAAACTATGCACGTAGAACAATTAAGAGATTTTTGCATTGCCAAAAAAGGTGTTACAGAACATTTTCCTTTTGATGAGGTTACATTGGTTTTTAAAGTGATGAACAAAATGTTCGCTTTAAGTAGTTTAGATAAATGGGAAAAAGGCGAAGAGAGTATCAACCTAAAATGTGATCCTGAAAAATCTTTAGAATTAAGAGCAGAGTTTGAAGGTGTAAACCCAGGTTGGCACATGAATAAACGACTTTGGAACACAGTCACAATAAATAATGCTGATGTTTCTGATGATTTGGTTCGTGAACTCATTAACCATTCTTATGAATTAGTTGTAAAAGGTTTGACCAAAAAAGCGCAAAAAGAGTTAGAAAATTTATGATAAAGAATGAAATAATTGAGAAACACTGTTATACAAAACTTGTTTATCAAAGAATTAATAAGAAATTGAAAACGAGTTTCACAAACAAAGAAAGTGAAGCTCTTATTAAAAAATTATTACAAGAAACAGCTATAGAAAACTATCTTAAAAAAGGGAAGAACTTCTATATTTCTAATAAAGAATATGGGATTAGAATCACAATTAATTCAAATACTTTTAGAATAATTACCGTTGATAAATTATGAAAAAAGCCGAACTTCGAAAAATATACAAGCAAAAAAGACAAGAGTTATCTTTTGATGCTATTCAGAAATTGCAAGAAAATATTTATCAGCAAATTTATGAGTTAGATGTATCTAACATTAAAACCATTCATATTTTTTTGACTTTAGCAAAATTCAAAGAAATTGACACAAAACCTATTATCGATTATTTTAGAAGTAAAAACATTAAAATTGTAGTTTCTAAAAGTGATTTTAAAAACAACACCTTAACACATTTCTATTTAGAAAAAGACACCATAATTGAACTCAATAAATACGGAATTCCAGAACCCAAAAACGCAAAACAAGTTTCAGAACAAGATTTAGATGTAGTTTTTGTGCCACTTTTAATTTCTGATAAACAAAACTACAGAGTTGGTTATGGCAAAGGTTTTTACGACCGATTTCTATCAAATTGCAGAAAAGATTGTAAAAAAATAGGCTTAAATTTCTTTAAACCTATTGTTAAAATTGATGATTTTAATGAGTTTGATGTTGCTTTGGATTTGGTAATATATCCAAAGGAATAGGAATATTTAGAATGTCTGTTCGAGTGCAGTCGAGAACTATTTACCTCTAACTACTTAGGTTTCGACTGCGCTCAACCTGACACTCTAAATCTTAATATATTTTCCTTAATGACAACTACAAGTTGGCGTCGTAAAACTATTCGTTTTCATATTTACAGGAAAACCTTGGTTGTAACCATCTAATTCAAAATAAAACTTGCCTCTTTTATTGTCATAATTTCCAATTTCATTCATGGTATCAACATCATATAAACGACCATTTACCATCGTGTAAATTACAGAATTTGAGTTTTTAATATCCTCTAAAGGATTTTTATCTAAAATGATTAAATCTGCTAATTTTCCTCTTTCTAAAGAACCCAATTCATCAGCAACACCAATATAATTTGCACCATTAATGGTTGCAGCTTTTAAAGCTTCATGATTCGATAAACCTCCTTGTTGCAACATCCATAATTCCCAATGAGCACCCAAACCTTGTAATTGTCCATGAGCGCCTAAATTTACTTTTACACCTTCTTTAGCTAAAGCAGTAACTGTTTCAGAAGATAAAACATGTCCATTTTTGTATTCCTCTTCAGGCACCATAATTCTGTGTCTTGATCTTGAATCTACCACATATCTTGGTGTGTATTTTAACAACGTTTTATTTTCCCAAACATTTGTTTTTTGATACCATTCAAATTCGCCATTCATCCCTCCATAATTTACAATTAAAGTAGGAGTGTAGCCAGTTTCGCTATTTTTCCAAAGAGAAATAACATCTTTATACACAGGATTTACAGGAATATTATGCTCAATTCCTGTGTGTCCATCAAAAATCATAGACATGTTTGAGTAGAAATTAGAACCACCTTCAGGAACTACATTTACACCCAATTCTCTTGCAGCTTGCATAATTTGCTGACGCTGTTCTCTTCTTGGTTGGTTGTAACTTTTTACAGATTTTGCTCCAAAAGCTTTTGTCCTAGCAATTGCAAAACGTGCGTCTTCTAAATTATTTACAACAGCTTTAAAATCGCCTTCTGCACCATATAAAATAAAACCTGTAGAGAACATTCTTGGCCCAACTAATTGCCCACTTTTTTGCAATTCTTCCAACGTAAAAGCAGCTGCTGTGTGTACAGAAGGATCATGAGAAGTGGTAACACCAAATGCTAAATTTGCATAAAACTGCCAATGTTTTTGTGTGCTTAATCCGTTTCTGAAAGCGCCAACATGTGCATGCACATCCACCATTCCTGGCATAATAGTTTTGCCTAACATTTTATATACTTTGGCATCAGCAGGAATTGTGATATCCGAAGTTTTACCAATTTTTTCAATTTTATTTTTGTGGATGATGATGGTTCCATCTTCAATAACTTCATTACCATCCATCGTAATAATTCGTGCATTTTTAAAGGCAATTCTTCCTTCAGGAATATCCGATTTTGTTTTTAGGTTGATTTTAATTCCTGCAACATCATCAGTAACCAAATTGGTTTTCGCAAAAGGATTTGTTGTGTTATTTATGATTGATTTTGAAAAATACTCATCTCCTAAAGTCCAAAAAACTTTAGAGTTATTTGTTGCCCAATGCAAATTGATTCCTGCGTTTTTGGACAAACTTTCTACATTAAATGATTTGGTATTGTTATCTAGATCAATTTCGCTACCATTCATTACAAAAGGTGCCACATATAATTTATGCAAATGAATAAAAGCTACAAACTTATTGTCTTCACTAGGCACTAATCTGTTCGCTAATTTCGATGAAAAATGACTTCTTTCCTCTTTTCCATTTAAATCGACACTTTTTAATTTTTTAGTTAATCCACCAAAAAAAGAACCTCCAGTTTGATAGAAAATACGAGAATCATCCGCAGAAAAAATTGGGAATTCACCTTCTTTAGAAACTCTTTTAGCATCTGTTCCATCTGCATTTGCTACATAAATACCTGACTTTTTTGTGTAATCATAACCTTGATCTCCATTTCCAGATTCTTTTCTGTACACAATTTGAGAATTAGAACGATTGTAAATAGGTGTTCTATAAATTCCTTTTTCTTCAGTAATTTTTTCTAATAAAGTACCATCTAAATTCACTTTGTAAATCGCACCTAAATTTTCATCATTCCAAGTTACAAATAAAATCGATTTTCCATCTGCAGAGAAACTAGGTTCTGCCTCAAAATCTGTTAAGGTTGTAATTCTTGTTGGTATTCCTTCTGGTAAATCTTTCTTATAAATATGCCCTAAAGAAGTAAACACAATTGTTTTTTCATCAGGAGAAGTTTGCACGTTTTTTATCATTTTTGATGAAAAACTTTCTTGAAAAACCTTTCTTTTTACCTTGTGTGTCTTTGCTAGTTTGATTTCTGTATTTACTTGAAAAGGAATGTTTGCAATCTGCTTACTTTCAATATTAATTCTGTTGATTTTTCCTTGTGCCCAAATAACGATGTCTTTATTATTAGGCATCCAAGCAAAATGAGGATAGACTCCAAAAACAGCCCAAGCTTCACTTTGGTCTTTGCTTAAATTCTCGTAAATTGGGTATTCTTTGCCAGTTTCTAATTCGTGAATATATAAAACCGATTTTGTTCTAACACGTTTTACAAATGCTAAAAGTTTACCATCTTTAGAAACTACAGGTCTTGCAGCACCTCCAGGACCACCCGTAATTTGTTCAGTTTCTCCAGTTTCAAAATTATATTGTTTAATTACGTAAATCTGTTTGTTTGGATCTTTATTATATTCAAAAGCACCTCCTGGATACATGTCTTCAGCATAATATAAATATTTTCCATCAGGTGAAATTGATGGGTCATTTACATCTTGTTGATCGTTTTTTCTTTTGGTTAATTGCAAACCTGCTGCCCCAGAAAGTGGATATTGCCACATTTCTCCTGCACCCACTGAACGTTGGGAAGTATAATGTTTCCTAGCCACTAAAGATTTTCCATCAGGAGTCCAAACTGCATTATTTAGCAATCTCATTTTTTCTTTGGTAATTGATTTTGCATCATTTCCATCAGCAGTCATTACCCAAATATTATTACCACCTTCAGCATCACTTGTAAATGAAATATATTTTCCATTTGGGCTAAATTTTGGTTGCACTTCATATGCCAATCCAGAACGTAAAAGTGTTGTTGTACCTCCAGAAATTGGCATCGAATAAATATCACCTAATAAATCAAAAACGATTGTTTTTCCATCAGGAGAAACATCTAAATTCATCCAAGTTCCTTCTGTGGTTTCTAGTTGAAAAGAATTATACAACCAGCTTTCATGAGGGTTATTAACGTCCCATTTTTTTTCTTTCTCATCAGTTTCTTGTGCATTAATATTGATGGAAATACTTAATAATACTAGAAGAAATATTTTTTTATACATGATTCTATTAAATTTAAATTTCTGAGCACTAAAGATAATATTTATATTTTATAATCACTTTTTAAAAAGAGTAGAAACAACAAAACCTTTTAAAAATCTTTTAAAAGGTGTATTGGTAATTGTTTAAAATAAACTTTTTATGAAAAATAGAAATATGAATAAATGACAACGATGCAAATAATAATTCCTGTTAAATTTAAATATCTCCAAGGTGTAATATCAACTTGTTTGGTATAAGGTAAGATAAAAGCTGTTTTTCTAGGTTTTAGTTGACCAATTATTAACATTATTAGGATGTTTAAAACGAATAGAATTGCCATTACATGTAAAAAATGTGGGTAATTTTCTTCCCCAAATACAAAAGGTTTTAGAATAAACTGACTGATGATGTATAAAGTTGAACCTGATATAATTCCGAATTTTGCTGCAGATGCTGGTACATATTTCGTAAAATAACCAACAACAATTATAGTTAATATAGGAATGCTATAAATTCCATTTGCTTCTTGTAAATACCCAAAAATACTACCTGCATACATTACTAAAGGAGCAACACACATAGAGATAATTGCCAATAAAATACCGAATTTTTTACCAGCTTTTACCACTTGTAATTCTGATGCTTGTTTATTGATATGAGATTTATAAATATCCAAACCAAATAATGTAACAGAAGAATTTAAAGCAGAATTAAATGAAGATAAAATGGCGCCAAATAAAACAGCAGCAAAAAAACCAACCAAACTTGGAGGTAAAACTTTTTTAACCAATTCAGGATACGCTTCATCAGGATTTTCTAAAGTTTCTCCAAAAAGATAAAATGCAATAATTCCTGGAAGCACCACAATTAAAGGTCCTAATATTTTAATAAAAGCTGCATATATCAATCCTTTTTGACCTTCTTTTAAATTTTTTGCACCTAAAGCTCTTTGAATAATTGCTTGATTTGTTCCCCAATAAAAAAGTTGTACCAACATCATTCCTGTAAAAATAGTTCCAAAAGGAATTGATGATGAACTATCACCAATTACATTAAATTTTTCTGGAGCTTTTTCTAATAATATTGAAATTCCGTCAGTAACATTTCCATCTCCTACTAAGATTAATCCAAAAATTGGAATCATTAAACCACCAATCAATAAGCCAACTGCATTAATTGTATCAGAAACAGCAACTGCTTTTAAACCTCCAAAAATGGCATAAATAGAACCAATAGTTCCAATTCCCCAAACTGTAATCCAAAGTGCAGTAGTTTTACTAACATTTAAAAGTTCTGGAACGTTAAACATACTGTTTAATGCAAGTGATCCAGAATACAAAACTATAGGAAGTAGCACAATTACATAGCCTGATAAAAACAAGCCAGATGTAATTGTTTTGGTCATTTTATCAAAACGTGTCTCTAAAAACTGAGGTACAGTAGTAATTCCGCCTTTTAAATAACGAGGTAATAAAACCACAGCAGTTACAACCATAGCAATAGCAGCCAAAGTTTCCCAAGCCATTACTAATATTCCCTCTTTAAAAGCAGCACCATTTAAACCAACAATTTGTTCTGTAGATAAATTTGTTAGCAACAAAGAACCTGCAATTACAACACCTGTTAAACTTCGTCCTCCAAGAAAATATCCATCAGAAGAATCTTCTCTTGTTTTGCGAGTTGCATAAAAGGAAATTACAGCTACTAGAATTGTAAAAAGAAGGAAAGCAAAAATCTGCATAAATTATATTTTAGTAGGTGTTATTGAAAATGTATAGTTGTATTTTTTATTTGATGGAATTGTGTATGCTTCATGCACTAAACGTCCCCAAGAAGTGTCACCACCAACTCCCATTTGTAAAAAATCGATGTTCCATTGAACTGTATTTCCTAGTTTAATATCTGCTCCATGTTTTTTTGTAACTGGTATTAAACCTGATGCAGATTGAGTTGCATCATCTGTATTAAAATCAATTTCTTTCATATTAAAAGGCCAAACACTTGTGTTTAATAAAGTTGAACTTGTAGTGGTAAGTTGCATGTTTTTAGAGGATAATTGCATCCATCTAACTTCTGTTTTATTGCCTGTTTCTTGTGGACGAACATACACGTGAAATTGTTCTTTTACTTTACCAGCATAAATTCCAATTTTTGCTCCTGTTTTTCTATCCCAATAACTTTCATTAGGGCCTTTTCCATACCAAGAAACATCTTCAAAATTAGTATTTAAAGTTACATACATTCCTAAACGTGGTAAGTTTGGTAAGTCCTTTTTATTGGGTTTAAAAGTGTAGTTAATTACTAAAACACCAGCAGTATTTAGAGAATAATTTACCATAACTGTTGCTTCATTATTAGGTAAATGATAAGAAACAGTATATTCAACTCCATGCTCATTTAAAACTGGTTTTTTTGTTAATACAGCCTTGTATTTATAACTAGCTTCTTGCCAAATTTTAGCCCATTTATCCATTCCATTTCCTAAATCATTATCTGTTGGTGCTCGCCAAAAATTAGGTTGAATTGGATGTTTTGTTATTTCATTTCCTTCAAAAATCCAACTTATAATTTCGCCTGAAGTTGCATTTATTTTTAATTGAGAATGGTTATTTTGAATACTAAAAACGTCATTCAAATTTGTGATTTCTAAGTTTTTAGTATGTTCTTTTTTGATGTTATTTGTTTTTCGTTTGTTTAAAATAAACTGATCCCAACCAATTTCATGACCTTCAGGAATAAGTTTTGTTGCTGTTTTTTGCACTAAACGAACCTCTAAAATATACTCGTTTTCAGTATCAAGATGCAGAGGGAATTTTTCAATTTTCCAAATCGATTTTTCTTGAGGTAAGGTATTTGTAGAGATTCCTGTTTCTTTAATAGAATCTTTTCCGTTTTTTAGAAGTTTCCATTCTAAAGTTTTATCAGAAAGATCTGCAAAGAAATTTTTGTTTTCAATTTCTATATTTCCATTACCTAAATAATTAAACTGAACTGGTTCATAAACTTTTTTAACTTCAGATAAATGAGGATGAGGATTTCTATAAGGATCGACTAAACCATTGTTTAAAAAATTTCCATCTGTTGGTAAATCAGGATGATAATCATGTCCATAAGCTAAATAAGGCTTTCCGTTTTTGTCTTTATATTCTAAACTTTGATCCACCCAATCCCAAATAAATCCACCTTGTAAATTGTCGTATTTTTCAATAATATTCCAATAATCTTGTAAATTTCCAACAGAATTTCCCATGGCATGAGCATATTCTATCATAATAGAAGGTTTGTCAGAATTCGATTTCCCATGCTCAATTAAATATTCAGGTTTTGGATACATTGGGCAATACAAATCTGTATAATCTTCTTTACCAGCAGGTTCATATTGTACAATTCTATTGTTGTCTTGTTCTTTTAACCAATTGTAAGTAGTTCTAAATATTTCGCCTTTACCAGCTTCATTTCCTAATGACCAAGAATAAATTGAAGCATGATTTCTATCTCTATAATACATGCGTTTTGTGCGCATTAAATGAGCAGGCAACCAACTCATTTCGTTTCCAATTTGTGTTTTTTTATCAATAGCTAAAGGATGACTTTCTATATTGGTTTCATCTACAACATATAAACCATATTCATCACATAAATCTAACCAATAAGGATCGTTTGGATAATGAGAAGAACGAACTGCATTAATGTTGTTTTGCTTCATCATTTTAATGTCTTTTTCCATGGATGCTTTAGAAACTACATGACCTGTAAAAGGATCTGTTTCGTGTCTGTTTACACCTTTTATATAAATTGGTTTTCCGTTAATTAATACTTGCGCATTTTTAATTTCAACTCTTTTAAAACCTGTTTTTCGATGGATAAATTGATTGTCATCCAAAGCAATTTCTAAGTCATATAAATTCGGAATTTCAGCAGACCAAGATTTAATATTTTTGATGATTTTTTTCACCTTAAAATCAACTGTTGAATTTGCCTCAATTTCTATTTTGGAAGTTTCTTTAAACTCATTTTTTAAAGAAATAGTAATTTCTTTGGTAACTGTTTTATCAGTTTCATTATGAATTGAAAATGTTCCGTTAAAAATTCCATCAGTATAAGAATCGTCTAAAGTTGTTTTTGCATGATAATCTGAAACGTATACTTTTGGTCTCGTGTATAAATAAACTTCACGCTCAATTCCGCTCATTCTTAACATATCTTGACTTTCTAAATAACTAGCATCAGACCATCTAAAAAGTTGCAAGGCAATTATGTTTTTTCCTGCTTTTAAAAACTTAGTAACATTAAATTCTGCAGGCGTTTTACTACCTTGAGAATACCCAACATACATGCCATTTATATAAACATACATTGCAGATTTAGCACCTGCAAAGTGTAGAATTGTTTCTTCGGATAAAAATTTTGCATCTAAAAGAATCTCTTTTCTATACGTTCCTACTGGATTGTAATCTGTTGGTGCATCTGGCCATTTTGTGGTAAAAGGATAACGTTCATCTAAATAAATAGGGTAATCATAACCTTCAACCTCCCAATTTGAAGGCACTTTTATAGTGTTCCAATTTGTATCATCAAAAGCGATGTTTTGAAAAGTAGTAGGACGTTTTTTAGGGTCTTTTACAAAGTTAAATTTCCAATCTCCATTTAAAGAATAAAAGCGTTTTGAGTTCTCTTTTTCAGTTTCACGCTTGTTCTCAAAAGCAAAGAATGTGGCTCTTGGCGCTAATTTATTTTCTTCAAAAATTTGATGATTAAAATGGTTTTTTTGTGTTGATACAACTTCTAAATTTCTTTCCTTACAACTAAAAATAAGACAAAATAAAAGGATATAATATAGGTTAAGTTTCATAGTAATTATGTTGTTAAAAAATCTTCATTTAGTATTTTTCTAAGATAAAAAAGTACCTCTTTTGCATTTTCAATGGTAAAAGTAATGGGTGGTTTAATTTTAATAACATTATGATTTGGACCATCAGAACTCATTAAAATTCCAAAGTATTTCATTCTGTTAATTATATATTCTGTTTTTTCTGCGAGCGGATTTAGATTTGCATCCACCAATTCAATTCCAAGAAATAAACCTTGACCTCTCACATCACCAATTATCGAAAAGTCTTCTGATAACGTTTGTAATTCTGATTTTAAAAACTCGCCGACTTTTAAAGCGTTTTCTTGTAAGTTTTCTCTCTTTATTTCTTTTAAAACTTCAGTAGCAATTGCACAAGAAACAGGGTTTCCACCAAACGTATTAAAGTATTCCATACCATTTGCAAATTTTTCTGCAACGTTTTTAGTGCAAGCAACTGCAGCAATTGGATGTCCATTTCCTAAAGGTTTACCAATCGTTACAATATCTGGAATTACATTGTGTAATTGAAAACCCCAAAAAGTTTTCCCTATTCTACCAACTCCAGTTTGCACTTCATCAGAAATACAAATTCCGCCAGCTTTTTTAATTTTTTTGTAAACTTCGGATAAAAAACCATTTGGCAATTCAATTTGTCCTCCGCAAGAAATAATAGGTTCTATAATAAAACCGCCAATTTTTTTGTTTTGTTGATGAATTTTATCAATTAAAATCTGAACTTCATTTACATATTTTTCACTAGAATTATCACCTCTAAACTTTCCTCTAAAAGTATCTGGAATTGGAAAAATGTGGGTGTTTTTTGGTTTTCCTTTTCCTCCTTTTCCATCAAATTTATAAGATGAGATGTTAACACAAGCATTTGTGTTTCCATGATAACCATGTTCGCTTGCAATAATTTCATCAGAATTTGTACAGGCTTTTACCATTCTAATTGCAAGCTCATTTGCTTCACTCCCAGAGTTTACAAAATGTAAAACAGACAGTTCTTTTGGTAAAGTTGCTAAAAGTTCTTTAGCTAAATTGCTAATGTTTTCGTGTAAATAACGCGTGTTTGTGTTTAACAACGCCATTTGATTTTGTCCTGCTTTTACAACGTTAAAATTCTCATGACCAACATGAGCTACATTGTTTACAGTGTCTAAATAATTTTGTCCAAAAACATCAATTAAATATTGATTTGATCCTTTTACAATATGCAAAGGTTTTTGGTATTGTAAGCTTAAACTTTTACCTAAATGATTTTTTCTTTGCCTAAGAATTTTATCAGAAATGTCAATTAAATTTTCTTTAAATCCGTCAATTTTAAACAATAAATTTGGATCAGGACAAAGGCTTTTCCAAACATCAACTTGATTAAAATAAGCAACTCCTGGAAAATCAGTTTTATAGTCCAATAAAGACAAGGTGATTTCAAAATGTAGGTGAGGAGCCCAGTTTCCGTTTTCAGGATAGTTTGCCAAAACAGCAATTTGTTCCCCTTTTTTAATAACATCGCCAACTGTATATTTTAGAGCACTTTTAGCAGTGTTATGCCCATATAATGTGTAAAAACAAAACTCTTTTTGTTGATGTTTTAAGATCACTAAACCACCATATTCTTTATCACCATTGTTATTCGTAGCAATAACAACTTCACCATCAAAAAGTGCATAAACAGGTGTGTTTTTTGGTAACCAAAAATCTACACCTAAATGAATTGTTCTACTTTGTTTGCCATAATTACCGACAGTATCATATTCTGTAGACGTGTATAAATTTCTAGGTTCTAAATAACCACCAGCTAAAATTTTAGTTGGTACTTCTTTTTGAAGTTGTTCAATTTTAAACTGAAATAAATCTAAATTATTAAATTCTTTTTGATGACCAACAAACTTGCTAGAAACGCTTAAATCTAAATGATGAATTTCCTTTTTATTAATGGTTGGAAACAATTCTGATAAAGAAAAAGTTTGCTCTTTTGCCCAGTTTTCAAAATTTGTTTGATGTGGATGTGCGTTAAATCCACAAGCATTTCTAAAACTAAAATGCGCAAAATCTTCAGAAACAGTTTGCCATTTTTTCAATAAATTCCAAGCAGGCTTTTCACTGATTAATAAATACTCATTTTCTGGATTTTCTATTTTATTAATGGCAGATTTAGTAACAGAAATTACTAAACGCATGGCAATTAAAAGATATAAAAATTCTAATTCTTTTTCTTCTAAAGCAAATGTATTGTGATATCCTTTTATAATTGGCAAAGCAGCATTTAAAGGATCATTTTTGTCCATAATTGCATACGTACAAGCAACTGCAAGATCGTTTATCGTTTGCGTTTTTACAGCATCACCAAAATCTATAATTGCGCTTACTTTTGGATCTATTAAATCTTCAGAAACTAGAATATTATTGTCATTTGCATCATTATGAACTACAGATTTTCTAAGCTTTTGATATTCGGTTTGAATGTTTTCGAACTTATTTAAAAAGTAAGAAACCAATTCTTTTTGTTCGTTATTAAAAAGATGTATGTGATTTTTTGTCCACAAACTTTGAGCAATATCCCAATCAAAAATTCTTTCTGCTTTTGGGTGGTAAAAACCTTGTAAATTTTTGGTTATTTCTGCTGCTTTTTCTCCTAAACTAAAACGTAAATCATTTAATTGGGGATTTACAGCAGACCAAACTCTACCATCAATCCAAGTTAATAAACGAACTTTTAGTGTGGTTTTTTCATCCAAAGAAATTACTGAAATTGCTTTATTATTTTTATCTAAAACAATTTTTGGAGCGTTTAAAGTTGGATTTTTATCAGATAAAAAGATAAGTATTTTTTGCTGAAAATCTAATTCAAGTTCATCTGTGTTTTCTGGAGAAATTTTTAGAATATATTGATTTTTACCATCAACCTTTATTTTAAAATTGGCATCTATTTCACCAGGTAAAATAGTTGCTGTTCCTGAAATATTGTAAATGTCAAGGAGGATTTTTTCTGCTTGAATTGCGTTTGTTTTTATTTGATTGTGCATCATTTATTCTTTTTGTAATAACATGATAATGTGTGCTGCACTCCAGCTAAAATTTTCTGCATACAAACCTTCTCCTGTTAATGGGTGATAGTTTTCACGTATGGATTTCCCTTTTCCTAAAACGCCTTCAGCACCTTTTAAAATTTGGATTGTAGCTTTATCAGCTTCTGTATTAAAACCATAATTACGTAAACTTTTTACACCAAAATAAGCCTGATCTAACCAATTTGGTCCACGCCAATAACCGTTTAAAGGATTAAATTTTTTGTGATCTGCACTCATGGTTTGAAACGGAACTTTTGTGTAGAATTTTGCTGGATCCATCATTTTGTTTTTCACAGCTTCAGCTTGTTTTTGCGTTGCTGCATTTGCCCAAAGAGCAGTCCATCCTTCACTTCCTTCTCCTTTTATAAATGTTTTTCCGTCTAAAGTTGTATCATAAAACCAACCATCATTAGTGTCATAAAATTGCGTTTGAATTTTATTTTTTAAGATTGCTGCTTCTGCTGTAAATGTTTTAGCATCATTTTCATTTTCTAAAATAGTGGCTAGTTTTGCTAAATATATTTTTTCTGCATATAAATAGGCATTTAAATCTACAGATTCTTGATCTAAAGAAAAAGCACCTTCGCTATTTTTTATAATTTTAGAATTGTCAAAACGAATTGCGTTATCCATTCCACTTTCCCATTTTGCAGCAATTAGAGTTCCATCTGTAGAACCGAATTCGCACAAACCATCTTTGTCATGATCTCTTTTATTGTACCAAAATTCATGGTATAATTTTAATTTTGGATACATGTATTTTATAAACTCTAAATCGTTGTCTTTTTCATAAATTTTTGAAACTGCCCAAACAGATAAAGGAGGTTTTGTATCTCTATAATTATGATTTTCAATTGTGGTATCTCTGTAAACACAATCTACAACAAAGCCATCTTCATTTTGAAAATCGAACATTAATTTCATTTGTTTTTTTGCTAACTCTGTGTTGTAGAAAGACAAACCAACTGCGTGTTTCCAAGAATCCCAAGACCAAAAACCATGAAACCATTCATAATGATAACTAGGAAATAAACCTTCGTTTTTGATTTCGCCAGCAGGAATTCGCCAATTGTTTTGCAAAGTTACATGCGCTTTTGCTAATACTTCTGCATAGATATCTTGAGAAAATTGTTCTTTTCTGTTTTCAATTAAGGATTGTAATTCTGTGTTTTTTTCTAATTTTCTCTCTTCCAAAAGAACTTTAAAATCTGATTTTTTAATGGTTTTTAATTCATCGATCCAAGAATATTCTTTAAAAATAAAAGTTTGAGAAATGGTAAATGTTTTGGACTCTTCAGGTTTTAGTTGAAGATTAATTTGATTAGAAACATAGGAACTGTCACTAGATTTTAACGAGATTTCATCAGGAAAAATAACATGACCAACAGCATCTGTATTCGCTGAATTTATTATAAGCTCGTTTTTATCCGAAGAAAAAAGCAAACGATCTGCTAATAAAGCTTCATTTTTAAAAGAATAGTTGACAGCTATATTTGTTTTACTGATGTTTTTTAAGGTTGAATTTATAATTGCTGTATGGCCAGAACTGAAAACTAACTCTTGTTTTAGCTCTAAATTTTCTGATAAAAAGGTTTGTTCTAAATGACTATTATAACTTTTTATTTTGTGAGATTGCCAGTTTGTGTTTTCGATATTTAAATTTACTAAGACTTTGCTAGCCCAAATTCCATTTTGTTGTGTCATTAAAAAAGGACCAGAAAAACCAGTTATCTTAGAGGCAGAATCTGGAAAACTATATGCAAACCAAGCTCCTTGATCTGAAAACATTAAACCAGCTTTATCAAATTTTTCTGATGGACTTACTTGATAATTTAAAATATTTTCACTGTATTTTAAATACTCAATTGGGTTTGTATTTGCTGGTTTGTTGCATTGAATATTTAAAAAAAGTAGGGGGACTGTTATTAGGTAGATTATTTTTTTTATCATTTTTAAAGAAGATATCTTAGAGTTATATGAACAAATTTCGATATTTTTTTTGAAAAATTCTCAAAAAAAACCTTTACATCACCTTACACTTTTAAAGAATTAGCAATTATTTACTTGAATTTATGCTATGTTTGAAAAAAGTTATCAAATTAAAAAACTCGATTAAGATTCTTGTTTTTAATAGTGGTAATATAAAAGATAAATTTTTAGATATGAAACAATGGTTGTTATTCCTAATTTTAATTAGCAGTAGTGCTTATTCGCAAAAAAATATCTGGGACGAAAACCCTAATGATTCACAATTAGAATTAGATAGTTTATTGGTTGTTTTACCAAAAATGGTGAATCAAGATCGAATTCCTTTATTAAATAGAATCGCAGAAATTTATTGGGTAATTAATCCAGATAGAACCATAGAATTTGCAACTGAAGCTTTACAACTGTCTTTAGAGTGTGGTAATAAAAAGCAAGAAGGGTATGCATTGATTAATCTTTGTCAAGGTTATTTATTTAATAATATATATGACAAGGCTTTAAAATTAGGGTTGCAATCTTTAGAAGTTAGAAAAAATATTGATGATGATTACGATTTAGCATTTACACTTAGAACTCTTGGTTGGCTGTATTATGATATTGGTTATTATAACAAGGCTTTAGAATATCATATAAAAACACTTAAAATTCATGAGAAAATAAATGATGTACAGAGAATTGCTTACAGCTATAATAGTATTGGTTTAATTCACGCTAAAAAAGAAGACTATTATTTAGCACTGTCTTTTTTTAAAAAATCATTAGAATTAAAAAAAGTATTTAACAAGAGAGGGCGAATTGCAGAAACTATGAAAAATATAGGAATCTGCTATTATAAGTTAAATGAACTTACATTATCTAAAGAAAATTTAGAAGCATCTTTAGAGATTTCAGAAAAAATAAAGGACAATCAAATTATGGTTGAGGTTTTAAATGAGCTCTCTAAAGTGAATTTAAAATTAGGCGATTTTAATAAAAGTGCAGCGCTTTTAACAAAATCGAGATTAATCATTATGAAATTTTTAGAAAATAAAGAATGGATTATTGAAAATGATTTAGGATGGTCTAATTATTATTACGCAATTGGCGATTATAAAAATGCCCTTGATAATTATAAAAAATATGAAATTGGAAAAACGGATGTTTTTTCTAATAATGAAAGCGAAAAGTTAACAGAACTACGAATTCTTTTTGAAGCAGAACGTAGTGAAGCTGAAATTAAATACTTGCAACAAGAACGAAATTTAGAATCTCAAAAAAAGCAGTATTTAATAGTCGGGTTTATTTTATTGGCAATTATTGCAATTCTTATAATTTCCTTTTTAAGAAATAACATTAAAAAGAAAAAAGCCATTTATGAGCAAAGCAACAAATTATCTTTAGAAAAACTAAAAACACAGTCTCTTTTAAGAGAAAACCTAGAGCATAAATTAGATTTTAGAATGAAAGAACTAACAAATTTAGCCTTGTTTATTTCGCAAAGATCTACAATTTATAAAGAGCTTGTAAAATCTTTTAAAGGCTTAAGTTTTACAAATTCAGATCAGTTAAAAAAAGATGTGAATTCATTAATTAAAGAGTACACTTTTAAATTTGATTTTAATGAAGATATTCAGAAATTTCATACCAATGTAGAAACTTTACAAAGTGATTTTCTATTTAAAATTAAAGAACAATTTCCTAAACTTACAGAAAAGGAAGTGCAATTGGCTGTGCAAGTAAAACTAAAATTAAGCTCAAAAGAAATTGCGAACTTAAATAACATTTCTTTAAATTCTGTAGAAATAGGAAGACATCGTTTAAGAAAAAAATTAAAGCTAGATACTAAAGATAATTTGGTAGAGTTTTTACAAAATATTTAAATAGTAGCTCTTAAATATCTATGGAATTGTATGTATGGCTTTATCAACTTTTTAAATAGCAGTAAATTTAAAACCCTTTATTTACTTGTGTTTTGCTGTGTTGTAAAGGTTAAGTAAAGGTGTTTTTTTAGTTAACGAGAATTAAAATTACAATATTTGGATCATAAAATAATTTTAATTATGATTCGAAAACAAATTAACTTAAACTACTTTTTTAAAGCAAGACATTTACTACTGCTTGCTTTCCTTTTTTTAGGAATCCTCAATTCTTTTGCTCAAGATACTTCTGTAAAAGGAACAGTATTTGACAAAAATAAAAACCCAATTCCTGGAGTTGCAATTTTTGTAAAAGGAAATGTATCAAAAGGAACAGAAACGGATTTTGATGGAAATTTTACAATCAAAATTTCTGCATCAGAAAAAATATTAATTTTTAGTTATTTAGGGTATAAAAAAACTGAAATTACTATTGGTAGCCAAACTAATATTGAAGTACTATTAGAAGAAGATGCAGAAAGCTTAGACGAAATTATTGTTGTTGGTTATGGTACTCAAAAGAAAAGCGATGTTACAGGTGCAGTTGGTCGTGTAAAATCTGAAGAGTTAAATAAAATAGCAGTTTCAAATCCTACAGAAGCTTTACAGGGTAGAGTTGCAGGAGTTACTGTTGTAAAATCTTCTGGAGCTCCAGGAGCTGAAGTAGATATAAAAATTAGAGGTGTAGGTTCTAATGGAAATAACCAACCTTTATATATTGTAGATGGTGTGCAAGCCAATTCTTATTTTATAGATCCTAATAATATTGAAACTATAGAAATTTTAAAAGATGTTTCTTCTGCAGCAATTTACGGAACAAGAGCAGCCAATGGAGTTGTAATTATAACCACCAAAAAAGGGAAATTCGGCGCAATTAAAGTTGATTTTGATTCCTATGTTAGTTTTAATTCAGTTAGTAAGTCATTTAATTTACTAGATGCAGAAGGTTACAAAAGTGTGCATAAACAAATGTTTGAAAACGCAGGTGCTACATTACCATCATTTGTAACAACACCAGCTGCAGCAAATACAGATTGGTTAAATCAAATTTTAAGTGATGCAGTTCAGACGAATTATAGTGTTAGAATAAGTGGAGCTTCAGAAAATGTTACGTATAGTTTAGCTGCAAATAATGTTTCTGAAGAAGGGATTGTTTTGGGTTCTGATTTTGGGAAAAAATCTTTAAACTTAAATATCGGATTTACAAAAGGGAAATTTACGTTAAATGGAGGTGTAACGTATGCAGAAACAAATAGAGAAGGCTATAAGTTTTCTTTAAGAGATGCCTATCATATTTCTCCTTTAATTCCTATTTACGATTCAAATAATGCAAGTGGTTATGGTTATGCAACAGATGCTTCCATTCCAGATCAGGTGAATCCATTAGCTGTTAATAATTTTATAGAAAATGAAACTAAATTACAATACAATTTGTTTAATGTTTCTTTAGGATATGAAGTGTTAGAAGGCTTAAATGCGAAATTAAACCTATCTCAAGCAACAACTAATAATTATACGTTTGGTTTTGTAAAACGTTTCCAAGCACAAAGAATTATGGAAAGCAATGCAGAATTTGGTCAAGTTTCTGAGTATAATTCTCAATTTAAAAGAACACAAACAGAAGCATTGTTAACGTATAAAAAAGAAATTGGCAAGCATGCTTTTGATGTTTTATTAGGATATTCTAGAATATTTGAACCATTTAGAGAAACGTATGCTGTTGCAGATGGCTATAAAACTGTTGATGGAAATCAAGTATTAGCAGATTTAATTGATCCAGATTTTAAAACAATCAATGCATTTGCAGATGGAACAAGAACATCAACTGGAACCAATTCAGAATATGCTTTAGCATCTCAATTTGCAAGATTAAATTATTCTTTTATGGATCGTTATTTGTTTCAAGCAAGTATTCGTAGAGATGGTAGTTCTAAGTTTGGTGCCAATAAAAGATATGGAACATTCCCAGCTTTTGCTTTAGGATGGAAAATATCCGAAGAAAACTTTATGAAAAATCAAGACGTTTTTAATTCTTTAAAACTTCGTTTTTCTTGGGGTCAAGCAGGTAATGATTCTAGTTTAAGTTATTATGGTTATTCTCCTTTAATAGAAGTAGGAAAAGATTATAATAATGGAGGGTATGTTTTTGGTGGCACAGCAACAAGAGGCGCAATTACAAGAGATTTAAACAACCCTAATTTAAGATGGGAAACAAATACATCTACAAATTTAGGGGTAGATTTTACAATGTTAGACAGGAAATTAAATGGTTCTATAAACTATTACTCTAGTCTTACTTCGGATTTGTTATTTAGAAAACAAGTTTCTCCTTCTGCAGGAATTAACAATCCAATCGTAAATATTGGTGAGTTTGAAAATAGTGGTGTTGAATTAGAACTTGGTTATTCTGCTTATGTTAATGATTTTAAATACAGTGTAAACACTGCGTTTTCTACAACCAAAAACGAAGTAACTAATTTGTCAAATAAAGATCAAGAAGTTTCAGGTGATGGTTTAAAATACGGTTCAGATCATTATGTAAATAGTACAAGAATTGGTTATGAAGCTGGTGCTTTCTTTTTAACAGAAGCTGCAGGTATTTTTCAAAATCAAGCAGAAATTACAGCACATGATCCAAATGGAACCTTACAACCAGAAGCTAAACCTGGAGATATTCGTTTTGTAGATCAAAATGACGATGGTGTTTTAGATTCAGACGATTTAATTTATGCTGGTACAGGTTTGCCAAAGTTTGAATATAGTTTCAATTTTAATTTTGAGTATAAAGGTTTTGATGCAACTGTATTTTTACAAGGAGTTGGAGGTAATAAAATTTATGATGGTAATGCTTTTGAAATGCAAGGAATTGATGCACCAAGAAATTTTACGTCAAATGTTTTAAATGCTTGGACACCATCAAATACAGATACAAATATTCCAAGAGCAATTTTGGGAGATCCGAATCAAAACAATAGAGCATCTACTCGTTTTTTACATGATGGTGCTTATCTAAGATTAAAAACTGTTCAGTTAGGGTATACTTTATCTAATGATATTTCAGAAAAATTAAAGGTTGATAGACTTAGATTATATGTAACAGGTCAGAATTTATTTACTGCAACTAGTTACGATGGTTTAGACCCAGAAGTTGGAGGAAGTGTTTTAAGTCAAGGAATTGATAGAACATTATATCCAAAATACAAATCTGTAATAGTAGGATTACAACTTAAATTTTAAAACATTTTAAAAATGAAGAATATACTAAAATATATAGCAATCATTTTAATTGCAATAAACATTGTTTCTTGTGATGATGATGACTTTTTAACAAGAGAATCTAAAGACCAATTATCGTCTAATTTATTTTGGCGAGATGCAGCAGATGCAAAAGCTGCTTTAACAACTGCTTATTCAGAATTAGAAGCAAGACAAAACTTTTGGGATGGATGGCAAGAAGGACGTTCTGTTATAGAATGGTATCGTTCAGATTATATGTTGCCAGGAGTTGATGGTAATAATTATGCACATTGGATGTCGGTTTTTAATGGTACATATACGAATGGACATACATTTATAAACCTTTTGTGGAAGCTAAATTATAATGGATTAAACTACGCAAATCAAGTAATTGCAAACGTTGCTTTGATGGATGATGCTGTTATTTCATCTGCAGAAAAAAAACAATTTATTGCAGAAGCTACTTTTTTAAGAGCCTATTATCACTTTAAATTACTAACACTTTATGAGCAAATAGTTGTTAGAGAAGGAGTTGTTGGAGAATCAGATTTAGACAAAGCATTGTCTACAAGATCAGAAGCTTGGAGCGTAATTATTAGAGACTTTAAGGAAGCTGCAGCAAATTTACCTGCAAATTATTCAGCATCAGAAATTGGTAGAGCAACAAAAGGAGCTGCATTTGCGTATTTAGGAAAAGCATATTTACACAAAGCTGGTGATACAGAAGCTGCAGAAGCAGATGATTATAAAAATGCTGCAGATGCTTTAAATGAAGTTATCAAATTATCAGTTTATAGTTTAGATGCTAATTTTGTGAGTATGTTTGATGGAACCAATCAAAATTCAGTAGAATCTATTTTTGAAATTCAAATTAATTCTCCTTCTGCAGATGCTTATAATAGAACCAATTTACACAAGTTTATTGCAGATCCAATGTACGATGGTTGGGGAGGTTTAGAGGCAACTCAAGGTCTTTTAACAGAAATGAAATCCGAAGGGAAAATTTCTACAAATGCAGGGTATGATGAGCGTTTATATGCATCTCTTTATTATAAAGGAGATTATTATAACAACAACCCAAACATGCAAGGTTTCACTTGGGATTTTTTAGCAAACCAACAATATGGAAGTGCAGATGCTGTTGATAATAAAGTTTTTCTTAGAAAGTTTATTCCTAAAGTTACTTGGGGTGTTTATAATGATGATTTAAATGTGCCTTTAATGCGTTATGCAGATGTTTTATTGATGAGAGCAGAAGCGTTAAACGAAACATCAGGAACTGCAGAAGCAATTACATTAATAAATACAGTAAGAGCAACTCATGGTAAAATGCCAGCAACAATGGCTATTTCAAAAACGGATGTAAAAAATCAAATTATTCATGAAAGAACAATGGAATTTCAATTAGAATCTTCACGATTTTTTGATTTACGTAGATGGGGAATGTTAGATACTGCAATGAATGCTGCAGGAAGATCGCTAAACTCTGCAAGTCATGGGTATTTGCCAGTTCCTTTAACAGAGGTGAAAAATAATTCAGAAGTAAATTAATTAAGTTTTGTATCATGTTTGAATATAAAAGGGGTCGTCAATAATTGATAACCCCTTTTTTTTGTAAAATTTTAATAAAAAAAATGAAGAAAGTTTTAATTTTAGGAGCAGGAATGGTTGTAAAACCAATTGTACATTATTTGCTTAACAATGATATTGCAGTAACAATTGCGAGTAGAACAGTAGAAAAAGCAGAAAAAGTTTTAGAAGGTTTTGTAAACGGAAAAGCAATTTCTTGGACAATTGATGATTTAGATGCGTTACATAAACTTATTAGCAATCATGATTTAATAGTTAGTTTATTGCCATATGCACATCATGTAAAAGTTGCTGAAAAATGTATTCTTTTAAAAAAGAACATGTTAACAACGTCTTATGTTTCAGAAGAAATGAAAGCATTGAACCAGCAAGCTAAAACAGCTAATATTTTGCTGTTGAATGAAATAGGAGTAGATCCTGGATTTGATCATATGACAGCCATGGAAATTATTGATAAAGTGCATGATAAAGGAGGGGAAATAGATGAATTTTATTCTTTATGTGGCGCTTTGTGTGCACCAGAAGCATCAAATAATCCATTTCGTTATAAGTTTTCTTGGTCTCCAAAAGGAGTTGTTATGGCAAGTAACAATAATGCATCTTATCTTAAAAACAATAAAATTGTTGAAATAGATGCTGCTGATTTATTTAAAAATCCTTTAAAAATAGATTTCCCAGAAATTGAGGAAATGGAAGTGTATCCTAACAGAAACTCCTTGCCATATATAGATATTTATAAAATACCTGAAGTAAAAACAATGTATAGAGGTACTTTTAGATATAAAGGTTGGTGTGATGCTTTCAATTTATTAAAGAATTTAAACTTAACAACATACAATGTTCTGCATGTAAAAGGGAAGTCTTTACCTCAAATTGTTGCAGAAATAAATAATTTTAAAATTGATGATTTAAAAAATGAAATTAAAAATAAATTTACTATTGATGATGCTCATCTAGGCTTAAAAGCAATTGAATGGTTAGGTTTATTTGATTCAGCTAAAATTATTTCAGAAGAAAATTGCTCAACTTTTGATATTATTTCTGATCTAATGATCGAAAAAATGATGATGCATAAATCTGAAAGAGATATGGTAATTATGCAACATATTTTTAATGTCTCTTATAAAAATGGAGAAAAAGAAACCATTATTTCTAAAATGGTAGATTATGGAAATGATACCTATACCTCAATTGCAAAAACAGTTGCATTACCTGCTGCAATAGCTGTTAAACTAATACTTGATGGCGTAATTAAAGAAACAGGTGTTCAGATTCCTACAGCAAAATCAATTTATGTACCTGTACTTAATTTGCTAAAAAAAGAAGGTATAAGTATGGTTGAAACAAGGGAATCAATTTTGGTAAACTAAATCTGAACGCACATTTTCTATTGTTTTTTTCATAAACTATTTTAAAGCTTTATTTCTTTGTAAATTTGTATTAGAAACAGAAACAAATGATTGTACAAGGAAACATCGTAGACATACAAAATAAGCGAATTTATAAAGGAGAAGTTGAAGTTGAAAACGGAAAAATCAAAGAAATCCGAGCAGTAAATCATAGCAAAGAAAGCTATATTTTACCTGGTTTTGTAGATGCACATATTCATATAGAAAGTTCGATGTTAGTGCCTTCTGAATTTGCAAAAATTGCTGTTTTGCATGGAACAGTTGCTACAGTTTCTGATCCGCATGAAATTGCCAATGTTTTAGGTGTAAAAGGGGTCGATTTTATGATTGAAAACGGAAAGAAAGTTCCGTTGAAATTTAATTTTGGAGCACCAAGTTGTGTGCCAGCAACTTCTTTTGAAAGTGCAGGAGCAATTATAAATGCTGATGACATTAAAAAAATGATGGAAAATCCTGATATTTTGTATTTAGCAGAAATGATGAATTATCCAGGTGTTTTGTTTGATGATGCTGAGGTTTTAAAAAAGATTCAACATGCAAAAAATAACAACAAACCCATTGATGGGCATGCACCAGGTTTAAGAGGAGCTGACGCAAGTAAATATATTGCTGCAGGAATTTCTACAGACCATGAATGTTTTTCTTTTGAGGAAGCCAAAGAGAAATTAGCAAAAGGCATGAAAGTTATTATTAGAGAAGGATCTGCTGCAAAAAACTTTGAAGCTTTAATTGATTTGTTGCCAGAAAATTACCAAAATATGATGTTTTGTTCAGATGACAAACATCCAGATGATTTGTTATTAGGGCATATCAATCAGTTATGTGAAAGAGCAGTAGCCAAAGGAATTGATGTTTTTAAAGTGTTGCAAGCTGCTTGTATAAACCCTGTAAAACATTATAATTTAGAAGTTGGTTTGTTGCAAAAAAATGACTTTGCTGATTTTATTGTGGTTGATAATCTAACGAAATTCAATGTTTTGGAAACCTATATTAATGGAGAATTGGTTGCTAAAAATGGCGAGAGTTTTGTGAAATCTGTAGATTTTGAAGTATTGAATAATTTTAATACTGATAAAAAGGAAATCTCAGATTTTAGATTTGAATCATCAGCAGAAAAAATTAGAGTTATTGAAGCTTTAGATGGTGAATTGGTAACAAACCAAATTGAAGCAGATTCGTTAATTAAAGATGGAAATTTAGTTTCGAATACAGAAACAGATGTTTTAAAAATGACAGTTGTAAATCGTTATAAAAATGATGAGCCAGCAATTGCTTTTATTAAAAACTTCGGATTGAAAGAAGGTGCCATTGCAAGTTCTGTTGGGCATGATTCTCATAATATTATTGCTGTGGGTGTTTCTGATGAAGCAATTTGCAAAGCTGTAAACCTAATTATAAAAAATAGAGGTGGAGTTTGTGCAGTAAATAACACTGAAGAAAAAATAGTTTCGTTACCTGTTGCTGGAATTATGTCAGACAAACCTGCAAAAGAAATCGGAAAACAATATGCTGAATTAGATAAAATGGCAAAACAAATGGGTAGCAAATTACGAGCTCCTTATATGAGTTTGTCTTTTATGGCGTTGTTGGTAATTCCGTCTTTAAAACTCTCTGATAAAGGGTTGTTTGATGGGACTAGTTTTCAGTTTACTTCTTTGGAGGTTGGGTGATCACTGTTGTCATTCCCACGAAAGTGGGAATCCATAATTTAATAGTAGATATGAAAAACGTACATCAATATATGTATATATTTTAGCTAGTAAAATTAGAGGCACTCTTTATATAGGAATGACAAATGATTTGCAAAGAAGAGTCTATGAACATAAAATGGGCATTACAAAAGGGTTTACTTCTAAATATGGTGTTAATAAATTGATATATTTTGAAACCTTCAAAGATGTAAATGAGGCCATTGAAAGAGAGAAAAGACTTAAAAAGTGGAATAGAGCTTGGAAAATCGAGTTATTTGAAAAAAACAATCCAAGTTGGCAAGATTTAGCTAAAGATTGGTATGATGATATTTTAATAGATTAGTATGGATTCCCTTTTTCAAGGGAATGACAATACCATTAAATTAAACCAAAAAGCCAGCAAACAAGTTTAGCCCAGATTGAAACGACATCCTTTTTGCTTTTTCAGCAAAAAGATATAGTGGAAAGCTGGAAATAGCTTCTAAAAAATTTGTTTTAAAACCCTACATTTGCGAACATCAAACAAAATATAATTATGAGTTTACAACAAGATTTAGAAAATAGAAGTGGTAACAAATGTGAGTTATGTACAGGAACTAATAATTTATCGGTTTACGATGTAAAACCAAGTGATGTTGGTGGAGGTGGAGTTGATGGAAGTTTACTCGCTTGTGAAACTTGTGTGACGCAAATCGAGAATCCTGATGAGGTGGATGCGAATCATTGGCGTTGTTTAAACGATGCTATGTGGAGCGAATTTAGACCTGTAAAAGTTGTGGCTTGGAGAATGTTACACAGATTAAAAAAGGAAGGTTGGCCTACTGATTTGTTGGGAATGATGTACATGGAAGATGAGGAATTGAGTTTTGCAAAGGCAACTAATGATCATTTATCTGAAAGTGAAAAAATAATTCATAGAGATGTAAATGGTGTTATTTTACAAGCTGGAGATTCTGTTGTATTGATAAAAGACTTGAAAGTAAAAGGTTCTAGCATGGTTGCTAAACAAGGAACTGCTGTTCGTAGAATTTCTTTAGATCATGATAATGAAAAATTTATTGAAGGGAAAGTTGGCCCAACTCAAATTGTAATTATTACAGATTATGTAAAGAAAATGGCTGAGAAGGAATAATTTTTCTTACCAATAAAATAGTGTAAAAGGCTTTAAATTCAATAGAATTTAAAGCCTTTTTGCTTTTTCAAAAACAAACGACAATTTTATTTTTTTGATAGATAATATACATTTTGTAACTAAAAAATTAGTTTAAACTAAATATTTAGTTATATTTGTTTTATCAAACTAAATTATTAGTTGAAAATTATGAAGAAACAATTAACAAAGGCAGAAGAACAAATAATGCAAGTTTTATGGGATTTGCAAGAAACTTCTGTAAAAGATGTCATTGAAAAGTTACCTGAGCCAAAACCAGCCTATAATACAGTTTCTACGATTATAAGAATTTTAGAAACCAAAAAATTTGTGGCACACAAACCAGAAGGTAGAGGTTATGTGTATTACCCAATTATAGATAAAGAAACGTATAGCAACCAAAGTTTGCACAAAATAATGAACGGTTATTTTGATGGTTCTTTTAAAAGTATGGTGTCCTTTTTTGTAAAAGAAAATAATATGGATGTTGCTGAATTGGAATCAATCTTAAAGGAAGTGAATAAGGAGAAATAGTTTTTAGTTGGCGGTGTTTCAGTATTCAGTTTGCAGTGGCAGTATTCAGTAAAAAATAAAAAATTATGATAAACTACATCCTTCAATTTGTTTTATTCCAAGTATTATTCTTGGCGATTTATGATTTCTTTTTAAGCAAAGAAACGTTTTTCACAAAAAATAGATGGTATTTATTAACGACGCCAATTTTGTCTTTTATACTTCCGTTGATAAAAATACCAACGTTTCAAAAAGCAGTTTCTCAAGAATATATTGTGCAATTGCCAGAGATTTTTTTATCGCCAGAAAAAGTGATTAAAAGAACATTTGAGGAAACTACTTTTTATGAATCTGTAAATTATATCAATATTATATTTTGGGTTGGAGTTGCTGTATTTTTAATATTGTTTTTTGTAAAGTTGATGAAGATTATCAACTTAATTAAAACCAATAAAGCAGAGAAATTATCCATTTTTAAGCTAATTTTTATTCCGAATAAAACCAATGCATTTTCATTTTTCAACTATATATTTTTAGGAAAAGAAATTCCTGTTTCGCAACAAGAAAAAATTATCGAGCATGAAATGGTTCATAGTCAACAAAAGCATTCTGTCGATTTATTATTTTTTGAATTCTTAAAAATTGTAATGTGGTTTAACCCGATGATTTATTTCTATCAAAAGAGAATCACTCTAATACATGAATATATTTCTGATGAAATAGTATCAAAAAAAGAAGCGAAAGAAACGTATATCAACAATTTATTATCTAATTATTTTCAGGTAGAAAATGTTGCATTTGTGAATCAATTTTATAAAAAAAGTTTAATCAAAAAAAGAATTATTATGATGACGAAAAAACAATCAAAAAAAATGAATCAATTAAAGTATCTGGTATTGATTCCTGTATTAGCAAGTATGCTTTTTTATACTTCTTGTTCAGAAGATGTTTATAAGGAGGATTTATCAGAAAGTAAATTAGAGAAAACTACTTGGTATTTCTCTTTGAAAGAGGGTGTAGTTGAGTCGAAACAAAGAGAGAATAGTGCTACGTATCTAGATCTTTTTATAGGATATTCCATACCAGAAACTTATAAAGAGATTGCTTTTAAAGATTTAACAGATAATGAGAAAAATGAGTTTCTAAAATCTGAAAAAGAAGCAAACGAACGCGCTAAGGAAAGTGGAGTGGAATTGCCTGAACCAATATTTTTAGATTTAAAAAATGGTAGAAGAGCAGTTTTCATGAAGATGAATTCTAAACCAACTGAGGAAGTTGAAGAAATAGAAAATGTTTCATTTTTAAAAGTAGACAAAGCACCAACTTTCCCTGGTTGCGAATCTGGAGATAAAGATTGTTTTTCAAAAAATATTCAAAAGCATTTTATTAAAAACTTTGATGCAGCTTTACCAAAAACATTAGGATTATCTCCTGGGAAAAAACGTGTTTTTATTAGTTTTAAAATTGACAAAGAAGGGAGTATTGTTGAAGTGCAAGCTAGAGCTCCTCATGAAGAAATTAAACAAGAAGTATTGGCAGTGATGAATTCTTTACCAAAAGTAACTCCTGGAGAACATGAAGGAAAAAGAATTGGAGTTAAATATACAATTCCATTTACTATTTTAGTGGAATAAAACAAGCCTATGAAAAAGAAAATTTTACTTGTATTATTATTTGTTATTGTAAAAGTTGAAGCGCAAACTTCAACTTTTTCTGTGGCAGATAGTTTGTTTGCAAAAGGTAGATACAAATTAGCTTTAAAAGAATTAGATAAAAGTGAAGCTTCATTTTTAACCAATTACAAAAAAGCAGTTATTTACGAATCGATAGACGATTATAAAAAAGCGGCGCAGTTTTTAGAAAAAGCCGTCACTTTTAAAGATGATGAAAATGCAAAACTACGACTGGCAAAAAATTACCGTTCTTTAAAATTGTCTAAAAAAGCAATTCCTATTTATGAAGAGGTTTTAGCAAAAGATTCATTGAATTTAGTGTTGAAATATCAATTAGGGAAGTTATACATCATCAACAGAAAACCTAAAGAAGCGATTAAGACGTTTAAATATTTGGTAAAAAATGATGAAGAAAATGCGAATTACTCTTATCATTTAGGACTTTCCTATGCTTTAAATGGGGAAAGAGATCCTATGATGAATAGCTTTTTAGATACGCATGAAAAAGATGCTACGCATTTAAATGCCATTGCAAGATTGGCAAATAGTTATAAAAAATTAAAAGATAAAGATTCCACACAGCTATTTGTGGATAGAGGATTGGCTTTGGATAAAAATCATATCGATTTGAATAAGTTGAAAATAAATCAATTGTATCTAGACAAAAAATACCTTGAAACCATTCCACTTTTATTAAATTTAGATACCATTGATAAAAAAGATACCTATAGTGCTGCAATGTTAGGAAGATCTTTTTTTAATATGGATAGTTTAGAAAAAGCAAAAAAGTATTTTAAAAAAGTATCGATTAAAGATAGAGAAGATTTCAAATCTCACACGTATTTAGGGCATATTGCTATGATTGAAAAAAAATATAGAGATGCAAATTTTCGTTATATGATGGCTACTTATGTAGGGAAAGAAAAGCGAGATGAAGAATATTTTGGTTTAGGAACCTTGTTTTTTGAAACCAATAAAATTCCAGAAGCTATTAACGCTTTTAAAGAAGCGTATGCAGAAAACAGGAAAAATCACAAAGCATTGTATCAAATAGCAAAGCTTTCTGATGATTATTATAAGGATAAAAAAATAGCTTATAACGAATATAAAAAGTATATAGAAAATTTTTATAGTAGAGATGAAGTGATTTCTGTATTTGTAGAACGTAGAATTAAAGAGATCAAAAAAGAGTATTTTATGGCAGGTGAAACGTTAGATTAAAAGTCAGTAAAATTTAGTAAGTTTACGCAATAATTTGATTTTTAATGATGCGCGTTTTTTCTTTTTTAATTTTGATGATTTTTATCACTTCTTGTGATAAATTGTCATTTTCAAAAAACAAAGAAAACCAAGTTTTAGATACCATTGTAGATTATACAGCTGTAGATTTATCGCCATCATTTCCTGCTTGCGATTCTATTATTGATAAAACAGAAAAGTCGAATTGTTTTAGAAATACCATTCACAAAAAAATAGGAGAGGAGTTACAAAAACACGTATTAACGAGTCAAGATTCTATTGATGAAACTGTGTATGTAGATTTGTTAATTAACACAGAAGGAATTATTGAGTTTTTAGAATTAACATCTTCAGAAAATATAAAAAAGCAACTCCCAGCATTGGATAGTATTCTACAACTTTCTGTTGATAACCTACCTAAAATATTCCCAGCAATCAAAAAAAGATTTCCTGTAGCTACAAAATATCGTTTACCAATTAGAATTGTTTTAACGGAATAAAAAATATAATTGTATATCCGCTCATTATAATGTAAATTTTAAAACTTGTCATTCTGAATTTATTTCAGAATCTATCTAGCTATAAATTGAGACTATTTCTTAAGACCCTGAAGTAAATTCAGGGTGACAAAATGCTAATATTACTAAAAGCGTAATTACAATAAAATATAATTATGTAGCTTTTTCAATTTTGCTAAACTTTGGGAATCGTAAAATTTCTTATTATACATAAAAATATTCCTACTCACAGTTTTTCTAGTGAATGTCAGTCTGAGCTTGTCGAAGACCTTTTAAGGCTGTAATTTATTATAACTTCTAAATTTAAACTATATTTAAAAAACATACTTAAGTTTTGAACATAAAAAAGCCGTTTGTAATTTTTTACAAACGGCTTTTTAATAATTAATAGCTATATTTTACATCGCAATTAAATCGCCTGTAACATCTTTAGATGGTAATTCAGATTTGCCCATTAAGAATAAATCTACTTGTCTTGCAGCTTCTCTACCTTCAGAAATTGCCCAAACAATTAAAGATTGTCCTCTTCTCATATCACCAGCAGTAAAGATATTTTTTACATTGGTTTGATATTTTCCATATTCTGCAATATAGTTTGAACGTGCATCTCTTTTAATGCCTAATTTATCTGCCAACGTACTTTCAGGACCTGTAAAACCTAACGCTAATAAAGCTAAATCACAAGGCCAAGTTTTTTCTGTACCCGCAATTTCTATCAATTGAGGTCTTTGTCCAGGAACCATTTTCCACTCAACATTTACTGTTTTTAAAGCGATTAGTTTTCCAGTTTCATCTTTTACAAATTCTTTAGTGTTGATGAGCCAATTACGTTCAGAACCTTCTTGATGAGAAGAAGAAGTTTTTAGCTTTAAAGGCCAAAAAGGCCAAGGAGTTGTTGGTGAACGTTCTCCAGGAGGTTTTGGCATAATCTCAAAATTAACTACAGATTTTGCTCCATGTCTGTTTGAGGTACCAATACAATCTGAACCTGTATCTCCACCACCAATTACAATAACATTTTTATCAGTTGCCATGATTTGGTTTTCCACTTTCTTGCCAAATAAAACTTTGGTTTGTTGTGTTAAGAAATCCATTGCTTGTACAACACCATTAGCGTCAATACCAGGAGTTGGTAAACTTCTAGTTTCAGTTGCACCACCACATAAAACAATAGCATCAAAAGCTTTTAAATCTTTAACATCATAAGTAACACCAACATTTACGTTTGTTTTAAAAATGATTCCTTCTGCTTCTAATATTTTTATTCTTCTGTCGATAATTCCTTTTTCCATTTTAAAATTAGGAATTCCATATCGTAATAAACCACCAACTTCATCATGTCTTTCAAAAACAGTAACTGTATGTCCAGCTCTATTTAATTGTTGTGCAGCAGCCAAACCTGCAGGTCCAGATCCAATCACAGCAATCGTTTTGCCAGTTCTTGTTTTTGGAGGTTGAGGTTTAATCCACCCTTCTTTAAAAGCGCGTTCCACAATATTTTTTTCAATATTTTCTATGGATACTGGATCTTCTATAATTCCTAAAACACAAGCTTGTTCACAAGGAGCAGGACATAATCTTCCTGTAAATTCTGGAAAATTATTCGTAGAATGTAAAATCCACGAAGCTTTTTGCCATTCACCTTGATGCACCATATGATTAAAATCTGGAATTAAATTACCAAGTGGACAACCACTATGACAAAAAGGAATTCCACAATCCATACAACGTGAACCTTGTTTTGTTATTTCTTGATCAGAAAGAGGTACTGTAAATTCGTTGTAATTTTTTACACGGTCTATTACAGATCTGTAGGTTTCATCCTGTCTTTCAAATTCTTTAAATCCTGTTATTTTTCCCATGACATTATGCTATTGTTAATTCTTCGAACATTGGTTCTTCTGTTTCTAAACGTTGTAATGCTTTTTTATATTCAGTTGGCATTACTTTTACAAAGTTGCTTAAACTTATATCCCAATCTGCTAACAAATCAGTTCCTCTTTTACTATCCGTATATAAAACGTGCTTTTCAATGATTGCTTTTAGCTCAGCTGCATTTTCTTCAGAAATCTCTTCAAATTCGATGGTTTCTGTATTGCACAATCCGTTTGCAAATTTGTTTTCTGGGTCATATACATATGCAATTCCACCACTCATTCCAGCTGCAAAATTTCTTCCTGTTTTTCCTAAAACAATTACTTTACCACCAGTCATGTATTCACAACAATGGTCTCCAACACCTTCTACAACTGCAGTTGCTCCAGAGTTACGAACAGCGAAACGTTCTCCTGCAATTCCATTAATGTAAGCCTGTCCATCAACAGCACCAAACATACATACGTTTCCAACTATAATATTGTCTTCAGCTAAAAAGGTTGCTGTTGGTGGTTTTTTAACAATTAATTTAGCTCCAGATAATCCTTTTCCTAAATAATCGTTTGTGTTTCCTTCCAAAATAAAGGTTAAACCATGAGCTCCAAAAGCTCCAAAGCTTTGTCCTGCAGAACCTTTAAAATTAATGTTTAAGGTGTCTTCAGGCAATCCTAAGTGACCATAAATTTTAGAAATTTCGTTACTTACAATAGCTCCAACAGTTCTGTTTGTATTTTTAATAGGATAATTTAAAGTCATTTTTTCCTTACGATATAATGCTCTATGAGAATCTTTTAAGATTGTAAAATCTAAAACTCCATCTAAATTATGCTCTTGTTTTTCAGTATTACTAACCACCAATTTTCTATAAGAATCTGGTCTGTGTAAAATACTAGATAAATCTAATCCTTTTGCTTTATAATGTGTAATTGCTTTATTTGCATTAATTTTATGTGTTTGCCCAACCATTTCTGATAATGTTCTAAACCCTAGTTGTGCCATAATTGCTCTTAATTCTTCAGCAATATAAAAGAAGAAGTTAATAACGTGTTCTGGTGTTCCTTTAAAGTTTTTACGCAATTCTTTATCTTGAGTTGCAATACCAACTGGACACGTATTTAAATGACATTTACGCATCATAATACAGCCAGAAGCTACTAAAGGAGCTGTAGCAAAACCGAATTCTTCTGCACCTAATAAGGCTGCAATAGCAACATCTCTTCCTGTTTTTAATTGGCCATCACATTCTACCACAATTCTACTTCGTAAACTGTTCATTACTAAAGTTTGTTGTGCTTCAGCTAATCCTAATTCCCAAGGTAAACCTGCGTGTTTTAAAGAGGTTAAAGGCGAAGCTCCAGTCCCTCCATCATAACCAGATATTAAAACAACATCTGCTTTTGCTTTGGCAACACCAGCTGCAATAGTTCCAACACCTACTTCCGAAACTAATTTTACATTAATTCTTGCTTCACGATTGGCATTTTTTAAATCGAAAATTAATTGTGCTAAATCTTCAATAGAATAAATATCATGATGTGGAGGAGGAGAAATTAACCCTACAAAAGGCGTTGAGTTTCTTGCAGCAGCAATCCAAGGTAAAACTTTGTAGCCAGGTAATTGACCACCTTCACCAGGTTTTGCACCTTGTGCCATTTTTATTTGGATTTCTTTTGCGTTTGTTAAATAGTGAGAAGTAACTCCAAATCTACCAGAAGCAACTTGCTTTATAGCAGAGTTTCTACTATCTCCATTGATATCTTTTTGGAAACGCTTTCTATCTTCACCACCTTCACCAGAATTAGATTTACCACCAATTCTGTTCATGGCAATTGCTAAATTTTCGTGTGCTTCTCTAGAAATAGATCCATAAGACATGGCACCCGTTTTAAAACGTTTTACAATATCTGTCCAAGGTTCTACCTCATCTAAAGGAATAGGGTCTAAATTGTCAAATTCAAACAAACCACGAATGGTCATTAAATTTTCTGCTTGTTCATTGATGGCTTTTGCATACACATCATAACTTGCTTGATCGCTTAAACGAACTGCTTGTTGTAGTTTAGAAACTGTTGTTGGATTGAATAAATGACGTTCGCCATTTCTTCTCCATCTATAATCACCACCAATATTTAAACCTAAATTTTTATCAATTTGATTATCTGGATAGGCTTGTTTATAACGTTGGTCAATTTCTTTTTCAACTTCATATAAACCAATCCCTTCAATTCTTGAAGCTGTATAAGGGAAATATTTTTCTACAAATTGAGAGTTAAACCCTACAATTTCAAAAATTTGAGAACCTCTATAAGAATGTAGTGTAGAGATTCCAATTTTGTTCATCACTTTTAAAATACCTTTACCAATTGCAGTGTTAAAATTATCGACTGCTTTTTGCTCATCCATACCAGTAATAAAGCCTTCTTTAACTTGCATTCTGATAATTTCATTCACCATATATGGGTTTACAGCACTTGCTCCATACCCAAATAAAGTTGCAAAATGATGAGGTTCACGTGGTTCTGCAGATTCGATAATAATATCAAAATAAGAACGCTTACGTAAACGATTTAATTGATGATTTACAAATGAACAGGCTAATAAAGCAGGTATTGGTGCTAATTCTTGATTGACACCTCTATCTGATAAAATGATAATATTATTTTTATTTTCTAATGCTTTTTCAACTTGAATAACAATCTTATCCAAAGCATTTTCTATTCCATTTAAACCTTCTGACTTTTTATATAAAATTTGAATCGTTTCTGCTTTGAAACTTTCAATATCAATACTTCTAATTTTTTCTAAATCCGCATTTGAAATTACAGGATTCTGAATTCTTAACTTTCTACATTGTCTATCTGTAATACTGAAAATGTTTCTATCTTTTCCTAAATTTAAACTGATGTCAGTTACAATTTCTTCACGAATTCCATCTAAAGGTGGGTTGGTAACCTGTGCAAATAATTGTTTGAAATAGTTGGATATCAATTGAGGTCTGTCAGATAAAACTGCTAAAGGAGTATCAATTCCCATAGATCCTAAAGCCTCTTTACCAACTTGTGCCATAGGTGTAATTACTTCTTGAATATCCTCAAAAGTGTAATTAAATAAACGTTGACGCGTTTTAATATCAATGGTTTCTATTGGACAAGTTTCACTAGTATAAGGAACATCTTTTAAGTGTAAACGAGTACTATCTAACCATTCTTGGTAAGGTCTTTCAGAAACAATTTTACTTTTTATTTCTTCATCTTCAATAATTCTTCCTTTATTCATATCAACCAAGAACATTTTTCCTGGCTCTAATCTTCCATGTTTTTTTACATCTGATGGATCAATATTTACAACACCAATTTCTGATGACATAATTAGTTTTCCACTTTTAGTAACTGTGTATCTAGAAGGTCTTAAACCATTTCTATCTAACAACGCTCCAATATAGTCTCCATCTGTAAAAGGTACAGAAGCTGGGCCATCCCAAGGTTCCATAATACAACCATTATATTCGTAAAAAGCTTTTCGCTCTTTAGACATTGTTGCATGTTTTTCCCAAGCTTCAGGAATCATCATCATCATAATTTCTGGTAATGAACGTCCTGTATGAGTTAACAACTCAACAACCATATCCATAGAAGCAGAATCAGATTTTCCTGGTAAAATAATTGGGAATAATTTTTCAATCTGTGGACCAAAAACATCGCTTTTCATGATTTCTTCACGAACACGCATTCTACTTACATTTCCACGTAAAGTGTTAATTTCCCCATTTTGACACATGTGTCTAAAAGGTTGTGCTAACTCCCAAGTTGGCATTGTGTTGGTAGAAAAACGTTGATGCACTAATGCCAAACGTGTCACTAAATCTATTTCTTGTAAATCTTTATAATAAGGACCAATATCTTCTGGCATAATAATACCTTTATAGATAATGGTTGTGATTGATAAACTTGGTATGTAAAAATATTTACTTTCAGAAATTTTAGATTTTCTGATGGTGTGTTCTGCTATTTTTCTTGCAGCATATAGTTTTGCTTTAAAAGTAGCCTCATCAATTTCATCAGTTTTACCAACAAATAATTGTTCTATATTTGGTTCTGATGCCAAAGCGATTTCTCCCAATTGAGAAGAATCAACAGGAACTTTTCTCCAGCCTAAAATAGTTAAACCTTGTTCTTTAAGTTCTTTTTCAAAAGTAGTTTTACAAAAATTATATTGATTGGAAACCTTTGGAAGAAAAACCATACCAACAGCATATTCTCTTCTTTCTGGAATTGTAAAATCACATACTCTTTGAAAATATTCGTGAGGAATGTCAATTAATAATCCAGCTCCATCTCCTGTTTTTCCATCTGCACTAACACCACCTCTATGTTCTAATTTTACGAGTATTTCTAGTGCATCATGTATAATTTGATTCGTTTTATCGCCATTCAAATTACAAATAAAACCAGCACCACAATTTTCGTGTTCAAACTCTGGTAAATATAAGCCTTGTTTCTCCATAATATAATAAGTTATATTCACAAAGCTATGTTTTTTGTTGCAGATATTTCAGTGTTTATGGCTTTTTGATATAACTTTTACGATGAAATGAATATAAATATGCGAAAATAATACTTATGATAATTATATGGGTTTTAATTATCAAATTCATAAAAACAAGAAAATTACCTTAAAGAAATGAATCTTTAAGGTAATTTAGGTTATAAAAAGTAACTTATTAGTTATCGTTTAAACGAAAATCTGGATAAGCATCCATACCATGTTCGTGAGCATCTAAGCCTTCTACTTCTTCTTTTTCACTAACTCTAATTCCAATCGTTTTCTTTAATGTAAAGATGATGATGAATGTTGAAGCGATACAAAAAGCTGCATAACAACCAACACCTGTTAATTGAATTAAGAAAGTATGTTCTGGATTTGTAGAGAAAATACCAACAGCTAAAGTTCCCCAAATTCCACAAATTAAATGCACTGCAATTGCTCCAACAGGATCATCTAACTTAATAGCATCAACAAAAGAAACAGCAAAAACAATAAGAGCACCAGCAATGGCACCAATAATAATAGCGCTTTCTGGCGTCATTACATCTGCACCAGCAGTAATACCAACTAAACCTCCTAATATTCCGTTTAAGAACATTGTTAAATCTAAGTTTTTATATTTGATATAAGAAACAAAAGCAGCTACAACACCACCTGCAGCAGCAGCTAAACATGTTGTTACTAAAGTTAATGAAGTTAAAGCTGGATCTGCAGATAATACTGAACCACCATTAAAACCAAACCATCCTAACCAAAGAATTAAAACTCCTGCAGTTGCTAACGGAATGTTATGTCCTGGAATTGCTTGTGCTTTTCCGTCTTTAAATTTTCCAATTCTTGGACCTAATAACCAAACAGCCACTAATGCTGCCCAACCACCAACTGAATGTACTAAAGTAGAACCTGCGAAATCATAGAATCCCATTTGGTCTAAAAATCCTCCACCCCATTTCCAAGAACCTGCAATTGGATATACTAAACCAACGTAAATTACTACGAAAATCATAAAAGCTCCAATTTTCATTCTCTCTGCTACTGCACCAGAAACAATGGTTGCTGCTGTTGCTGCAAACATTCCTTGAAATAAGAAATCTGTCCACCAAGTGTAACCACCATCAGCATATTCTGGAGTCATTCCATTTTCAGGAGCTGCAATTCCAAAACCTGCAAAATCAAAGAAACCTGCAGAACCTTCTGCGAAACCAGGGTACATTAAGTTAAAACCAGCTACGTAGTATAATAATAAACCTACTGTGATTATAAATATGTTTTTGAATAAAATGTTTATGGTGTTTTTTTGTCTTGTCAGTCCAATTTCTAAAAATGCAAAACCTGTGTGCATAAAGAAAACTAGTGCTGTACAGATCATCATCCATACGTTATTTGCTGTAAATAATCCTTCCATAATTTTTTATTTTGATGTTTTCTTTAAAGTTGATCCTCCTTTTTCTCCAGTTCTTATTCTATAAGCTTCTGTAATGTCTGATACAAATATTTTACCATCACCAACATCTCCTGTTGCAGCAGATTTAAGCAATGCATCTATCGTTATTTTTTCGAAATCGTCATTTACAACAATCGATAAATATCTTCTTTGAATATCGCTTGTGCTATAACTAACACCTCTATATACATGTCCTTCTTTTTCGTTACCTAAACCAGTAACATCCCAATAAGAGAAAAAGTTTACATCAACTTGGTGCAATGCTTCTTTAACTGCACTAAATTTCGATTTTCTAATAATCGCTTCAATTTTCTTCATTTTAAAATTATTTTGATTAATAATTAATTTATTTTAAAGAATCACACAATGTTTAAATTGTGTGATTCTTTGATGTTTTTTTTAGAAAGAATATACTGCTGCAATAGTTAAAGCAGCAACACTTTTTTCTGTTGGGAAAGCTTCAATAATAAAATCATCAGAATTGTCTAATCTTAAATCTGTGATTAATTTTAAGTTTTCTGTTAAAGAAGTTCTAGCAGTTAAGGTGAATGCAGAAACACTAGTGTCTCCAGCTCCAGAAGTATATGTGAAAAATTCTGGTCTTAATCCTAAGGCAAACGTATCTGAAAAAGTGTTTTGTAAGTATAAAGCTACACCTTGGTAACCTGCATCAGCATCCGAAGAATTAGAATATGCAGCATTTAAGCCTAAAAAGAAAGATTCTGATAAATCAAATCCTCCTGTGTAATCAAGAAAGATATTGTCTGTAATACCACTTCCATCTACACCTCCATAAATAAAGTTTAGGTATTGACCTTTGTAACCAACTTGTGCTCCTAATTGCATTTCACCACCAACATTACCATCTGCACTTGAAATAGCGTGAGAATTTGTAACGGCTAACATGAATGATAAATCTTCTGAAGCAGCATAATCCATTTTAATACCTGTATGAGAAAAAGGACCAGCATTAAATAAGTATGAAACTGTGTAGTTAAAGTTTGCAGCAGGAGAAATTACTTCATATCCTAAAAAAGTATTGAACTGACCAGCAGTAAAAGTTACTTTATCGCTTGCTTTGTAGTAAGCATATAATTGATTAATTGCTCCAGCTAAATTTGCATCGTCAGCTTTTGGGCCAAATGCTAAATCTGCAACCACACCAGCTTTTCCTTTTTCATAAGCAAAAACAGTATTTGCAAATCCTAATCCAAATCCGTTAGCATTTTCTGGATTGGCAATTAAAATTCCAGGAGTTCCAGAACCGTCTGCAAAATTAGCAGTGCCATAAACATCTATTGTTCCACTTAATGTAAAAGTTCCTTTGTCTTCATCTTGTGCATTTACTATTACACTAGTTGCTAATAATAAAGTTAAAATAATTTTTTTCATAATGATGTTCTTTTAGTTTGTTATTAATTTTATATTATTTGAACGGGGTAAATGTATATATTAAAATTAACCTAACAAGGGTGTGTATTTTTAAAAACGATGTATTTTAAACATTGACCCTCAAAAAAAGGGGGGTTATTTTATCATAAACATATTTTTGGTTTTCTTTAACATATAAAATATAGGGTTCGTAAAAAAGAAGCATATAATTTTGAGATATTCATAAAAATGCACCTTTTGTAAAAAAAAATGCAATTATTGTATATTTGCACATATGAAATATTCAATTTCTTACTTAATTTCTTTGCAATTCTTCGGTTTTCGGTTTTCTGGCTGGCAAAAACAGACAAATGCTAAAACTTTGCATGATATTGTAGATAAAAGTCTGTCTTTTGTTTTAGGAGATGCCATTTATAAGACCATTGGTGTTGGAAGAACTGATGCAAAAGTTTCTGCAAACTCCTACTATTTGCAGTTATTTACAAATGTAATTTTAGAAGAAGAGTCTTTTGTGGAGTTGTTGAATGCAAATTTTCCACCAGATTTTAGAGCAATTTCGATGCAAGAAGTTGATAGAAGTTTCAATATTATTAAAGTTGATAAAATAAAAGAATACCATTATTACTTTTCTTTTGGCGAGAAAAATCACCCTTTTGCAGCGCCTTTTATGGTAAATATTGATGAAGTATTAGATATTGATTTGATGAAAAAAGGTGCAAATTTGTTTGAGGGCGAACATTATTTTCATAAATATTGCACAAGACCCTCTGAAAAAACAATATTTAAAAGAGTGATTGATACTTGTGAAATTGTTGAAAACGATATTTTAGTAGCGAACTTTTTTCCTGAAAAGTCTTATGTGTTTAAAGTGAAAGGAAAAGGTTTTCTTCGATATCAAGTGCGTTTAATGATGGCAACTTTGTTTGAACTTGGAAAAGGAAATCTAGATTTACAGTTTATTGAGGATTCTTTGAAAGAAGATAATGATCGCTTGTTTATGAGAAATAATGCACCTTCTTCTGGTTTACAACTCTATAATATTGAGTTGAATGTATAAAACTCTAACAAATAGGGGTGTGTGAAAAAATAAGCCACTAATAACATCATACAGTTTGTCTTTTCGACCAAAGGGAGAAATCACATAAGGTTGCTCAGTGTTGTGTTTTTTGCTGTGTGAGATTTCTCCTAACGTCGAAATGACAAATTAGCACGATTGTGTACTGAGTTAAGTTAGACCAAAAAAAACATAGTAAATTATAACATGCAGTTTTGTTATTTCGACCAAAGGGAGAAATCTCATAAGGTTGCTCAGTGTTGTGTTTTCTGTTGTGTGAGATTTCTCCTAACGTCGAAATGACAAATTAGTATGTTCTGTTCTATATTAAAGGTTCTCTGTAAGAAAATTTAATTTAAAAAAAAATCCTACAAAGTTTTAGAAACTTTGCAGGATTATTATCACTATATATAATGAGTTGTTATCCTTTGATAACGCCTCTCGAAATTACTATTTTTTGGATTTCTGAAGTTCCTTCGTAAATCTGAGTAATTTTTGCATCACGCATTAAACGTTCTACATGATATTCTTTTACGAAGCCATTTCCACCATGAATTTGCACAGCCTCCACTGTTTGTTCCATAGCAACTTTACTTGCGTATAATTTTGCCATTGCAGAAGACATGTCGTAATTATTACCTTGATCTTTGTCCCAAGCAGCTTTCATAACCAACATTCTTGCAGCTTCAATTTCGGTGTACATGTCTGCTAATTTGAAGGCAATTGCTTGATGATTGCAGATTTCTGTTCCAAATGCTTTACGCTCTTTAGAATATTTTAAAGCCAATTCATATCCTCCAGCAGCAATTCCTAAAGCTTGAGCAGCAATACCAATTCTACCACCAGAAAGTGTTTTCATAGCGAATTTAAAGCCAAAACCATCCTCACCAATTCTGTTTTCTTTTGGCACTTTTACGTCGTTAAACTGTAAGGTATGTGTATCTGAACCTCTAATTCCTAATTTATCTTCTTTAGGACCTACATGAAAACCTTCTGTTCCTTTTTCAACGATAAAAGCGTTAATTCCTCTGTGACCTTTTTCTCTGTCAGTTTGTGCAATCACTAAATAAACATCAGCTCTTCCACCACTAGTAATCCAGTTTTTAGTTCCGTTAATTACATAATGATCTCCTTTGTCAATAGCAGTTGTTGCTTGCGATGTTGCATCTGAACCAGCTTCTGGCTCACTTAAACAAAAGGCACCTACAAATTCTCCAGTCGCTAATTTTGTTAAATATTTTTGTTTTTGATCTTCATTTGCATAAGATTCTAAGCCATAACAAACCAATGAATTGTTTACAGAAACAATTACAGAGGCAGAAGCATCAATTTTTGATAATTCTTCCATGACTAAAACGTAAGAAATAGCGTCCATTCCACTTCCTCCATATTTAGGGTCTACCATAAGTCCTAAAAAACCTAAATCGCCCATTTTCTTGACCAATTCTTGTGGAAATTCCTGTTTATTGTCTCTTTCAATAACGCCAGGTAATAATTCTGTTTTTGCAAAATCTCTTGCTGCATCACGAATCATGATATGCTCTTCTGTTAAGCTAAAATCCATAGGTATGTTTTGTTATATTCTTAATTTACGAGTGCAAATATATCGATTTCGTAACATATTTTCAATAGACTTTTATTATTTTTACTGATATGATTATAAATGAAACTTTCGCCATTGGTTTAATGTCTGGCACTTCTTTGGATGGAATTGATTTGGTGTATGTTTATTTTAAGAATGATGACTACAAAAATTTTAAAATTCTCCATGCAGAAACCATTTCATATTCCAAAGAATGGAAGCAACTTTTGCAGAATGCTATTTTTTCTGATGAACTTGCTTTGCAACAATTAGATGTTACTTATGGGCGATTTTTAGGAGAAATACTCAATAATTTTATCAGCAATTATAAAATTGTAAAGATTGATTTTATTGCTTCTCATGGACATACAATTTTGCATCAACCAGAAAAAGGAATTACGTTGCAAATTGGTTCTGGAGCAGAAATTGCCAAAATCACAAAACAAAAAGTAGTCTGCGATTTTAGAACGCAAGATGTACAATTAGGAGGTCAAGGAGCGCCTTTGGTGCCAATTGGTGATGCATTGCTATTTTCTGAATATGATTTTTGTTTAAATTTAGGTGGATTTTCAAATGTTTCATATCATAAAGACAACACAAGAATTGCTTTTGATATTTGTCCTGTAAATATTGTCTTAAATTTTTACGCCAATAAAATCGGTTTAGAATATGATGCTTCAGGTAAAATTGCATCCGAAGGAAAAATAAATGAAGCGCTTTTAGAAAAACTGAACGAACTTGAGTTTTATCAACAAACACCACCAAAATCTTTAGGATTGGAATGGGTTCAAAAAAATATTTTTCCTTTAATTGATGAGCTGGAAACAGATGTTCCATCAATCTTAAGAACTTTTGTGGCACATATTGCACTACAAATAAGTAAGGTGATTTACAAAAATGATAAAGTTTTAATTACTGGTGGAGGTGTTTTTAATACTTTTTTAATGGATGAAATTCGACAGTATTCCAGCTCTCAAATTGTGTTACCAGCTAAAGAATTAATCGATTTTAAAGAAGCGTTAATTTTTGCTTTTTTAGGATTGCTGAAGATTCATAATGAAATTAATTGTTTAAAATCGGTAACTGGCGCAAGTAAAGATCATTCTTCTGGGGTTATATTTTACCCATAATGTATTATTTTAAAAGTAAACTTTAGCTCCAAAAAAACAACAATACTTTTCAGATAAATATTTTAAAAATTACAAATTTTACAGTAAGTTTGTCAGTAACTGTAATCGTTAATAATAATACTTAAAATTAATTTAAAAAATGAATCAACTTTAGCTATTCTAGTCAGTATTTTACGGAAAATTGCTTTAGAAAATAAATAATTAAGTTGAAAAATTATCAAAATTAAACATGAAAGAATTATTAAAAATATACGAAAATAAACAACCAGAAATTGTGTTTCATTGGAAAGATCAAGAAACAGAAGCAGAAGGTTGGACAGTGATTAACTCTTTACGAGGTGGAGCTGCTGGAGGTGGAACAAGAATGAGACAAGGTTTAGATATGAACGAGGTCTTATCCTTAGCAAAAACCATGGAAGTAAAGTTCACGGTTTCTGGACCAGCAATTGGTGGTGCAAAATCGGGTATTAACTTCGATCCAAATGATCCAAGAAAAAGAGGCGTTTTAGAACGTTGGTATAAAGCAGTTACACCATTATTGAAACATTATTATGGAACTGGAGGCGATTTAAATGTAGATGCAGATAAAGATGTAATTCCAATTACCGAAGATTGTGGTGTTTGGCATCCTCAAGAAGGGATTTTTAACGGTCACTTTAAACCATCTGAAGCAGATAAAATTAATAGAATTGGTCAATTGCGTTTGGGGGTTATCAAAGTAATTGAAGACAAACAGTTTTCGCCAGATATTTCTAGAAAATATACAGTAGCAGACATGTTAACAGGGTATGGAGTTGCAGAAGCTGTTAGGCATTATTACGATATTTATGGAGGATCTATTATTGGTAAAAGAGCCATTGTACAAGGTTTTGGAAATGTAGGGTCTGCTGCAGCCTATTATTTAACACAATTAGGTGCAAAAGTTGTTGGGATTATAGATAGACAAGGAGGAATCATCAACGAAAAAGGTTTTACGAAAGATGAAATGACGAATTTATTTTTATCGAAAGATGGGAATCAATTAGCGTCTAAAAACATGATTCCATTTGCAGAAATAAATGAGAAAGTTTGGAGTTTGCCAGCAGAAATATTTGTTCCTGCAGCCGCATCAAGATTAGTTTCTCAAGACCAAGTGCAACAAATGATCAATACAGGATTGGAAGTAATTTCTCCTGGAGCCAATGTTCCTTTTGCTGATAAAGAAATTTTCTTTGGACCAATTATGGAATATACAGATAATCATTTAAGTTTGTTGCCAGATTTTATTTCCAATTGTGGAATTGCAAGAGTTTTTGCCTATTTAATGGAAGCAAGAGTTACGTTACCAATGCAAGACAAGGCTATTTTTGATGATACTTCAAACACCATTAAAAAAGCATTGCAAAAAACATTTAACAAAAGTGCATCTAAAACTAAAATATGCTCAACAGCATTTGAAATTGCACTAAAAGAACTAATTTAAACTAAATTAATATATATGGAATCAATAATTATTATCGTATTTGTACTGGGTTATTTAGCCATTACTTTAGAGCATAATTTAAAATTAGATAAATTAATACCTGCCTTAATTATGATGGCAGTTTGTTGGGCAATTGTTGCGCTTGGTGTAGATAGTTTTTCGAATTGGTTTGATTCTGCAAATCATGGTCTGGTAGATGGTTTTGCATCGATGGCACATGAAGATAAATTACATTTAGTAGAAGAAACTTTATTACATCATTTAGGTAAAACTGCAGAGATTTTGGTGTTCCTTTTAGGAGCAATGACTATTGTAGAAATTATCGATTATTTTGATGGGTTTTCTACTATTAAAGGATATGTGAACTTTAAAGGCAAGAAAAAATTGCTTTGGATGTTTGCAATTTTGGCTTTTGTTTTATCAGCAATTATAGATAATTTAACAGCAACTATTGTTTTAATTTCAATTTTACAAAAAATTGTAAAAACGAGAGACGATAGGATTTGGTTTGCAGGTTTAATTATTATTGCAGCCAATGCAGGTGGAGCTTTTTCTCCTATTGGAGATGTGACTACAACCATGCTTTGGATTGGCGATAAAGTAAGTACTGGAATGTTGTTTACGTATTTATTTATTCCGTCTTTATTATGTATGGTCGTACCAACTTTTATTGCAACATTTTTACCAGCTTTTAAAGGTGAAATAGATTTTGATGAAAATGAAGTTGAAAAACCAAAAAGTCCTCATAGTGCAAAAATGTTATATTTAGGATTAGGAGCTATTTTATTTGTACCTGTTTTTAAAACAATTACACATTTACCACCTTATGTTGGTATGATGTTATCTTTAGGAATTGTAGCAACTTTTGCAGAAATATTTAGTAATTCTAAATTCTCTATTTCTACAGTAGAAGGAGAGCAAGCAGATGAGCATGAATCTGGAGCACATCATAGTCCAGTACATTCATCATTATCAAAAATTGAAATGCCAAGTATTTTATTTTTCTTAGGAATTTTAATGGCAGTTGCAGCATTAGAATCGTTGGGTATTTTATTCAATTTTGCTGATAGTTTAAAACAAGGAATTCCTTTAATGGGAACTGAATTAGCAGGAACAGGAGTTTCTGATTTGGTGGTAATTTTATTAGGAATTGGTTCTGCAGTAATTGATAATGTACCTTTAGTCGCTGCAAGTTTAGGAATGTTTTCTGAATCTTTAGATAATCCTTTATGGCACTTTATCGCATTTTCTGCAGGTACAGGAGGTTCTATGTTAATTATTGGTTCTGCTGCTGGAGTTGTAGCAATGGGAATGGAAAAAATAGATTTTTTCTGGTATATTAAAAAAATATCTTGGTTAGCATTCATTGGTTTTTTAGTAGGTTCTTTAGCTTTTATAGTGATTAGATCATTTGTTTAAATCCCATAATTTGAAATAATAAAAAATGTCATTTTGTTATCGTACAGAATGGCATTTTTTTTGATAAAAGAAAATTGATTTTTTGTGTATTGAAACAATTTAAGAAGAGAATACACGTTAATAATATAGAATTTAAAAAAATAGTTGAATGATATCATTTTTTCAAGAAACCCCAGAGTTATTAGAAGAAGCTATTCAAGAAGAAAAAACATTATCGATCTATAATTTAATTATGGATGGTGGTTTAGGAGGGCAAATAATTATAGGTATTTTATTCGTGCTTTTAGCAGTTGGTTTGTATATTTATTTTGAACGTTTTTTTGCGATAAAAGCAGCCTCTAAAATTGATGTAAACTTTATGAATCAAATTAAAGACTTTGTAACAAATGGGAAATTAGATGCTGCAAATGCTTTATGTAAAAGTAAAAATACACCTACTGCACGTTTAATTGGAAAAGGAATATCAAGAATTGGGAAACCTTTAGAAGATATCAATACAGCTATTGAAACAGCAGGAAAGTTAGAGGTATATCAGCTTGAAAAAAATGTTTCTGTTTTAGCAACAATTGCAGGAGCTGCACCCATGATTGGTTTTTTAGGAACTGTAATCGGAATGATTGTGGCTATTCATGAGATAGCAAATGCTGGAGGTCAAATTGATATAAAATTGCTTTCAGATGGTTTGTACACAGCAATGACAACTACTGTTGCTGGTTTAATTGTGGGTATTATTGCCTACATTACCTACAATCATTTGGTGGTAAGAACGGATAAAGTGGTGTATCAAATGGAGGCAAAATCCGTTGAGTTTTTAGATTTGTTAAACGAGCCAGTTTAAATTAGTTCAATATTTAAAGTTCAAAATTCAAGGTTTCCAAGCCTAATTTTAAACTTTGAATTTTAAATCCAGAACATTGAATTTTTAGTATGAATTTAAAAGGAAGAAATAAAGTAGACCCTACATTCAATATGTCGTCCATGACAGATATTGTTTTTTTATTGTTGATATTTTTTATGCTAACATCAACTTTGGTAACTGTAAGTGCTATTGATGTTTTGTTGCCAAAAGCTGGAGGGAAAACTGAAAATAGTAAATCTGTGGCAGTTTCAATAACAAACGAATCTATTTTTTATATTGATAAAACTCAAGTAAGTTCAGCGAATCTAGAAAGTGAAATTTTAAGAAATGTGGGTGCAGATAAAAAGAAAACCATTATTATTAGAGGTGATAAAGATGTGCCTTATAAAAATGTAATGCAAGTAATTGACATTGCCAACAAGAATAAATTAAAAATGATTTTAGCTGTCAATGCTAAATAAATAATTCATCCTGCAAGGTTTCAAAAACCTTGTAGGTATTTTATATGATGCCAATACTAGAAACAAAATATAAACGTAAATCAGCAGCAATAACAGTCGTTATTTTGTTGCTTTTGTTGTTTGTAGTCTTTAATTATGGAATGCAGTATTTAGATCCACCAGAAGAATATGGTTTGGCAATTAATTTTGGAGATGCAAACGTTGGTAGTGGAGAACCTGTTGAAAATACTAAAAAAGCACCCACAGCTAAAGTTGTAGAGCAAGAGCAAGAAGTTGTTGAAGAAGTAAAAGAAACTCCGAAAGAAATTATCGAAAAAGAAATTATTACAACCGAAACTGCTGAAGAGGTTCCTGTGGTCGAAAAAGTAAAAGAAGTAAAAAAGAAACCTGTAAAAGAAGTTGTAAAAAAAGAAATACCAAAAGTAGTTCCAAAGCCAAAACCATCTAAAGAAACCACAGATGCTTTAAATAGTTTGTTGAATGGAAATGCATCCGATGGAAATCCAAAAGGAGAAGGAGATGACACAGAAGAAGGTGTAAAAGGAACTGAAAATGGAGATCCGAATTCCAATAAATACTATGGAAACACAGGAGGTGGTTCAGGTGGAAATTATAATTTAGATGGTAGAACAGCATTGCTAAAACCCATAAAACAACCAGACTGTCAAGAAGAAGGAACTGTTGTTGTTAAAATTATTGTTGATAAAAATGGAAAAGTAATCAGTGCAATTCCTGGAGTAAAAGGATCTACAAATACAGCTAAATGTTTATTAGATCCTGCAAAAGAAGCTGCCTTAAATACTACGTGGAATCCTGATGATAAAGCACCAACAAGCCAAACAGGTACCATTATTTATAAATTTTCTTTAACCAAATAATTTCATTTTTAATTAAAGATACATTTAATTCAGTTTAACCAAATCTACGTATTAGTTAACAGTATGTATTTGTTTTTCGCCGACAATCGGTATTTATTTTGAGTGTTTTTAGGATATTTGTACCACAACAAATAAATAATTATCTAAAATTTTTACATTCAAAATTACATTTTTAGATAATTAAAATTATATTTGAAGAACAAAAAAAATGAAGAAAAAAGCAATCATAGTTTCAGGATATTTTAACCCAATTCACAAAGGGCATGTAGAATACTTTAATAGCGCAAAATCTTTAGCGGATGAATTATTTGTAATCGTGAATAGCGATTTACAAAGAGCGTTAAAAGGTTCTAAAGAATTTCAGAAAGAAGAAGAACGCTTATTTATTGTTCAGA
>CAXBPL010000009.1:0-63583 GCA_963977615.1 uncultured Polaribacter sp. | reverse complement strand
CAAGTTTTGATTTATTTGAAAATTACGAAGATAGAGGTCGTCAATTTAAAAAAGCAGTTAGGAATCTTTAAAAAAAAAGGTCAATCCCAACTTTCCTATAAGGAAAGAGTTAGCAAGTTTGAAGAGATAAAATATTATTATAAAAAATTAAAAAGACAGATAAACACAAGAGTGTTTCTCTCCTTTGGAGAGATATAGAGAAGCTTATGAAAACCATTTTTCAACATATAAAAGGAGATAAAACCATTTGGGCAATTGTAGCTATTTTGGCAATATTCTCATTTATGCCAGTTTATAGCGCAAGCACAAACTTGGTGTATGTTGTGGGTTCTGGATCTACTTTTGGATATTTGGTTAAGCACATGGTTTTACTAATTATGGGATTTGCAATTATTTATGGCGTTCATAAAATTCCTTATCGATATTTTTCTGGAGGTTCTGTTTTAATGCTGCCTATTGTAATTGTTTTATTGATTTTCACATTGATGCAAGGAACCACAATTGGTGGTGCAAATGCAAGTAGATGGATTCATATTCCGTTTGTAGGTATTGGTTTTCAAACATCAACCTTGGCAGGTTTGGTGCTAATGGTTTATGTGGCTAGGTATTTAGCAAGAAATAAAGAAAAAGAAATACGATTTAAAGAAAGTTTATGGCAATTATGGTTGCCAGTTTTTGCAATTTTAATATTGATTTTACCCGCAAATTTCTCTACAACAGCCATCATTTTTACAATGATTTTAACGCTGACATTTGTAGGAGGATATCCAATAAAATATTTAGGATTTATTTTGGGAGTTGGTATTTTAGCACTTGCTTTTTTTGTGTTGATAGCCAAAGCGTTTCCAGATGCAATGCCTAACAGAGTGCAAACTTGGCAAAACAGAATCGAGAATTTTTCTGATGGTGATAGCAAAGAAGCGTATCAAGTAGAAAAAGCAAAAATAGCAATAGCAACAGGAGGTGCAGTTGGAGTTGGGCCAGGAAAAAGTATTCAAAAAAACTTTTTACCACAATCTTCTTCAGATTTTATTTTTGCAATTATAATTGAGGAATATGGTTTAGCAGGTGGTTTTATTATTATTTGTATTTACTTTTTATTGCTCTTTAGAATCTTTGTAGTAATTAGAAAAACAACCACAATTTTTGGAACTTTATTAGTTTTAGGAGTTGGGTTCCCAATTATATTTCAAGCAACCATAAACATGGCAGTTGCTACCAATTTGTTTCCTGTAACTGGGCAAACCTTGCCACTAATTAGTAGTGGAGGAACCTCCATTTGGATGACCTGTTTTGCCTTAGGAATGATTTTAAGTGTAAGCGCTTCAAAACAAGAAACAGAAGAAGATATTTTAGATGATAACCCTTTAGATATTTTGCATGAAACCATATAACATACTTATTTCTGGAGGAGGAACAGGAGGTCATATTTATCCTGCAATTGCAATTGCAAACGAAATAAAGTTGCGTTTTCCTGATGCAAACTTTTTGTTTGTTGGTGCAAAAGATAAAATGGAAATGGAAAAAGTGCCTCAAGCAGGTTACGAAATTAGAGGTTTATGGATTTCTGGAATTCAGAGAAAACAATTAGCTAAAAATTTTGGTTTTCCTTTTAAAATTATTGATAGTTTATGGAGAGCAAGAAGAATAATAAGACAATTTAAGCCAGATATTGCTATTGGAACAGGTGGTTTTGCAAGTGGACCAACTTTAATAATGGCAAGTAGAAGAAATATACCAACATTAATACAAGAACAAAATTCGTATCCAGGAATTACAAATAAATTGTTGAGCAAACGTGCTCATAAAATTTGTGTGGCTTATGATGGTTTATCTCGTTTTTTTCCGATTGCAAAAATTGTAAAAACAGGCAATCCTGTTCGTCAAGATTTACTGCAAATACATGCGAAAGTTAATGAGGGTAAAGTGTTTTTTAAGGTTGATAAAAAAAAGAAAACAATCTTAGTTTTAGGAGGAAGTTTAGGAGCAAGAAAAATAAATCAATTAATAGAAAGTAATTTAGATTTTTTTAAAAAGCAAGATGTTCAAATTATTTGGCAATGTGGTAAATTTTATTTTGAAGAATATAAAAAATATGATAATTTAGAGCATGTTCAAGTTCATCAATTTATAAATAAGATGGATTTGGCATATGCAGCTTCAGATATTATAATATCTAGATCTGGTGCAGGTTCAGTTTCTGAGTTGTGTATTGTTGGGAAACCAGTAATTTTTATCCCATCACCAAATGTGGCAGAAGATCATCAAACAAAAAATGCAAAATCGATTGCAGATAAACATGGGGCAATTTTATTGCCAGAAAGTGAGTTAGAAACGTTTCCGATTGTTTTTGAAACGTTATTAAAAGACAAAGGAAAACAAGAACATTTGTCAGAAAATATAAATGAATTAGCATTGCCTGGAGCAACTACAGCAATTGTAAATGAAATTGAAAAATTATTAAAAAAGTGAATTTAGAAAACATACATAACGTCTATTTTGTCGGAATTGGAGGTATAGGAATGAGCGCAATTGCTCGTTATTTTGCGTCTGTAGGAAAAAATGTTGCTGGTTATGATAAAACACCTTCTCAAATTACAAATGATTTGCAAGATTTGGGTGTGGAAATTCATTTTGAAGATGCTTTAAAAAATATTCCGATTTCTTTTTTAAATAAGGAGACAACTTTGGTGGTTTATACACCAGCAGTTCCAAAAAATCATATCGAATTTAATTATTTTTTAGATAATAATTTTACAGTTTTAAAAAGAGCTGCAGTTTTAGGTAAAATTACAGAAAGTACATTTTGCTTAGCAGTTGCAGGTACACATGGAAAAACAACAACTTCTTCCATTTTAGGACATATTATGAAAGTTGTGAATGCAACTTCTTTTTTAGGTGGAATTGCAGAAAACTATAATTCTAATTTAATTTTAGGAGAAGATAAAATTTCGGTTGTAGAAGCAGATGAATTCGATAGATCTTTCTTGCAATTAAGTCCAAATATTGCTTGTATTACTTCTATGGATGCAGATCATTTGGATATTTATGGAGCAGCAGAAGCTTTAAATGAATCATTTTTTGATTTCTCTCAAAGAGTTTCTGATACTTTAATTGTTGCCAAAGGTTTGCCTTTAAAAGGATTAACGTATGCTGTAAATGAAGAAGCAGATTACAAAGCTTTCAATTTAAAAATTGAAAGTGGTAAATATATTTTTGATGTACAAACGCCATCAGAAACCATAAAAAATATTGAGTTTCATTTACCTGGAAATCATAATGTAATGAATGCTTTGGCTGCATTAGCAATGGCAGATGTTTATGGGGTTTCATTGGAAACTATTAAAGAACGTTTATCAACTTTTAAAGGTGTAAAACGTAGATTTTCTTATAAAATTAAAACCGATAATTTAGTTTTGATAGATGATTATGCACATCATCCAACAGAAATAAACGCTGTAGAAAATTCGATTCGAGAAATGTATCCTGATGAAAAAGTGTTGGTTGTTTTTCAGCCACATTTATTTTCTAGAACAAGAGATTTTATAGATGATTTTGCAAATGCATTGTCAAAATTTGATGAAGTTTTGTTGTTGGATATTTATCCTGCAAGAGAAGAACCAATTGCGAATGTAAATTCTGAATGGTTGTTGAGTAAAATTGATAATAAGCAGAAAAAATTAGTCCAAAAAGATAATATTTTAAAAGATATTAAAAAATCATCAGCAAAAGTAGTGGCAATGTTAGGTGCAGGTGATATTGGAGTGTTGATTAATGAAGTAACAAATGAACTTTTAAAAACCCAAGCAGATGAAGTTTAAAAGGTTTTTAAAACACTTGTTGTTGCTAGTGTTAATAGGTTGTTTAGGGTTTTTGTATAGTTTTTCATCTGTCAGAAATCAACAGAAAAAAGTATCAGAAATAATTGTTGAATTTGAAGATGGAGATAACAATTTTTTGACACATGCTATGGTTAATAAATTGTTAATACAAAATAACGAAACAGTACAAAACCAAGCAAAATCTGTAATAGATTTATACAATCTAGAAAATAATGTTTCTAAGAACCCTTATGTTGAAAAGGCTGCCGTTTTTTTAACAGTTCAGGGTGTGTTAAAGTCTGTTATAAAACAACGAACTCCAGTAGCAAGAGTTGTTAACAAAAATGATTCTTATTATATTGATAAACAAGGAATAAAAGTGCCTTTGTCAGATAATTATTCAGCAAGAGTTTTGTTAGTTTCTGGCGTAAAAGATGAAGATGATGTAAGCGAAATTTTACCTTTAATCGATAAAATTTTAAAGGATGATTTTTTGCGAAAAGAAGTTGTTGGAATTGAGAAATCTGACGTGAATGAGTATCAATTTTCCGTAAGAAGTGGAAATTATAAAATCGATTTTGGTAATTTAACTGAAGTTGATGTGAAATTTAAAAAATTAAAAGCGTTTTATAATAAAACATTTGAAGACGAAACAATTCAAATTTATAAAACAATAAATGTAAAATATCACAACCAAGTTGTGTGCACTAAATAACCTAAAATGGAAGACAATAAAATAGCTGTAGGTTTAGATATTGGTACAACCAAAATTGTAGCCATGATTGGTCGTAAAAACGAATATGGTAAAATTGAAGTTATTGGCATTGGTAAAGCCAAAAGTTTAGGTGTAAAACGTGGGGTTGTTAGTAATATAACCCAAACTATACAATCTATACAACAAGCAGTAGATGAAGCAGAAAGTGTTTCTGGAATTAAGATTGAAGATGTTGTTGTAGGTATTGCTGGTCAACATATTAGGAGTTTGCATCATAGTGATTATATCACAAGAGATAACGCAGATGAAGTTATAGAAGAAGCAGATATTTATAATTTGGTAAACCAAGTTCATAAATTGGTCATGTTACCTGGAGAGGAAATTATTCATGTGTTACCACAAGAATTTAAAGTAGATTCTCAATCAGATATTAAAGAACCAATTGGTATGTATGGAGGTCGTTTAGAAGCGAATTTTCATGTAGTAGTTGGGCAAGTATCATCGATTAGAAATATAGGAAGATGTATTAAAAGTGCAGGTTTAAATTTAAACGAAATCACTTTAGAGCCTTTAGCATCTGCAGAAGCAGTTTTAAGTCAAGAAGAAAAAGAAGCAGGTGTTGCTTTGATTGATATTGGTGGAGGTACAACAGATTTAGCTATTTTTAAAGATGGTATAATTAGACATACAGCAGTAATTCCTTTTGGTGGTAATGTGATTACAGATGATATAAAAGAAGGCTGTTCAATTATAGAAAAACAAGCTGAATTATTAAAAATTAAGTTTGGTTCTGCTTGGCCAGGAGAAAATAAAGAATCAGAAATTGTTTCAATTCCAGGTTTAAGAGGAAGAGAACCGAAAGAAATAACGCTTAAAAATTTATCAAAAATTATACATGCAAGAGTTCAAGAAATTATTGAACATGTATATTTAGAGATAAAAAACTACGGACATGAAACGCAAAAAGGAAAACTTATTGCAGGGATTGTGTTAACAGGTGGTGGAGCTCAATTAAAACATTTACGCCAATTAGTAGAATATATTACTGGTATGGATGCAAGAATTGGTTTTCCAAACGAGCATTTGGCTGGTGATTCTGAAGAAGCATTATCAAGCCCTGCTTATGCAACAGCAGTTGGTTTGTTAATGGAAAGTTTAGAGAAAGAAGTAAAAGTTGATAAAACTAAAGAAGTTGTCGAGGAAATTATTCCTGAACATATAGAAATTGAAGGTGAAGAAGAGGAAATAGAAGCAGAGCCTCAGGTAGAAATCCCAAAAAAGCCAAAGAAGAAATCTTTTTTCGAAAAGTTTACAGAGGGTTTAAAGGATTTTTTAGATAATGCTGAATAGTTTTATAGTTCAGTAAATTTAGATTAGAGAAAGTTAAGAATTACAAAGAATAAAAATAACAACAATAATACAAACGTTATTATGAGCGCAGATTTTGATAACATTGATTTTATAATGCCTAAAACACAATCTAACACTATTAAAGTAATAGGAGTTGGAGGTGGAGGAAGTAATGCTGTAAACCACATGTTTCAGCAGCACATTAATGGAGTAGATTTTGTAATCTGTAATACAGATGCACAAGCTTTAGAAAACAGTCCAATACCTAATAAAATTCAATTAGGAGCAAACTTGACTTCTGGTCTTGGTGCAGGTGCAAACCCAGAAATTGGTGCACAAGCAGCTAAAGAAAGTATGCAAGAAATTCAGCAAATGCTAAACAACCAAACAAAAATGGTGTTTATTACTGCAGGAATGGGTGGTGGAACAGGAACTGGAGCTGCACCAATTATTGCTAAGATTGCCAAAGATATGGACATTCTTACAGTTGGTATTGTAACAATGCCTTTCGCTTTCGAAGGTAAAAGACGTACTTCTCAAGCACAATTAGGAATTGATCAACTGCGCCAAAATGTAGATTCTTTAATTGTTATCAATAATAATAAACTGCGTGAAGTTTATGGAAACCTTGGTTTTAAAGCTGGTTTCTCTAAAGCTGATGAAGTTTTATCTACTGCTTCTAAAGGAATTGCAGAAGTTATTACACATCACTACAAACAAAATATTGACTTGCATGATGCTAAAACAGTACTTTCTAACAGTGGAACAGCAATTATGGGTTCTGCTAAAGAAGAGGGTACAAGTAGAGCTAAAAATGCCATTGTAAAAGCGTTAGATTCTCCTTTATTAAATGATAATAAAATTACAGGAGCAAAAAATGTTTTATTACTAATTGTTTCTGGAACAAGTGAGGTTACTTTAGATGAAATTGGAGAAATAAACGACTACATTCAAGATGAAGCTGGTTATGATGCCAATATTATTATGGGAATTGGTGAAGATGAAGAGCTAGGAGATTCAATTGCAGTAACCATTGTTGCAACTGGTTTTGCAAAAGATCAGCAAAGTACAATTACCAATACAGAAGTAAAAAAAATAGTTCATACTTTAGAGGATGAACAAAAAGCAACTTATAATTTTGGTGAAAAAACAATTTCAAAAACGCCATCTTTAGATGCTCCTTTAACAAATAAAGTTGATCAAAATATTGTGCATAATTTAGGTGATGATACTTTAGATTCAGAACCAAAAATGGATTTGATTTCTACAAATCCTATCATTGCTAGCATGCCTGTAAGTTTTGAAGAAGTGAAAGCAACTAAAGTTGTTGAAGAAGATTTTATTATTACTGATGCTATAAAAGAAGTGCAAATCGAAGAAAAACTTGAAAGTATTCAAGGAGATTTATTATTTGATTTGCCTTTAAAACCGTCTGTAGAAATAAAAAAAGAAGAAATTAAACAGAACATAAACACAGTTTCTAATACAACTCATAATTTAGAAAATTATAAGACACAAGAAATTGCTGAAAAGAAAGAAACACGTTATGTGTTAGAAGATTTTGATTCAGCTCCAACTATTAGAAATAGTTCTCAAATTACTGAAAAAAAAGTAATGGAAGAAGAAATTAAGTTCGAGTTGAGAACTGCAAAGCCTCAAACTGAAATTAATGATATGAACACTTTTAGTGAAGAAGTTTCTCCTTTAGATTTAACAATTAGCGAATTGCAAAAAAGAGCTGAAGAGAGACGAAAAAATATGAAGAAGTTTAATTACAGCTTTAATGAAAACTTAAGTAAAAATATAGATGAAATTGAGCGTCAACCAGCATATAAAAGACAGGGAGTTGATTTAGATAGAAATAGTGCCATTAGTAAAACAAGAACTATTTTAAACAAAGATTCTGATGGAATCGATTTTAAATCGAACAACTCTTTTTTACATGATAATGTAGATTAAAGTAAATATCCACAATTTTTAAAAAAAAATCACATCTCAAAAGGATGTGATTTTTTTATTTTACAAAGTTTTTTCATTTTTTTTTCTGATTGTCGTAAACCATTAATCCTATAAAAATGCTTTTTTATCTATACTGTGTATGGGTTTTGGATGTAACAAAATAATTTATACTTCGTCTTACTTATATAACCAAACAAAATATACAATTATGAAAACTACATACACAAACACTATTGAAAGAGGAATTTTAACATCAACTTATAAAAGAGAAATTAGAGAAAATATTGCCAATTCTAGAAGAGTAACTTTATCTAAAATGAAATCTATAATTGATAGACATCATGAAAAAGTACAAAGTCAAACAGGAACAATTTTACAAGTTTCGTTATTTGCAGTTGCAATTATTATGATTGCGTTTTAAGTAGATCATAAACTTTAAGAAGAATAACCTTTTATAGATAAGCTTGCATGAGCGATTGAAATGGCATCCTTTTTATGGCTGTTTCAAATTCAATATTTATAATTTATGAATTCACTTTTTAAGCAAACTAATCATACACTGAAATCAGCATAAAAAGATACAATGGAAAGCGCGGTTTTTGTTTTTTCAAAAACATGCCCAAAAAAAAAATCCATCTTAAAAAAGATGGATTTTAAATTTTATAAATAGTGCTTTTAACTCAAAGCTTCTTTTATTCTTTTAATTGCTTCTCTAATTTGTAATTCAGAGGCTGCATAAGACATTCTTATACAATCTGGAGCTCCAAAAGCATCTCCAGAAACAGTTGCAACATTTGCTTTTTCTAAAATAAATAAAGAAAAATCTCCTGAATTTTCTATTTTAACTCCATTAATAGTTTTTCCGAAGAAAGCAGAAACATCAGGAAAAACATAAAAAGCACCATCAGGAACATTTACTTTAAAACCATCAATTTCTCTTAACAATCCAATAATGATATCTCTACGAGTTTTGAACTCATCAACCATAAATTGAATTTTTTCTACAGGTGCTAAAACAGCAGTAATTGCAGCTCTTTGAGCAATACAATTTGTACCTGAAGTTATTTGACCTTGCATTTTTGTACATGCTTTAGCAATCCATTCTGGAGCACCAATATAACCAATTCTCCAACCAGTCATAGCAAATGCTTTTGCTAAACCGTTTACAGTAATGGTTCTGTCGTACATGTTTTCGATTTGAGCAAAACTAAAAGGTTTGCAATCGTAATTTATATGTTCGTAGATTTCATCTGATAAAATAAAAATCTGCGGATGTTTCTCTAAAACTTTAGCCAACGCTCTATATTCTGCTTCACTAAAAATAGAACCAGAAGGATTGTTTGGCGAATTAAAGAAAACCATTTTAGTTTTTGGCGTAATTGCAGCTTCTAATTGTTCTGGAGTAATTTTAAAATTAGTATCTATAGTAGAAGGGATTTCTACAAAAGTAGCTTCACTTAAAATTGCAATTGCAGAATAACTAACCCAATAAGGTGCAGGTAATAAAACTTCATCACCTTTATTTAAAAGTACTTGAGCAACGTTTGCAATAGATTGTTTTGCGCCTGTAGAAACCACAATTTGATTTGGTTTGTAATCCAAATTGTTATCGCGTTTAAACTTCGTGCAAATCGCTTCTTTTAACTCTACATAACCATCTACTGGCGAATAAGAATTATAATTTTGATTGATTGCTTCAATGGCAGCATCTTTAATAAAATCTGGTGTATTAAAGTCTGGTTCTCCCAAACTTAATCCAATAATATCTTTGCCTTCTGCTCTTAATTCTCTTGCTTTAGCAGCCATTGCTAAAGTTTGTGATACTGGTAAACTGTTAATTCTGTCCGATAATGGATGTGCCATTTTTCTAAAACTTTTTAATTATGCTAATTCTGGTTTTTGCCCTAAAACACCTAAATGTCTAAAATGCTCTACAAGTGCTTTACTCATTGTTTTATACTCATTGTAAGGCAAATTAAATTCATTCGCTGTTTCTTTTACAATTTTAGCTAATTTGCTGTAATGCACGTGAGAAATATGAGGAAAAATATGATGTTCAACTTGATGATTTAAACCTCCAGTATAAAAGTTTACCAACCAATTGCTAGGTGCAAAGTTAGAGGTTGTGTATAATTGGTGGACTGCCCAAGTGTGTTCTAAATTTCCTTCTTGATCTGGTAATGGCATTGTTGTATTTGGTACAATGTGTGCTAATTGAAAAACAACACTCAAAATCATGCCAGCTGTATAGTGCATTACAAAAAAACCAAGGATTACTTTCCACCAAGCAATGTCTAAAACAGCTAATGGTAAAACAATCCAAAGTGCGTAATAAGCAACTTTAGAAATTACTAACTTTGTCCATTCTGTAGTAGGATTTGGGAATTTTCCATACGATAATTTCTTTTTCAAATATCTGTGCATTTGCTTTATATCTGTAGTAATTGCCCAGTTTATGGTTAATAAACCATATAAAAATATCGAATAATATTTTTGAATTTTATGAATTGGCAACCAAGAAGAATGTTCCGAAAAACGAATAATTCGACCAGCATCAATATCTTCATCATGTCCTTCTACATTTGTAAAAGTGTGGTGCAAAACATTGTGTTGTACTTTCCAATTATACACATTTCCTGCAAGGATGTAAATGCTACTTCCCATTAGTTTGTTTACCCATTTTCTTTTAGAAAAAGATTCGTGATTGGCATCATGCATTACATTCATACCAACACCAGCCATTCCAATTCCTGTAACAACCATCAACAAAATCATAACCCATTGAGGCATAGCTATTGTTAATATTAAAATAAAAGGAATTAAAAAAAGCGAAAACATTATAATAGCTTTGGTATATAATTTCCAGTTACCAGTTCTACTAATATCGTTTTCTTTAAAATATGTATTTACTCTTTTGTTAAGAGTTCTAAAGAACTTTGCTTTATCTACTCTTGAGAAATTTATTGTTTTCATTTAATAATTTAAAAGTGCAAAAATAACTTAATTAATTTTGCTTTATATGACAAACGTCAGTTTTTGTTTCGAATTGTTTCAATTCAAATAACTATTTTTGCAAAAATAAAAATAAGCATAAATGGATATTATTCACAAATATTTTAAAAATTTAACAGAAACGCAAATAGCACAGTTTTCTAAACTGCAAGAGTTGTACCAAGATTGGAATTTAAAAATTAATGTAGTTTCTAGAAAAGATATTGATGAATTATATTTACGTCATGTTTTACATTCTTTAGGAATCGCAAAAGTTATTGCTTTTAAAAATGGTTCTAAAGTATTAGATGTTGGTACAGGAGGTGGTTTTCCAGGAATTCCTTTGGCTATTTTATTTCCAGAAACACAATTTCATTTGGTAGATTCTATTGGGAAAAAAATAAAAGTGGTTGATGAAGTTGTAGCTGGTTTAGGTTTAACAAACGTAAAAACTACAAATGGTAGAGTAGAAGAGGTAAAAGATACTTACGATTTTATTGTAAGTAGAGCAGTTGCCCAAATGGAAACTTTTGTTGGTTGGACAAAAGGGAGAATCGCAAAAAAGCAAAATCACGATTTAAAAAACGGAATTTTATATTTAAAAGGAGGTGATTTATCAGAAGAATTGCAAAAATATACTTCTTCAACAATTTATGATTTACCTACTTATTTTGATGAAGACTTTTTTGAAACTAAAAAAGTGGTTCATTTAGGGATGAAGTTTAAAGGATAAGTCTTTTTTATCGGTCTTGTTATTTACCACAACAAAAGATGTTACTTTGGCTGATAATAATGAAGATTTAGCTGTATTTTTTAATAGATAAAATTAATGACTCTTAATTTTATGAGTTAATTATAAAATCATTTGCGCAAATTAAGCCTGTTTTGCTTGTATACATTTGTATAACTAAAAACAAAACAATGAATTTAAAAAGAACATTTGGTACAATTCTTACAGTTTTAGGAATTGCAGGATTAATTTATACAGGATACACAGTAATGCAAGGAGGAGCAATTACCTCCATGATTGTTGTTGGTATTTTAGGGTTTATCTTTTTTGTTTACGGAATTAGTTTAGTGAAAAACACCAAAGACGAAGCTTAAATTAATGAAAATATATATAATTTTAAAAAGCCAGTAATTAATTTTACTGGCTTTTTATTTGAGAATTTTATAAAAAAAAAGAAATTTTCAAAACTGTTAACATCTTAAATATTTATCTGATCTAAGATGATTAAAAGTTATACACTTTTAGAATAAACCATTTATTTGAGAATCGATTCTATCTATTACATAGCCTAAATCTTCTTGGTTTGTAACAAAATCTAAATTATCAACATCTATAACTAACAATTTACCTTTTGTATAGGTTGATATCCATGCTTCATAACGTTCATTTAATCTGCTTAAATAATCGATGCTTATAGAGTTTTCATACTCTCTACCACGTTTATGAATTTGCCCAACTAAAGTTGATATGTCTGCTCGTAAATAAATTAGTAAATCTGGTGGAGTAACTAGGTTTTCCATCAACTCAAATAAAGAACTATAATTGCCAAAATCTCTATTGGTCATTAAACCCATTGCATGCAAATTGGGTGCGAAAATGTTGGCATCTTCGTAAATAGTTCTATCTTGAATAATGTTTTTACCAGTTTCTCTTAATTCTAAAATTTGGCGAAATCTACTGTTTAAAAAGTAAACTTGTAAGTTGAAAGACCAACGTTCCATTTCTCCATAAAAATCATCTAAATAAGGATTTTCATCCACAGATTCGTAATGAGGTTTCCATTTATAATGTTTGGCTAAAAGTTTTGTGAGGGTGGTTTTGCCAGCACCAATATTACCTGCAATTGCAACGTGCATATTCTTAAATTCTAAAAAGGTTAAAAGAGACGCTAAAGTACTAAAAAATATAACTTGTGTAGTGTTAACAAATTAATTTATATCCAAAACCTCTAACATTTAAAATTTGAATATTTGTATCTTTTTTTAATTTTTTGCGAAGTTTGCTTATAAAAACATCCATACTTCTGGCATTAAAAAAGTCGTCATTTCCCCATAATTTATTCAGAATAAAGGTTCTATCTAATACTTTGTTTTTCTTTTCAAAGAGATAAAAAAGTAATTGCGCTTCTCTATGTGTGAGTTGTTCAGTTTCGGATGAAAATTCTAACGTTTGTTTTGTTAAATTAAAAATATATTCGCCAATTGTAATATTTTCTACATCTGTTTTTAGTTCAATTCTATTGAGTAATGCTTTAATTCTTACAATCAATTCTTCCATCGAAAAAGGTTTTTTTAAATAATCATTTCCACCATGATTAAAACCTTCTAAAACATCTGAAGTTTGCGATTTTGCTGTTAAAAATATAATCGGAATTTCTTTATTTTCTAAGCGAATCTCTTTAGCCAATGTAAAACCATCTTTCTTAGGCATCATTACATCTAACACTAAAATATCTGGTTTTTTTGTTTGATACATTTCAAAAGCTTCTTCGCCATTTTCTGCATGAAAAACAGTAAAATCTCTAGATTCTAAACTCTCTTTAACAATCATTCCTAAACTAGCTTCATCTTCTGCTAAAAGTACTTTTATCTTACTCATTTGGCATGGTTATTTTAAAAATGGTTTGTTTCTTATCTGAATTTAGAGTGATGTTCCCCTCGTGTTTTTCTACAATTTTTTTACAATAATACAAGCCAATTCCAAAACCTTTTACATCATGTGTGTTTCCTTTTGGTACTCTGTAAAATTTATCGAAAATCTTTTCCTGTTGCGTTTTTTCAATACCATTTCCATCATCTGCAATGGTTATTTCTGTGGAGTTTAAAATGGAATTTATATTGATTTCAACTCTATTTCCTCCATATTTTATGGCATTATCAATTAAATTAGAAATTACATTTTCAAAATGAAAAACATCAATATTTAAATATATAGGTTTTAAGTTTGATGAAAAAACGAGCTCTTTTTGATTGGCTAACATTTTATGTTTGTTTACCAATCTTTCAGTCATTTCAACAACATCAATCGTTTCTTTTTTTAGCAATAATTGTTCACTATCTAAAGTCGCAGTTTCTAGCAATTTTTCCACCATTTGATGCAGTTTTTTCAATTGAAGAGCAGACATTGCTAAATATTTTTCCGTCTTTTCTTTATCATCTAAAACATTAAAATTTTGGATAGCTTCAATAGCTGTAGAAACTGTGGCAATTGGTGTTTTAAATTCGTGGGTAATGTTGCTAATTAAATCGTTTTTTATAATGGCTAATTCTTTTTGCTGGTTGATGATCTTTAATAGATAAAATAAACTAGAAATTATTAAAAGTGATAATAATAGCGAAAGCGAAATACCACCAAAACTTCTTTTAAAAGCTTCAAAATTCGGGTTGTTATATACCAATTCAAATCCTTGATCATCTTTTACATAAGTAGATTTTGATGCTACAACAAAGGTTTCCGAATCTAAAATGGAATCTTTTGTTTGGTGAAATAGCGTGTCTTTTTTTAGGTGATGAAAACTTGTTTTGATGTCAATTCCTTTTTGTTCTAATTGTTTGTTAATTAAAGAATCTATTTTTTGATAATTTACAGAACTATCAAAAAAGGAGATAAACATTGGTTTCAGGCTTTTAATCAACTTTAAACTATCAGCAGATTTTTTCCCTTTAAAATATTTTACAGACGTTTTTAAACCATTTTCATCAACATTAAAACCATTTTCAGCATCCGTAAGTTGTGTAAATAAAGTTGTAGAATTTTTATTTTTTTTAATAGTAGATTTAGTTGAATCCTCTGAATTTAACTCAATAGCCATGTTTTTCATTTCAACCATCATCGAATCTAAACGATCTTGAGATAAATTTTCATCCGAAGTCATTTTAATACTATTGATGGTGAATTTTGGTTTTACATCTCTATTTTTCTCAGCTTTAATTTTCTTCATCAAAGAGTCAAAAGGCACCTCAGAAGTAAACTTAATATCAATTTTATCTTGACTTGGTTTTAAAATTGTTAAAAAGTCTTTTTTAGCCAATGTTGCATAATACTCTTCTACAGCATTGTCTAAACTCAACTGAATTTCGTTGGTAACTCGTTGTTTATTTTCCTCGTAATTTTTGAAGTTCCAATAGAATTGCACTCCAATTGTTGCTACAATTGTAACCGCAATTAAATAGAAAATCCAAGTATATTTTTTGTTTTTCATGTGTCAAATATAGGTAGTAATTTTAATAAAATTAGTTGGTTAACACTCGTTAACGTTCGTTAACTTTAAAAAGTAAGTTGATGTTGCATCTTTGTAGTGTAACCAAATAAAAATAATATATCATGAAAAAAATAACAACTGTAGTTCTTTTATTATTCACCTCAATACTACTAGCACAACATAAAAATGTTGAAATCAAAGAAACTATAAATACAAATACAGATGTAAAAGTAACTTCTATGTCCTATAGTGTAGATTCTGCAAAACAATTGGAAAATATAAATTGGAATGAAGTAAAAAGTATTTTTGAAGACAATAACCCAGAAGAAAAAATAGAATTGAGCTTTGAGCTCGATTTGAAAGAATCTAAAAGCAAGTTTAAAAGTGCTGTAACTGTTGGAGGAAAGACAAAAGAAATAGATTCTTTAATTTTAAAATCTAAAAAATATTTAAAAGCATTGATAAAAATATCTAAAAACTACGAAAACAAATAAATTATGAGAGCAATTATAACAATATTGGCATTAGTATTTGTCACAGCTTTAAGTGCACAGAATTTTACAGGAAAGGCAATTTATAAAACGAGTAAAAAGTCTAGTATTAAATTTGGTGAAGGTCAAGAAGGAATCACTGATAAGATGCAGGAGGAATTTCAGAAAAGAATTCAAAAAATGAATCAAAAAACATTCATTTTAAATTTTGATAAAACAACGTCTATATATAAGGAAGAAGAAAAACTAGATGCTCCAAAAACAAAAGCAGGTTCTGGAGGCATAAATATTGTTTCTTTTGGAGGTTCAGGAAGTACAGATATTTATTATAAAAACATCAAACAAAAAAAGTTTGCCAACAAAACTGAAATTATGGGAAAAGCTTTTTTGGTAAAAGATAAACTAAAAGAGTATGATTGGGAATTATCTTCAGAAACAAAAAATATAGGAATGTACACCTGTTACAAGGCAACATATACAAAAGAAGTGGAAAATACCAATATGAGTATTGTAAATGGAGAAACGAAAGAAACTAAAACCAAAGAAACGATTGTTACAACTGCTTGGTATACTACTCAAGTAGCCATTAGTAATGGGCCAGCAAATTACCAAGGTTTACCAGGTTTAATTTTAGAAATTAATGATGGTAAAAATATGATTGTTTGCACAGAAATTATTTTAAATCCAGAAGATGCAATTATAATTGAAGAACCAATAAAAGGAAAGGTAGTTTCTTTAAAAAAATACACAAAAATTAAGAAAGAGAAAAACGATGAGTTGATGGAAAAAATGAAAAGTAGAAAAGGAATTGATTTAGGAAATGGTATTAATATTAAGATGGGAGGATAGTGTTTTGTTAAAGTTTGTTAAAGTTTTAAACGTCCATGTAACTTTTCAGTTTTCCAAAGTCTAAGGTTATATAATAAGATTATTTTTGACGAAAATTAAAACAACATTTATGAAATCAATTTTTACGCTATTTATAGCATTTTTAACGATTACCACCTTTGCTCAAAAGGATTTTCAAGGTAAAGCTACTTACATGTCTAAAACTTCAGTTGATATGGATAACTTTGGAGGAGGACAAATGAGTGAGCAGCAAAAAAAGCAAATGATGGAGCGAATGAAGAACTTTTTAGAAAAAACATACATCTTAAGTTTTAATAAAAACGAGTCTTCATTTAAAGAAGAAGCAAAATTAGATGCTCCAGGAACTCAAGGTTCAAGATTTGGTTCTAGTAATGGACAAGGTTCTATTTACAAAAATTTAAAAGAGCGTAAAATAATTGAAGATGTTGAGATGTTTAGCAAGCGTTTTTTAATTGTGGAAGATATGGAACAACCAAAATGGGAGTTAGGTACAGAAACTAAAAAAATTGGAAACTATACTTGCTACAAAGCAACAATGGTTAAGGTTGATAAAAGTGTAGATTTTGGAAGTATTTTTGGAAGAAGAGGTAGAGGAAATCAAAAAGAAAAAGATTCTACAAAAAATAAGGAAGAAGAAGTTAGAACTATCGAGGTTACTGCTTGGTACACTCCACAACTTCCTGTAAGTTCAGGACCAAATTCTTACTGGGGTTTACCTGGTTTAATTTTAGAATTAAATGCTGGTAGAACTACAATGTTATGTACAGAAATTGTATTAAATCCTTCAGATACTTTAGAAATTGATAAACCTAATAAAGGTAAAGAAGTAACTAGAGATGAATACAATGCTATTATCAAAGAAAAAACTGACGAACTTAAAGAACGTTTCCAAAATAATAGAGGTGGTGGAAGAGGTAGAAACTAATCAACCAACTTTAACCAACCATTAATAATCAACACTAATTTTTACACATGAAAAAAATACTACTAATCGCCATATTTTTGGTGTCTTGGGTTTCAACAGCCCAAATTAATTTAACTGGAATCGTTAAAGATTCTATTGGGTCTCCTTTAGAAATGGGGAACGTAATTGCTTTAGATACTGTTGCTAAAAGAATTGCTTCTTATGGTTTTACAGATGCTAATGGAAGTTTTAAATTAGAATTAGCAAGAAACACAACTTATAATATTAAAATAAGTTATGTAGGTTTTAAAGAAATCAGCGAATTTATAAGAACTGGAGATAAAGACATCACTAAAAATTATACCATGGTTGAAGACAACATGTTAGATGGTATTAACATCGTGTCTAAAATGCCTGTTAGAATAAAAGGTGATACGATTGTTTATGATGCAGATTCTTTTAAAAATGGTTCTGAAAGAAAACTAAAAGATGTTCTATCAAAATTACCAGGAGTTGAAATAAATGATGCAGGACAAATTGAAGTTGAAGGAAAAGCTGTTGAAAAAATAATGGTGGATGGTAAAGAATTTTTTAGTGGAGATACAAGATTGGCTACAGAAAATATACCATCAAATGCAGTAGATAAAATTGAGGTTTTAAGAAATTACTCGAATGTTAGTCAATTAAGTGGTGTTCAAAATAATCAAGATAGAGTTGCCATCAACATTAAATTAAAAGAAGGTAAAAAGAACTTTTGGTTTGGTGATGTTTCTTTTGGAGGAGGTCAATCTCAAGATGAAACCTTATATTTATTTCAGCCAAAATTATTTTATTACACACCAAAATACACCATAAATATTATTGGGGATGTTAATAATTTAGGTGATGTTGTTTTAAGTAGAAGAGATGCTAGAAGTTTTGGAGGTAGTTTCCAAAGTCAAAGTCCATCTAATGGAACAAACATTAATCTTGCAGATGCAGGGATTGGATTTTTAAATGCAAGTGCAAGAAATGCAAATAAAATTGAAACGAAATTAACGGCTTTAAATTTTAGTTATTCTCCAAACCCAAAGTTAGATTTGAGTGGATATTTAATATGGTCTGGAAACAGTAATGGACAAAGAAATATTTCTGATATCGATTATATAGATCCAAATACTCCAGATGAATTTAGAGATACTAGAACAGAACAAACAAGTAATACAGGATTGTTTAGATTTAGTACTGTTTACAAGAAAAACTTTAGCAATCAATTAAACTATAATGTTTCTGGTCGTTTTTCAAATGAATTCAGCAATCAAGGTATAGAATCTAGAGTTTTAAGTGATATTACTCAAACTGAAAACACAACGCCTTTTACTATTAATCAAGATTTTAGTTATTTTTATACTGCAAACGAAAATAATATTTTTGCTTTAGAGGTGAAGCATTTATATCAAGATGAAGATCCTTTTTATATTGCTTCTTTAGAAAATGACCCATTAAATAATGATGATACCACAAATGATGGTTTTGACGATTCAGCAGAAAGTTTAGGTTTAGATAGGTCTAATATGTTTTATACGTTAGAACAAGATAGGAGAGTAAAATCGAATCAATTAGATGCAAAATTAGATTACTATTATATTTTAAATCAAAAAAGTAATTTGAATTTTGTTGCGGGTACAATTTTAAGCAAGCAAAATTTCGATTCTCGTTTTTTCCAGATTTTAGATAATGGTTCTCAATTCGATCCAAATCCTACAGATATTGCAGGTTATGCAAATCCATCAACTACAAACGATACAGAATATAACTTTACAGATTTATATGCAGGTTTAAGATATCGTTTAAAAGAAGGTATTTTTACATTTACTCCTGGTTTTACAGCACACTCTTATAATTCTAATAACACTCAATTTGGTTCAGAAACTTTTGAAGATACTTTCTTTAAGATTTTACCAGAATTCGAAGCAATTGCACAGTTTAAAAGAAGTGAGAGTTTAACATTCACTTATAAACAAGAGGTTAATTTTACAGATGTAAATCAAATAGCAAGAGGTATTGTAGCAAGTAATTACGATTCTTATTTTGCAGGAAATCCAGCTTTAACAAACGCAACTTTCCACAATGTAAACTTAAGATACAGTAGTTTCAACTTATTTAACAATAGTAATGTGTTCTCTAGAATTGGGTATACAAAAACAATAGATCAAGTAAATAGAAATACTGTTTTTGAACCAGGTTCTGTAGTTTCAAGTAGTACTTCAATTAACTCTCCTTTCGATAACGAAAACTTTAATGCTTCATTATTTGCAGGGAAAAGAATTGGAAAGATTCAAACTCGTCTTGGAGGTAGTTATAGTTATAATAAAAGTTTCCAGTTTATAAATGAAGACGAAAACACGAACATCAACAAAGGGTATAGCTTTAATACAAGAGTTGGTACTAACTTTACAAAAGCACCAAATGTTACTTTGAGTTATAATGTGAGTTTTAGCAATCAAGATAACAGCTCAAGAGCACAAGAGGTTAAGTCTGTAAATCACAGACCATCTATAGATTTTGATGCGTATATTTGGAATTCTGTAACATTAACTTCAGATTTTTCTTTCAACGAACAAAGACAAGATGGTGTTAGTACAAACACATTTAGTATTTGGAATGCAAAAATAGCCTACAGAAAAGATAAAGACGCAAAATGGGAATATGAATTAGTAGGTAACAACTTATTAGCAACAGGATCAGAAGCATCTGTAAATTCAAATGTATTAGCTTTTACATTGAACGAAAGATTTATTTTACCAAGATTTGTAAGTTTAAGATTAAGGTATCAACTATAGTTTTTTTAAAAATATTTAAATATAAAATGGCTCAATCTTGAGCCATTTTTTTATTTTAGCCAAATGAGTTTATTTGCATCAAAATCTGCTATTTACACTACTTATAAAACGTTAGGTTTATTGTACCTATTTTTTGTAGTTGGCTTGTTTTTAGATAGTTTTTACATGGTAGAAATTACTGAAAATGCACAAATTTATGCAAATGCGCTGATGCTTCTTGTTTTTACAATTACTTTTTTTAAAGTTACAAAAAGAATTAAAGAGCAAATGTTAGCAGCAGTTCTCATTGGTTTTTTTGGGGAATATTTGTTTTCCGTTCTTTTGGGAATGTATACCTATAGATTAGGAAACGTGCCACTTTACATTCCTTTTGGTCATGCTTTTGTGTACATAGCTGTTTTGTGTTTTTCTAAAGCAGCATCTATAAAAAAACATCGTATATTATTAGAGAAAGTTTTTACAATCTCCATATTTATATACGCAACTTTGTTCTTAATTTTTAAGAATGATGTTTTTGGTTTTGTAATGACCATTGCAACATTATTAATTTTAAGAAACAAACCTAGAGAACGTCTTTTTTATTTAACGATGTATATTTCTGTAGCTGTTTTAGAAATTATTGGTACAACCTACGAGTGTTGGTGGTGGCCATCTACAGCTTGGAATGTTATTCCTTTTTTACCAAGTTACAACCCACCAAGTGGTATTAGTTTATTCTATTTTTTGTTGGATTTAGGCTGTTTATGGGTGTATAAAAAACGTCATAAAATTACTTGGAAACGCATGAAAAATATTCGAAAAATACGTTTACAAAAAGAAAATTACGTAAACTAAAAAAGTAATTATTTCGTTTTAAATAATGTCAGTTCTTGTGATTCCTTTTTTTTGTGGACTTGTATCGAGAACTTATTTAAATAACTAATCTTTATAAATGTCTATAAAAGTAACAAACGTAACCAAAACCTACAATCAGCAAAAAGCATTAAACAATGTTTCTTTCTCTGCGGATAAAGGTCAGATTATTGGTTTTTTAGGACCAAATGGTGCAGGAAAATCAACCATGATGAAAATCTTAACAGGTTTTATAAAGCCTAATGAAGGTAACGTTTTTGTTGATGATATTGATGTTTTAAAAAATCCATTAGAAGCGCAAAAAACAATTGGGTATTTGCCAGAACATAATCCAATTTATAAAGATATGTTTGTGCGTGAGTATTTACAGTTTCAAGCATCAATTTTTAAAGTTGATAAAAGCCACATAGAAATTTGCATCGAAAAAGTTGGTTTAACAGCTGAAGCACATAAAAAAATCCATCAACTTTCAAAAGGATATCAGCAAAGAGTTGGTTTAGCTGCTGCAATTTTACACAATCCAAAAGTGTTAATTTTAGATGAGCCAACCACAGGTTTAGATCCAAATCAATTAGTAGAAATTAGACAATTGATCAAAGATTTAGGGAAAGAAAAAACGGTCTTATTTTCCACGCACATTATGCAAGAAGTGGAAGCAGTTTGCGATCGAGTTATCATCATAAAAAAAGGAGAAATTTTGGTTGATAAAAAACTATCAACTTTAAAAGAAAATAAACAACAAGTTATAGAAGTTACTTTTAATGTTCAAGTTGATGAGAAACTTTTCAATCAATTTGAGAATTTATTTTCAGCAGTAAATAATCAAGAAAATACTTGGCAACTAACGTTTAATTCTACTGAAGATATGCGTTCAAAAATCTTTGATTTCGCTCAAGAAAATAACTTAAAAATTTTAGGATTAACTGCTCAAAATAAAAATTTAGAAACGCTTTTTAGAGAAGTTACTGCGTAAAAAAAATCGGCTACAATTTTAAGTTGTAGCCGATTTAAATTAAAATATTTACAACACTATTCAGTCAAATATTGGTACGCTTCCAACAACGTTGGAAAAACTAATTGACTTCCAGCTTCTTTTAATTCTTCTTCAGAATATTGAGTTAAAATTCCAATAGGAATCATGCCTGCTAATTTTGCAGCAGTTGTGCCAGCTAAGCTGTCTTCAAAAACCCAAATATCTTTAAAATCAGGTTCTTTAAAACCCAAAGCAGTTGCCAGAGAAATGTATGCTTCTGGTGCTGGTTTTGGTTTCTCATAATCTTGAACACCAAAAACCACAGGGAAATTCAAGTCTAAATGATGAACACTGTTTTTTAAAAACTGTTTTGTTGCGTTACTTGCAATTCCATAAGGAATTTTTTTGTCCGATAAAAAAGCAGTTATTTCTCTTACTCCAGGTAATAATGTAGGAATTGTAAAATGGACATCTAAATGTTTATCTTTCAATAAAAATAAGTCTTCAGCACGTTTTTCTTCACCAATAACACTGCAATAATATTCGGCAATTAGCATAGGAGAACCACCTGCATGACTTTTAGGAAATGGCGAAATTTCTTGATTAAATAGTTCTCTAAAAGCACTTGACCATGCATTACCATGACTTTTAAAACTATTTACAACAACACCATCAAAATCAAATAAAAATCCTTTAGGCAACTTCATTCACTCTTTTTTTTGATTTTGCATTTACTAATTTTGCTAAATAAGGATTTAAAAACTTATTTGTTGGATCTAATTTAGATCTTAATTCCTTAAAAGCTTCCCATTTTGGATATACTTGTGATAATTCTGCATCTTTCGCAGAAAAACGTTTACCCCAATGAGGCCTTCCTCCATGTTTTAAAAATATTTTTTCCACACTTTTAAAAGCTTCGTAAGTGTCTGCTGTTGCTGCATTTCTAGAAACACAACCCATGGTTACAATATCTTGTTTGTAAGCATAGCTTAACCAAGATGTATCTTTTTGCACAAAACGCACATCCATAGGAATATGAATAAACGATTTGTTGCTCCACTTATTTATTTCTGTTTTTAACTCTTCAAAAACTTGTGGAAATTTATCTAATGCAATTGTCCATTCTGCTAATTCCAAAGTAGATCCTCTAGATTTTGTTACTGTAGCTTGGTATAAGGTTCCTTTATGTTCTTTTTTAGAACTGAAAAATGCCTTCGCTAAAATTTTATTTGCAATAGAAGTTATCCAAGGATAAATGTGAGAATATTTGTATAAAATTTTAGAAGCGTTTCTTCTATGTTTTAAATATTTTGGGCCATTATTTTCTACAATTTTTGTGTCTGGTTTCATTTTATTTCCAGTAATTACATATCCTTTATCAGTATGTGGCAACCATAAAATTCGTAAAAAATCGTGTTCTTTAAGTCTACTTTTAATTTTAGGAAGCCATTCACTATCTTTTTCTGGTCTTTCTTTTACATGAAGCGTATAACTTTTTTCACATTTAAAAGTTATGGTAGACATTACACCTAGCATTCCTAAAGAAACTCTAACAGCATCCATCAAATCATCTTCTTCAGTAATTGTTTTTATAGATCCATCTGCAAGTACCAAAGTGCATTCAGTCATGTATTCAGATAACAATTTACCACTTGTACCATGAGTTCCTGTAGCTAAAGCACCACCAATGGTAATTGTATTGATGTCTGGTAAACAAGGTATACACCATCCAACAGCCTCAATAGCTTCTAAAAAATCTCCAAGTATTAAACCAGATTGAACTGTAACTGTTTTCTTATTATAATCATAAGAAACAATTTTGTTATAACTTGTCATATCTATCAAAGCATCTGTACCTGCAGCAATATCTGCAGATGATTGCTTGCTACCAAAAAAACGAATCTTATCATTTTCAGCAACTACTTCTCTAAGTTTTTCTTCTGAAGTAATTTTATAAAGTGATGTATAATTGTGTTTAACATTTTCGTTCCAACTAACCCAAGTGTTTTTTTGTTTCATGATATTTGTATTTGGTTAAACAAAATTACAGAATATTTAGTATTAATTCGGTTTTTACTGTGTTAAGAAAAACCAAATTGCATAAATCATAAAATTTATACATACAATTTATCGAAAACTTAATAATATCCGATGAATAAGATGATATTTTGAAAATAACAGTCAATTAAATAAATCTAAAGTCTGTATTTTTAAAATATGCTCCAAAAATTTCTTTAATTCAACTTAAAATCTATCTGCTGACTCTCTAAAGTTGCCAATAATTCATTAGAAATATTAATTTTTGTGTTTCTGCTTGGTAAACTCACTTCAATTTTTTCTTTGGCATCCCAAACTGTAAAGTTTAAAGATTGTTTACCTGGATTGTTTTTTAAAATAGTTTCTAAATTTAAGATGGTGTTTTCTTTAATTTCATCTAACTGTATTTTTATGGTGATTTTTTTACAAAGTTCATCCATAATATCATGAAACAGTTTCATTTCTGTAAACTTTAATCTTGGTTCTCCAGCAACACCTGTTTCTTTATTTGTCCAACCAGGCTGAATTGTAGAACGCACAAACAAGAATGAATTTGGCACTAAAAAGTGTTTCATTTTTAAATAGTCTTCTCCAAAAATTCTAAATTCGTTGCTGTCTCCATAATCTTCAATTATAAACATTGCCCAGCCTTTACCAGCTTTAGATACTCTATGTTGTACGTCAGTTATAATTCCTGCAAAAGCCAAATTCAACCCCACATATTTTGCGAGATCACCTTTAAAATATTTTAAAGAAGCGTTGCAAAAAATCATTTCATTTTTAAAATCATCTAAAGGATGAGCAGAAATATAAATACCAATTACTTCTTTTTCTTGTGATAAAAGCTCCATAGTTCCCCAAGTTTCACATTCAGGAATATCGGGTTCTGGGAATTGAACAGTAGAGGCTTCTCCAAACATAGAAACTTGTGCAGAATTTTCGTTTTCTTGGTATTTACTTCCAAATTTCATGGCACGTTCTAAAAAGGTTAATCCTTTTTCATCAGTGGCAAAATATTGAGCTCTATGTGTATCTGTAAAAGAATCAAAAGCACCTGCTTTTATCAAACTATCAAAAGATTTTTTATTAGCTGCTCTTAAATCTACACGTTTTGCTAAATCAAAAATCGATGAATAATGACCATTTTCTTCTCTTTCTTTTATGATTGCTCTCACTGCTCCAGCACCAACACCTTTAACAGCAGCCATTCCAAAACGAACAGCACCTTCTGCATTTACAGAAAACTTTAAGAAAGATTCATTTAAATCTGGTCCTAAAACTGCTAATTCCATTCGTTTACATTCCTCCATAAAAAAGGAAACAGCTTTAATGTCATTCATATTATTCGAAAGTACAGAAGCCATATATTCTGCAGGATAATGTGCTTTTAAATAGGCAGTTTGATACGCAATCCAAGCATAACAAGTAGAGTGAGATTTGTTAAAAGCATAACTTGCAAAGGCTTCCCAATCTTTCCAAATTTTCTCTAAACTTTTTTCATCATGCCCATTTTTTCCTGCTTGTTCAATGAATTTTGGTTTCATTTTATCTAAAACCGCAATTTGCTTTTTACCCATCGCTTTTCTTAAAACATCGGCTTCACCTTTGGTGAAATTTGCCAATTTTTGCGAGAGTAGCATTACTTGCTCTTGATATACTGTAATTCCATACGTTTCAGCCAAATACTCTTCCATGGCTGGTAAATCGTATTCAATATCTTCTGTTCCGTGTTTTCTGTTGATAAAACTCGGAATATATTCCATTGGTCCAGGTCTGTACAAGGCATTCATGGCAATTAAATCTGCAAAAACGGTCGGTTTTAAAGAACGCATGTGTTTTTGCATTCCAGGAGATTCATATTGAAAAATACCAACAGTTTCTCCTCTTTGGAATAACTCGTATGTTGGAACATCATCTAATGGAAAAGTTTCTGGATCTAAAACTACACCATGTTTGGCTTTTACAATTTTTACGGTGTCTTTAATTAAAGTCAACGTTTTTAATCCCAAGAAATCCATTTTTAACAAACCTGCAGATTCCACTACAGAGTTGTCAAATTGAGTAACATACATATCAGAATCCTTTGCCAAAGCAACAGGAACATAATTTGTAATATCTCCAGGCGTAATAATTACACCACAAGCGTGAATTCCTGTATTTCTAACAGAACCTTCTAAAATTGTAGCTTTATTAATCGTTTCAGAAACCAAATCGTTTCCAAAAGACATGTGTCTTAATTCTTCAACTAATTGTTTTTCTTCAGCTCTTAAAGCAGCAACTTTCCCCTTACTTTTTGCATCATCACCAAAAATATTTTTTAGTTTGATTCCTGGAATTAATTTCGCAATTCTATCAGCTTCAAAAAGAGGTAAATCTAAAACTCTGGCTGTATCTCTAATAGATGATTTTGCAGCCATGGTTCCATAAGTAATAATTTGCGCAACTTGGTTTGCACCATATTTATCAATTACATAATCCATGACTCTTCCACGACCTTCATCATCGAAATCAATATCGATATCTGGCATGGAAACCCTTTCAGGATTTAAGAAACGCTCAAAAAGTAAATCGTATTTAATAGGATCTATATTGGTAATCCAAAGACAGTAAGCAACCACAGAACCAGCTGCAGAACCACGTCCAGGGCCTACAGAAACATCCATATTTCTGGCTTCTCTAATAAAATCTTCAACAATTAAAAAATAACCAGGATACCCTGTTTTTTCAATTACGGATAATTCAAAATCTAAACGTTCTTTAATAGACTCTGTAATTTCTCCATAACGTTTTTTGGCGCCAACAAAAGTTAAGTGTTTTAGGAATTCGTTTTCTCCACGTTTTCCTCCATCTTTTTTATCTTCTTCGAATACAAATTCTTCTGGAATATCAAAAGCAGGTAATAAAACGTCTCTTGCTAAAGTAAAAATTTCAATTTTATCGACAATTTCTTGAATATTACTAATAGCTTCTGGCAAGTCTGCAAAAAGCGTTTTCATTTCTTCAGTAGATTTGAAATAGTACTCTTCATTTGGCAAACCATATCTGTAACCACGACCTTTTCCTTTTGGAGTCGCTTGTTTTTCGCCATCTTTTACACACAATAAAATATCATGTGCATTTGCATCTTTTTTCTCTAAATAAAAAGTATTATTTGTAGCAATAATTTTAACATCATGCGCTTTTGAGAATTTTAATAAAGTTTCATTTACAATATTTTCATCTTGTTGATTATGACGCATCAACTCAATATAAAAATCGTCTTTAAATTCTTCTTTCCACCAAAGCAAAGCTTCTTCAGCTTGTTTTTCTCCCAGATTTAAAATTTTACTAGGAACTTCACCATATAAATTTCCAGTTAAAACAATAATATCTTCTTTATATTTTTTGATGATTTCTCTATCAATTCTTGGTACATAATAAAAACCATCCACAAAAGCTGTGGAAGACATTTTTGCCAAATTATGATACCCTTTTTTGTTTTTAGCTAATAAAACAACTTGATATCCATTATCTTTTACAGACTTATTTTTATGATCTTCACATACATTAAACTCACAACCAACAATTGGTTTCATTGGAGTTGCTGCAGTTTTATTATGATTTAAAATAGCACTTACAAAATGAAAAGAAGCCATCATATTTGCAGTATCTGTCATAGCAACAGCTGGCTGATTATCTTTAGCTGCAGCTGCTACAATATTGGCAATTTGCATGGTAGATTGCAAAACCGAAAACTGTGTATGATTGTGTAAATGCGAATACTGAACGTCTTTTAATTCAGCTAAACCTTCAGAAGTTGAAATGGTTTCTTTAACGTCTTTTAATTTATCTAAACGTTTTCGAATTTTATCACTTTCTTTTTTTAGGTTGATATATTTTAAGCCAATTAACTGAATTGGTTTTGGATTTGCTTCCGAGAAATTTTTAAAATAATCTGCATCAACATCTAACTGTTCTTTAGTGTATTCTCTGATACGAATCAATTCTAAAAAACAACGTGTTGTTGCTTCCACATCTGCAGTTGCATTGTGAGCTTCACCAAAACCAACACCAAATAAATGATTGTGTAATTCTGTTAATGTTGGTAACTTAAATTTTCCTCCACGACCTCCAGGAATTTGGCATAAAGTAGCCGTTTTTTCTGTACACGTATCTAAAATAGGAAGTTTCGCTAAAGGAGTTTCAACACCTAACCTATGGAATTCACAACCCATAATATTAAGGTCGAAATTTAAATTCTGACCAACTATAAATTTTGTTTTAGCCAAAGCTTCATTAAAAAGATGCAATCCTTTTTCTAAATCGATACCTTCTTGTGCTGCTAATTCTGTTGAAATTCCATGAATTCTTTCAGCATCAAAAGGAATGTTATAGCCTTCTGGTTGTATTAAGAAATCGTTATGTTCAAGAATATTTCCCATTTCATCATGCAGTTGCCAAGCAATTTGCACACACCTTGGCCAGTTGTCTGTATCTGTAATTGGAGCATTCCAACTTTTAGGTAAACCTGTGGTTTCTGTATCGAAAATTAAGTACATAAATGGCTTTTTTGATGATGAGGTTGTTCGTTTAAAACGGACTACAAATTTAAAGATTTGTTCTTGAAATATATTAGAAAGATTACATCTTTTATAAAAATATAGAATTTATTTTTTAAAGTTCCTTAAAGCCTTCATTTTATAATATTAAGAAACTTTTAAATTAAGATTAATTCTATATCAATGTTAATACTTAACAAGCTTACTAGTCTTTTGAAGCATAGTTTTGGTGCTAATTAAAATCTTAATTTAACTAAACTTATGAAATTATCAGTAGTAAAAATTCGGTTAACCATTAGTATGATGATTGCTTTTGGATTCTTATTTTTAAACATTCAACAATCTTTTGGGCAAGCTACAAATGCTTTAATAAAAGGAAAAATAACAGATAGTAGTGGAGAGCCTTTAATGGGTGCAACTATTATTGTTAAAAATACTTCTACAGGTTTTACTTCAGGATCTACAACTAATGAAAACGGAGGTTATAAAATTCAACAATTACCATTAGGAGGTCCTTACAGTGTTACAGCAATGTATTTAGGATTTAAAGATGTAATTAATAAAGGTTTTATTTTAAACTTAAGTGATGCCTTAGTTGTTGATTTTATTTTGCAGGAATCTTCAACATCTTTAAATGAAATTATTGTTTCTACAAATAGTATTTCTAAACGTATTCAACAAATGGGAGCTTCTACCAAAATTGGAGAAAGTCAAATTAAAAATTTACCATCTGAAGGAAGAAATTTTACAAGACTTACCAGTTTATCTCCCTTGCAAGGTGCAGGTAGTTTAAATTTAGGAGGACAGAGAAGAACATCTACCAATGTAACTATTGATGGTGTTAATTTTAGAAACACTTTAACAGCAGGAGAAATAGGAAGAGGGCCTTATACAATTTCTCAGGAAGCAATTAGAGAATTTGAGGTTTCTACAAATGATTATGATGTAACACAAGGACGACAAGGAGGAGGTTCTATAACTTCAGTTACAAAATCTGGAACAAATGATTTTGAAGGAAGTGCTTTTTTTTATCATAGAGCAGATAATTTACAGAGTCAATATACTATTCAAGGGGAAAAAAGAGAAGCAGATTTTTACAACTCGCAATCTGGTTTAAGTTTAGGAGGACCGTTAATTAAAGATAAATTACATTTTTTCTTAGTCTATGAAAGACAAGATGCAGGAGACCCTCAGTTTATTGCGAATATTCAGAATGATAATGATGCTAATAGATTACAAATTTCTGAAACAAGTTTAAATAGGTTCTTACAAATTGGTAGAGATAAATATGGTTTAAGTACCTCTAAGCAAGTAGGGCAATTTGATAGAGTAACTGAAGCTAATAATCTATTTTTAAGGTTAGATTGGCAAATTAATGATAAACATAGATTAACGTTTAGAAACTTATACAATAAATGGGACAATCCTTTAAGTGTAAGTGATAATTCTAATATTGAGGTGGCTGAATCTTTTTCAGATTTTGTGTCTCATGAAAACAGTATGTTTCTTTCTTTACGTTCTTCTTTTTCACCAAATGTAACTAATGAATTTAAAGTACAATACCAAAGAGCAGAACGTCTTTATACACCAAATTCAGAATTGCCTTCACAAAACATACCAAGAGCAATAGTACAAGTAGAGTCAATTTTGCCAAATGGAAATACGAGTAATAGAAGTGTACAATTAGGTGGACAACGTTATACACCAGAAACTAACCTAGAAAACCAAATACAAATTTCTAACACTACCTATGTTAGTTCAGGTAAATTCAACTTTACTTTTGGAACAGATAATTTAATTACTTCTTTAGAAACACAATTATCTAATGAACAAAATGGGCGTTTTTTCTTTGATTCTTTAGATGATTTTGATAATTTAAATCCTTCTAGATATGCACGTGAAGTCCCTTTGCAAGGGTCTACTTTGGTAAAGCAAACTGTTTTAGATTTGTCAGTTTTTGGTCAAGTAGAATTTGATATAAATCCAAATTTAAACTTTGTAGGAGGAATACGTTATGATGCAACAGCATTTGTAGATGCAGCAGAATTTAATCCATTAGTGTTTCAAGAGCTAGGAATTCGCACAGATGAAAAGCCAGAAGATTTTGATAATATTCAACCAAGATTTCAATTAACTTGGAATATCAAAGGAAATGATACCGATATTTTAAAATTAGGAGGAGGTATATTTACTTCTCAACCTCATTATTATGCGCAAGTAAACAATATTCAAAATAGTGGAACTTTATTAGGTGCAATTGATGTTACAGGTGCAAATGTTCCTACACCAGATTTTATTGGTTATAGAAACGACCCAAGTACAGTGCCAGGAGTTCCTGCAGGAGTTACCCCTTTCTCAACAATAAATGCTGTAAGTCCAGATTTTGAAGTGCCAACAATTTACAAGGCAAATATTAACTATACTCACTTTTTTGGAGATAAATATAGTTTAGGGGTTAATGCAGTTTTTAGTCATACTAAAAATAATTATGTGTATCAAGAAACCAACTTAGTAGCAGAACCTTATTTTGTTACTCCACAAGGTAGAGAGGTTTTTGTGCCTGCAAATACTATTGCAGCAAATGGTAGAACAGACTGGACAGCATCTAGAGTTTCAGACTTAGTAGGTAGAACTTTAGTTTTAAACTCAGATGGAATATTAGATAATCTTGCTTTTGTTATTGAGGGAGCTGCTAAAATTGGAACTGATGGGTATTTAAATGCAAGTTTTACTCTAAATAGCTCTAAAGACAACTCGTCTTATAATTGTTGTGTTGCAAATACGTCTACATTTCTTCCTGTAAGTGGAGATCCTAGGGATTTAAATTATGGTTATTCTGATAATCATTTTGATACTAAAGTAGTGGTAAATGGAGCAACACCAACTTGGAAAGGATTTACATTAGGTGCAACAATTGTTGGTACTGGTGGTACAAGATATTCTCTAAAATCTGGTGGAGGTAGAAGTGCAAATGGAGATTTTAATTTAAGTAATGAAATTGCTTATGTTTTTGATCCTAATGATGTAAATACTCCTCAGGAAATTAAAGATAGTTACAGTCAAGTTTTAAATGACCCAGAAACTTCAGAAGGTTTTAAAGAATATTTAAAAGAAAGTTTTGGAAGTTTTGCAGAAAGAAATGGAGGAAAAAATCCTTTTAGTGCAACTGTAGATCTTCGTCTTCAGAAAAAGTTTAATTTATCTAATGATAAACATGCTTTAGAACTTTCTGCCGATGTTTTTAATTTTATGAATTTATTAAATAAAGAATGGGGACGTAGTCATGATTTTGGAAATAGAGATTTTATGAATATTAATGGTTTTGATCAAGCAACAAGTAGCTATCAATATAATGTGCAAACAGGTGCTGGTACAGAGCCAATAAACGGAACTCCTTGGAGGTTGCAAATTGGTGTAAGATACTCATTTAATTAAATGAAGTTTGTTTAGTTTTTTATTTAGGGTTTGGTAATAATTTACCAAGCCCTTTTAAATTAATAGTTGATGAAAAAAGAAAAACATAGAAAAAGTTTATTGATCCATTATCTGTAAGTATCAAGACTCATACTTCTGATGTACCTGAACGTAGGTTAGATTATATTTTGATAAATACAAATATGTTTAAAGAATACGAATAAAAATCCGCAAAAATTCCTCAAGTTTTTAAACCTAATAAGATGAGAGAAATTAGCGATCATTTGCCAGTAACAGCAGCATTTATAATTAAATAATTAAATAAAAGACATGAAAAAAATACATTTAATAATAGTAATTTCATTTTTAACACTTCAGTGCATATTAGGTCAAGAAAAAGCCAAGTCAGAACATGTTATTTTAATTTCTGTAGATGGTTTTCGACCTAATTTTTATCAGGAAATGAAATGGCCAGCTCCTAATTTAAAAATGATGGCTAAAAATGGGGTAAGTTCAGATGGTGTTAGAGGTATTTATCCTTCTGTTACATATCCCTCACATACAACACTTATAACAGGAGCTTTCCCTGCAACTCACGGAATTTATTATAATAGTCCGTTTGAAGATAAAGGACAAACAGGAAGATGGTATTGGGAAAGTAATTTAATACAAACAGAAACACTTTGGGATGCCGTTAGAAAATCTAATAAAAAAAGCGCAAGTTTAATATGGCCTGTTTCAGTTGGAGCTGCTGTAGATTATAATATTCCAGAAGTTTGGACTTTAGATAAAAGTTATGGTAGAATACAACCAATGAGAGACAACCAAACACCTAAGGGTCTTTTAGAAGAAATGGAAACTGAAGTATTAGGTAAGGTAAATTTAAAAACTTTTAATGGAGATTATTTAAATAGAGAAGATAGAACAGGTGAAATGGCAGCTTATATTTTAGGAAAATATAAACCTAATTTAATGACAATTCATTTAATAGCAACAGATCATTTTCAACATGAACAAGGTAGAAATGGTGAGAAAGTTCATACTGCAATTGCTGCTGTAGATCGTGCAATTGGTAAAATTTTAGAAGCTGCAGAACAAGCTAATATTCTAGAGAAAACTACTTTTATAATTACAGGAGATCATGGTTTTGTTGATATTCATTCTGCTATAAACCCAAATATTTGGCTAGTTGAAGAAAATTTAATGGAAGCAAAAGAAAATAGAGGAAACTGGAAAGCTACATTTCATACACAAGGTGCTTCTGCTTTTTTACATTTAAAAGATAAAAATGATAAAAAAACCTTAACTAAAGTTAGAGAAAAATTAGAGAGTCTTCCAAATTCTATAAAAAAGCTTTTTAGGATTGTAGAAAAAGAAGAGTTAATAAATATTGGAGCAGACCCTAATGCTTTTTTAGCTTTAAACCCTGTTCCAGGTGTGGCAATGTCTGGCTCTAATTCTGGTGAAATATTAGTAAAGAGAAATGGAGGAACACATGGTTATTTTCCGGATTTTCATCAAATAGAAACAGGTTTTGTAGCTTGGGGAGCAGGTATTTCTAATGGTAAAATTATTTCTAAAATGGGTTTAGAAGATGTGGCTCCAATTATAGTGAAACTACTTAATTTAGAGTTTAATGCAGTAGATGGTATTTTGTATCCTGGAATTTTAAAAGATTAAATTTTTTTCTTTATGTAATATAGAAGAGACAGTTTGACGGGTGACCCCAATAAGGTCGCCCATGTCTTTTTTCGTTAATAAATCAAAAAGAACATGAGCGTTATTTTTGGCATCTATAACTTCAACATTATAATGTTTATTAAGATAATCTATTCTCTCTTCAATTTGTTTTTCTTTAATGTTTTTCAATTTTAATTCTGCAGAACACCACCTTTTTACAAGGTAAGATATAAACCAATTAGAAATTGTTGGGTTATTAGTTACCATTGTTTTAAAAAAATCTAAATCGTAGACCCTAATTTTGCTATCTACAATTGCTTTGGCGTATTCGTGAAATTGATTATTAAGATATTTTAAATTACCAAAGAATTCGGCAGGAGGTAAGACTTCGTAAACAAAACTTTCTCCATCATCAGAATAACCACCTAATTTTACAGCACCAGAAATAATTTCATAGATATAATTCTCTTTATTAGGAGGTAAATATATGTAACCATTCTTTTTTACATCTATTTCTAATATCTCATTTTTATCAAAAGGTATTTGTAATTTCTTTAATTGTGTCAGGAAATTAAAATTTTCAAAATCTGAGTTATTGGGTCTATTGGGGTTTTTCATTTTAAAATAATTTAACTTATAAAAATATGCCATTAACTAAACTACTGTGTTAAATAATCATTATTTATCGTATTAAGTTTTATTAACAACAAAAAAGTCAACCCAATTAAAGATTGACTTTTTTAAGTAAATTATGTTCAAATAATTTATATCAATAATTATGCTAATTCTTCTTCCACCATTAATGAGTTAATTGCAGCTTGAATTTTTTGATGTTGCGTTTCTAACATTTTTTGTGTTGATGGTGCAAAATCTTCATATTTTAAAATTTCTGCATATTCTTCTAAACTTGCTTTTTCACCTCTTATAGCTTCCTCTAAAATTGCTTCCTCGTCATTACCACTAAATAATGATTTTAACGACATCCAATTTCTGTGCATTGTTCCTTGAAAAGAACCTGCATCTCCTGGAATTTGCCCATAAGACAAAATTTCTGTTCTTAATTCTTTTGCAAATTGGCTTCTTTCTGAGGCTCTGTTTTTAAAGAAAATCTTTAATCTTGTATTGTCTACATTTTCTGCTGAGTTTATATAACCTTTTTCAGCATCGTAATTCTTTTCTAATAATTCGTTTAATTTGTTTGAAATTTTTTCTGTGTACTTCATAATATCAGTTTCATTTTAAATTTCAATAATTTATTTTAAGATGCCTATTGTTTTACATCTATGGTACAAATGTACAGCAGATACAGGTGTTTGCTTAGTTCAATAGCTTTGAAGTTTAACTCATTTCAATTTTAATGTTTTTTTAAGATTTTTGTTTTGGGAAGGAGTGATTGCGTTAGGGATTGAAATGGCATCCTTTTTTTTACTTATTTTGATTCAATATTTTTATTAAATACTCATTAGTTCTCTTTTATAAAATGGTGATTAAATAAATTCAGCATAAAAAAAAGATATAATGGAAAGCCCGTTAAAACGCCCAAAATAATATTGATATTTAATCTTTTAATTTGAAAAAGGTTTTGTATTTTTGCGCCCACTTATCACGAGTTGATAGGATTTTTAATAACAAAGGTCGAGAACCTTAAAAAATTAACAAATTATGTCTGTAAAGATTAGATTACAAAGACACGGAAAAAAGGGTAAGCCATTTTATTGGGTGGTTGCTGCTGATGCACGTGCAAAAAGAGATGGTAAATACTTAGAAAAAATTGGTACTTACAATCCAAACGTTAACCCAGCAATTATTGACTTAGATGTTGATTTAGCTGTAAAGTGGTTACAAAATGGTGCACAACCAACTGATACTGCAAAAAACATTTTATCTTACAAAGGTGCAATGTTAAAGAATCATTTAGTAGGTGGTGTAAGAAAAGGAGCTTTAACTCAAGAACAAGCAGATGAAAAATTCAATGCTTGGATAGAGGAAAAAGCGACTAAAATTGCTGATAAAGAAGCAGGTTTATCTAAAGCTGACTCTGAAGCAAAAGCGAAAGCATTAGCTGCAGAAAAAGCAGTAAATGAAGCAAGAATTGAAGCAGCAAAACCAGTTGTAGAAGAAGAAGCACCAGCTGCAGAAGAAGCAGTTGAAGCAGCTCCAGAAACTATTGATGAAGCAGCAGCAAAAGCATCAGAATAAAAACTAAATTAATACGAAAATGCGTAAAGAAGATTGTTTTTATTTAGGCAAAATCGTAACGAAATATAGTTTTAAGGGCGAAGTCGTTATCAAATTAGATACTGATGAGCCTGAATTGTACACAGAAATGGAATCAGTTTACGTCGAATTTGGCAGTAACCTGGTTCCATTTTTTATTGAAAAAAGTTCGTTACATAAAGGAAATCAGTTGCGTGTTCAGTTTGAAGATGTATATTCTGATGAAGAAGCAGATACTATTTTAAAATGTGGTGTTTATTTGCCTTCTACAATGTTGCCTAAACTTTCTGGTGATAAATTTTATTATCATGAAGTAATTGGTTTTACTGTTGTTGATGCAAATTTTGGTGAAGTTGGTACAATTGTTCATATAAATGACAAAGCTGCGCAACCACTTTTTGAAATTGATAGAGATGGAGATGAAATCTTTATTCCAATGGTTGATGAATTCATCAAAAAAGTGGATAGAGAAAATAAAATTATTGAAGTAGAAACTCCTGATGGTTTGATAGAGTTGTATATCTCTTAAAGATTTTTCAAGGATTTTATACTCATAAACTAAAACATTTATTTTGAATTCAATTCAAAGAATGTTTAAAGATGCTGAATATATAAATTAGCATAAAGAGAGGTGTCTGAGTGGTCGAAAGAGCTACCCTGGAAAGGTAGTATATGGGTAACTGTATCGAGGGTTCGAATCCCTTCCTCTCTGCGAAATAATAATAGCTTAAATATTTTTCTTTAAAACAATATCGTAGTTGAATCTAATTTCTGCGTATTCTCCATTTTTTCCTCTTTCTGCTTCTTCAATTACTAATTCATCATCTACGTACACTTTTACAGAAATTTCTTCTGTACTAGGATTGTTTCTATAAGCTTCTCCATTAATAAATCTAAAATCGTAATTTTCAAAAGTTATTACTAAAGGTATAGGTTGTCCTGCAGTATCATATGAAAATTCATGAACAACAAGTGGATTTGTATTTGTTTTATAATCAAAATAACTAATTCTAATTTCATCAAAACCCAATAGTGTCGTATTAAATTCCATTCTTACAACTCTATCTTTTCCTGAATCTGGATTTTCTGTTTCATCTTCTAAAGTTGAAGTTGTACAAGAACTAAATAATATAAGACCAAAAATGAATATCAATTTTTTCATGTTTCTGTGAAATTTTACTGTAATTAGCTACAAAACTAACTATTATAACCCAATTCGTGGGTTTATTATGTTAAAATCAAAATATTTGTGTTTAAAAATTAAGATTTCAGTTTCACAGATTTTTAATTTAGCTATTTTTGACAAATGACAAAACCGTTTCAATTTAAAGAGTTTACAATTCAGCAAGATAAAACAGCTATGAAAGTAGGTACAGATGGTGTCTTGTTAGGTGCTTGGTGTGCCACAGATACTTATCCTGATACAATTTTAGACGTTGGCACAGGAACTGGAATTATTGCATTAATGCTAGCACAACGTTTTGATGCTATGACTATTGATGGAGTAGAGGTTGATGAAAATGCCTACGAACAAACTGTCGCCAATTTTGAAGATTCTGATTGGGGAGATCGTTTGTATTGTTATAATAGTACTTTTCAAAATTTTGCAGATGAAATTGCTGACGAAGAAGAAACGTATGATTTAATTGTTACCAATCCGCCTTTTTATACTGATGAGTTTGAAACTGAAAATGATGCTAGAAACAAAGCACGTTTTACAAGTTCGTTATCTTTTTTAGAATTGATTACAGGTGTCGTAAAAATTCTTTCTTCTGATGGAAAATTTGCGATTGTGATTCCTTATAAAGAGGAAGAGAATTTTATCAACCTAGCAAATGAAAATAAGTTGTTTTTGAATAGAATTTGTCGAGTTCAGGGAAATAAAACATCAGCAATAAAAAGATGTTTGTTAGAATTTTCTTTTCATCAAACAGCAATTAAAGAAGAACATTTAATTATAGAAATTGAGCGCCATCAATACACAGAAGAGTATATAAATCTGACTAAAGATTTTTATTTAAAGATGTAATTTATTCCTCAATTGTATAATCGAAAAAAACTTGAGCGTACACTAAATTTGTTCCAAAAACTTCATCTTCTTTCACTAGAATATCATCTATAAAAATCTGAACTTTTAAACTAGAAGTCCAATTATTTTTACGGTATGCATTGCCTTCAATAGTTTTATATTTATAATCTGGTAGGGAAATAATTATTGGTTCTGGGTTTCCATTCGCATCATATACAAACTGTCTTGGGCCATAAATCCAACTTTCTTCATCAAAATCGTAGTAAGAAAGTACAATTTCATCAAAATCAGGTTGTGTTGTTGTCAATACTATTTCTACATTTTTTGGAGTAATTTGTACTACTTCTTCTATTTCTTCAACTGTTTCAGTAGTAGTACAAGAAGAAATAAATAGTATAATTAATATGCTTGATATCTGTATTAGAGTTTTCATAAACAATTTAGTAAAATTCCATTATAAAATATAAGACAACTATAAATCGAGAAGGTTTAATTTCTGATTATACCAACTTTATTTGAATAGCTATTTATATTTTTTAAGTTAAAAAGTTCTTTCTTTTATGTAAGATAGTAAAAAATAGTTTTAACCAATTACATGATTCGGATTATAACCCAAATAAGGAACTTCTTTTTCTGTGAATTTAATTCCATGATGCTCTAATTCTTTTAAAATAGGTTCATAGACTTCTTTAGAAATTGGTATTTGAACTCCAGGTGTTTTAATTTCGCCTTTTAAAATATTTAAAGCAGCAATTGCCATTGGTAAACCTACTGTTTTAGCCATTGCTGTATAAGTTTGGTTTTCGCCTTCAACAATTAAACTACTTTCAATTTGATGTTTTTTTCCATCAATTTCAAAGCCAAAAAGATGTTGCATTACAATCATATCTTTATCGTTTTCTTGAAGTGTCCAAGAATCTTCTAATATTTTTTGAAGAGCTTGAGCAGGAGTTGCATTCGAAATTTCTATTTTTTTCTTCGGATTAAAAATATCAAGTTCAATTAGCTTTTCCCACATAATATCATCTTGATCTATTTTTAAATAAGAGCGTAATTTTAATTCCACAGAATCTGATGGTGAATAAGCCAAAAACAAGTTTACAAAATCTCTATAACTCATATTTTCCGAGTTTTCTATGGTATAAGAATCGTCTGTCATTCCTAATTGTACAAAAATATTCCAAGCTCTAGAAAAACCGACTTTTCTAATAGTTCCTCTATACATTGTAGGAATATCATCCAAACCATAAATATTTCTATATTTTAAAGAATCTCTATTTGCGTATGCTTCGAATTTTTGATTATCAACTTTTAAAAACTCAGTTCTTCTGAATAATTTATGATAAGGAATATATTTATAGGTGCTTTCTTGAATAAACATTGCAGCACCTCCTTGACCTGCTAAAACCACATTTCTAGGATTCCAAGTAAATTTGTAATTCCAAAGATTGGTATCACTTTCAGGCGCAACTAAACCACCGCAAAAAGATTCAAAAAGCAACATTTTGGCATTTTTTTCTCTAATTCTATCCAATATTTGCATGGCACTCATATGATCTAAACCTGGGTCTAAACCAATTTCATTCATAAAGACTAAACCATTTTCTTTGGCAGCTTTATCAAGTGCTTTTATCTCTTTAGAAATGTAAGAAGCAGTAACCAAATGTTTTTTAAGTTTGATACAACTCTTTGCAACTTCTATGTGAAATCTTGCTGGTAACATCGAAATTACAAGATCTGATTTTTCAATTTCTGTTTCACGTTGCTGTTCATTAAAAACATCAAAAATAATTGCTTTTGCATTTTTATGATTGTTGATGATTTTTTCTGCATTTTTGGTTGATAAATCTCCAATAATTATTCGTAAATTTTCTGCATCAGATTTGTCTATTAAAAATTTAATCAAAGACGAACTCGATTTCCCTGCACCAATAATCAATATGTTTTTCATAAAAGAAAGCTGTATTTTTGTGTTTGAACGAAGATACTAAATTTGTTTAAAATTAAACAAAAACCTTTCATAATGTTTAAAAATTTAATTATTACTTGTTTTTTAGGATTGTCAGCAGTTATTTTGGGTGCTTTTGGTGCACACGCTTTAAAAGAAAGTTTAACTTCAGATCAATTATTAAGTTTTGAAACGGCTGTTCGTTATCAAATGTTTCATGCAATTATTTTATTATTTGTGAATATTTATGAGGGATTTTCTATCAAACAAAAAAACACAATTAGCTACCTTTTTATCTTGGGAATTCTATTGTTTTCGGGCTCAATTTATATAATTCAATTAACTTCCATTACTGCAAAATCTATTTGGTTTGTAACTCCTTTGGGTGGTTTATTCTTTATAATTGGCTGGATTTCAATGCTTCTTGTTTTTGCGAAAAAATACAAGCAGAAATAAAATAAATAAAAATAAGGTCGTTTTTAAAATATTGATTAGTTTTGTAGCTCATAAAAAAACTAAAAATATTGATATGGTAGATACAAATACGAAATCGATTTCGTTAAATAGTCTAGGAATCAAGAATGCAACAGTTCGTTATCAGTTAACTTCTAACGAATTACATCAAGAAACACTTCAAAAAGAGCAAGGAGTAGAATCTTCTTTAGGAGCAATCGCAGTAAATACTGGCGAGTTTACAGGACGATCTCCTATGGATCGTTTTATTGTAAGAGACAGTGTTACAGAAGATAAAGTTTGGTGGAGCAAAATTAATTTACCTTTTGAAGAAGATAAATTTGATAAATTGTACGATAAAGTTGTCGATTATTTATCAGAAAAAGAAATTTTTGTAAGAGATAGTTATGCATGTGCAGACAAAAATTACAAATTAAATATTAGAGTTGTAAACGAATATCCTTGGAGCAATATGTTTGCTTACAATATGTTTTTACGACCAACAGAAGAAGAGTTAAAGGATTTTTCTCCTGAATGGACTGTAATTAATGCACCAGGTTTTATGGCTGATGCTGAGCAAGATGGAACTCGTCAACACAACTTTGCAATTTTAAATTTTACTAAAAAAATAGCTTTAATTGGGGGTACAGGATATACAGGTGAAATTAAAAAAGGAATCTTTTCTGCTTTAAATTTTATTTTACCAGTCTATAAAAACACGTTACCAATGCATTGTTCTGCAAATGTTGGTAAAGATGGAGATACAGCAATTTTCTTTGGATTATCTGGAACAGGAAAAACAACACTTTCTACAGATCCAAATAGAAGTTTAATTGGTGATGATGAACATGGTTGGACAGCAGAAAACACCGTTTTTAATTTTGAAGGTGGTTGTTATGCAAAAGTGATTAACTTATCTCACGAACAAGAACCAGAAATTTTTGCAGCGATTAAAAAAGGTGCAATTTTAGAGAATGTTGTCATGGATGATAAGGGAGTTGTCGATTTTGCTGATACTTCTATCACTCAAAATACAAGAGTTAGTTACCCAATTTATCATATAGACAATATTCAGGAGCCATCAATTGGTGAAAATCCGAAGAATATTTTCTTTTTAACTGCAGATGCTTTTGGAGTTTTGCCTCCAATATCTAAATTGACTCCAGCACAAGCTGCATATCATTTTATATCTGGTTACACAGCAAAAGTAGCAGGAACAGAAGCAGGAGTTACAGAACCTACTCCTAATTTTTCAGCGTGTTTTGGAGCACCATTTATGCCTTTACATCCTACAAAATATGCAGAAATGTTAAGCAAAAAAATGAAAGATGCTGATGTTAATGTATGGCTTGTAAACACAGGTTGGTCAGGAGGTCAATATGGTGTGGGTAGAAGAATGCCATTAAAATATACGAGAGCAATGATTACTGCTGTTTTAAATGGAGAATTGTCAGATTATACGTACGAAAACTATCATATTCATTCAGTTTTTGGAGTTGCACAACCAAGATTTTGTCCTGGAGTGCCAACAGAATTATTAAGTCCAAGATCTACTTGGAATAATGATGATGCTTATTATGAAACTGCGTTTAAATTATCGAACGCATTTAGACATAATTTTAAACAATTTGAGGAATTTGCAAGCGAAGAAATTCGTAGAGGAGGACCTCAAAGATATGCGTATTAGAAAATAAATTCGTTATTATATTTTTAGAAAACACCTCAATTTTGAGGTGTTTTTTGTTTTTTAAAAGTATATTTATTGGAAAGTTTGAGAAAATAAAAAAAATGAAATTAATTTTAGTCTTTCTATTTATCACTTTATTTGATAAAGTTTCTGCGCAACAAGAAAAACAATTTTTAATTGAAAGTATTGAAGATTATATTTCCATAACAAAAAATCGAGTTTTTGGGCCAGATAATGAAAATTTATTTAGAAGTATCCTTGACTTAAATAGCGATGGTTTAAATGATTTGTTGATTTCTGGTTATCAAAGTGGAGATTGGGGAAATGCAGGAGGAAATTGGAAAATATATTTTCAAAAATCCAATGGTTCTTTTGAAAAGTGTTCTGAAGAGTTATTTATGCATCCTTTAACCACTTATTTTGATTCGATGAAAAATAAATTACTTATATATCGAAGATTAGGCTCTAGTGAAGGGTTAATAATGAATTATGTATTTAAGAATTATCAACTTAAATTTTTAGACTCTATGAAAATTAAAAACAAATCAAGTACGGATCAATCAGAAGAAATTGATTCAATAATTAGTAAAAATCCAAGGTTGAAAAAAATAATATTTGAAAAATCAAAATTAACAGCAACTGATAAACTAGTTTGGGAATAATGATAAAAAAATACTTCAAAAATATTGGTCCAGGAACTTTAGTGGCTGCAGCTTTTATTGGTCCAGGAACTGTAACAATTTGCACGTTGGCTGGTGTCAATTTTGGTTTCAATTTGTTGTGGGCAATGTTATTATCCATAATTGCAACTATTGTTTTGCAAGAAATGGCTGCAAGATTGGGCATTATTTCTCAAAAAGGATTATCAGAAGTTATTAGAGAAGAGATTAAAATTCCGTTTTTAAAACACTTTATAACGCTATTAATTTTAGCTGCAATTGTGGTAGGAAATGCTTCTTATGAAGCAGGAAATATTAGTGGAGGAATTTTAGGATTAGAAACCATTTTTGGCGAATTCAGACATACAATTGGTGGTTTGTCCATCAATTTTATGAGTTTAATTATTGGTATAATTGCCTTTGTACTTTTATATATTGGGAATTATAAATTTCTTGAAAAAGCCTTAGTAACCTTGGTTTTGTTGATGAGTTTTTCTTTTGTAATTACTGCAATTATAACGCAACCGAATATTTTGGAAGTTTTAAAAGGAATGTTTGTTCCTAAATTTCCAGAGAAAAGTTTATTGACAGTTATTGGTTTAATTGGTACAACTGTTGTGCCTTACAATTTGTTTTTACATGCGTCTTTAGTAAAAGAAAGATGGAAGAAAAAAGAAGATGTTTCGCTCGCTAAAACAGATACAATTATTTCAATAATTTTAGGAGGAATGGTTTCTATGGCAATTATTATTTCAGCAGCTTCAATTCCATCAAAAGATATTTTGAATGTAGCAGATTTAGCAAAGGGTTTAGCACCTTTATATGGCGAATTTGCCAAATACTTTTTAGCTTTAGGACTGTTTGCAGCAGGAATTACATCTGCAATTACAGCACCTTTAGCAGCAGCTTATGTTGCACAAGGTTGCTTGGGTTTAAAAGGAAATATGCAATCGAAATCTTTTAAAATGGTTTGGATGATTATTTTACTTTTAGGGGTTATTTTTTCATCAATAGGTATAAAACCGATAGAAATTATAAAATTTGCGCAAGTGGCAAATGGAATGCTTTTACCAATTATTGCAGGGATTTTATTGTGGATTATGAATAAAAAGAATGTTTTAGGTAGTTTTGTAAACTCAAAGAAACAAAATATTTTTGGGTTTGTAATTTTAGCAATTTCCATCTTTTTAGGCGCAAAAGGGATTATGAAAGTTTTTGGTTTGCTTTAGATTTTTAAAAATGTGCCACGAATTCACGAATTAAAAAATCACTTTGATGTGTAAAATAATGTCACTAATTTTTATAAATTTCAATGGGTTTTTAATTTGTGAAATTGCATTTTGAAACCAGCAATAAAATTCGTAAATTCTTGGAAAACTCTTAATAATTGAAGTGTTTTAATTTTTTTGCCACGAATTCACGAATTAAAAAATCCCTCTGATGTGTAAAATAATGTCACTAATTTTTATAAATTTCAATGGTTTTTAATTTGTGAAATTGCATTTTGAAACCAACAATAAAATTCGTGAATTCGTGGCGAAAATCAGCATTTATGGCAATCCAAAAAGATTAAAAATTATTAGTAGCAATGATAAAAACAATCGATATTAATTGTGATGTTGGAGAAGGAGTTGAAAATGAGCATTTATTAATGCCTTTCATTTCATCTTGCAATATTGCTTGTGGAGGTCATTTTGGTGATGCAAATTCTATTGATGAAACTATAAAATTAGCGATAGAAAATAACGTGAAAATTGGTGCACATCCATCTTTTCCTGATAGAGAAAATTTTGGTAGAAAGTTGATGCAAATTTCTGATGATGAATTGAAAAAAAGCATTCAAAATCAATTGGATTTATTTTCAGAAAGATTGTCCTTTTTTGATGGAAAACTACATCATATAAAACCTCATGGAGCTTTGTATAATGCAATTGCTGTCGATGAAAAACTCGCAGTTTTATTTATAGAATCGTGTCGAAATTATTTAAAAGATGCGTTTTTATATGTTCCTTATAGTTCTGTAATTGAGAAAGTTGCTTTGAAAAATAACATCAAAATTAAATATGAAGCTTTTGCTGATCGAAATTATAATAATGATTTATCGTTAGTTTCTAGAGCTCATAAAAATGCTTTGTTAGTTGATGAAACAGCCGTTTTAAATCATGTTTTATATATGATTAAAAACAATCAAGTAAAAACAATTTCAGGTTTCGAAAAAAAGATAAAAGTAGATACTTTTTGTGTTCATGGAGATACTAAGAATGCTGTTGAAATTGTAAAATATGTATATCAAAATTTAAAAAAACAAGGTTTTAAAATTGAATAAAAAACCAACATATAAACAATTTGGAGAAAAGGCGATTCTTGTAGAATGGCAAGCTATTATTGATGATGAAATTCTAAATGATATTTTACATTATGTTGAAAAAATTAAAGCAAGCAAAGAAATTAATTATATCGATTTAATTCAAGGTTATAACTCACTCACAATTATTTACAAGGAATTTATTGAAAATTTTGGTGAAGAAGTTGCACTTTTAAAATCGGTTTATTTATCAACTTTAAAAATAGCAAAACAAGATTATTTTTTATGGGAAATTCCTGTTTGTTACGATTTAGAATTTGGAATTGACTTGCAAGAAATCTCAAAAAAATCAAGTTTAGAAATTGATGAAATTATAAAAATCCATTCTGAAACTATCTACAAAGTTTTCTTCGTTGGTTTTTTACCAGGGTTTTTATATTTAGGAGGTTTAAATGAGCAATTATTTTTCGATAGAAAACCAAATCCGAGATTGCATGTCGCAAAAGGTTCAGTTGCAATAGGAGGGATGCAAACAGGTGTGTATCCACAAAATTCTGCTGGTGGTTGGAATATTATTGGTAAAACTCCAATCGATTTTTTTGATGTTAATAAACCAAATCCTTGTTTTGCAAAAGCTGGCGATTTTATAAAATTCAATCCTATTTCTTTGGATGAATTTCATCAACTTGAAGAAGAAATAAAAGACGAAAAATATCAACTTATAAAAACTTTACAACATGCTTAAAGTTTTAAAACCTGGTTTTTTTACAACAATTCAAGATAAAGGTAGAGTTGGTTTTGCGAATCTTGGAGTTCCTGTTTCAGGAGTTATGGATGCGTATTCTGCTGATTTGGCAAATAGTATTTTAAATAATTCTCTACAAGCTGCAGTTCTAGAAATCACTTTAGGAAGTTGTAAATTTCAGTTTTTAAAAAATACTATAATTTGTATTTCTGGTGGAGATTTCTCGCCAACAATTAATGAGAAACCTATTGTGTTAAATTCTAGAATTCAAGTATTTGAAAATGATATTCTATCTTTTGGGAAGGTGAATTTTGGCGTTCGTTGTTATGTAGCTGTAAAAGGTGGTTTCTTATCAGAATTAAAACTACAAAGCAGCAGTTTTTATCAAAATATAACTCAAAAAAGTATTGTTGAAAAAGGTGATGTATTTCCTTTTAAAGAACCTAAAGAATCCTTTTCATCAACAAAATCTTTAATAAAAATAGATCAAAATCATTTTAATACGATAAGGTTAGATTGTTTTAAAGGTCCAGAATTTGAGATGCTAAATGAATATCAACAAGAAAAAATAACAACAGATATTTTTACAATCTCTAATGATTTTAATAGAATGGGTGTAAAATTGAATGAAATTTTTGCCAATAATTTGCCTAAAATCCTAACATCAGCAGTTTTACCTGGAACTATTCAGCTAACTCCATCAGGAAAAATAATTATTTTAATGAGAGATTGTCAAGTTACTGGTGGTTATCCAAGAATTTTACAACTTACAACTTCTTCGATTAATAGGTTAGCGCAAAAATCTACAAACCAGAAAATTAAGTTTATTGTTATTTGAGTTAAAATTTGTTTTTTTTGAGTTAAGTATCACTTTAGTTATGCTGTATATTTGTAGTATCTTTTAAGAACAAGAGATAGAAATTAAATTTAACCATAAAAACAATATAAAATGAGTAGTTTATCAAATTTATTATTAGGAGGAGCAATAGGAGGAATTTTAGGGATTTTGTATGCACCAGATAAAGGTGAAAATACTAGAAGAAAACTAAGAGAAGAGGCTCTAATTGCTAAAGATAAAGCAATGGAAACAGCTTCAGAATTAAAAGATCAAATCTCATCAACTTATAGCACTCAAAAAGAGAGTTTAGAAACTCAATTAGAAAGTGTAATGTCTAACGTTAGCTATAAAGCAGATGACGTAATTTCTACTTTAGAGAAAAAGTTGCATGATTTAAAAGAAAAAAACAAGAATTTACAGAAAAATAAAGGTGCAGATTTAAAAAATGAACCTTTTACACAAACTGTATAATTTATGAGTTTCTACGATTCTATAAACAAATCTTCTGATAGTGCAACAGATATTGGTAAAAAGTATGTAAAAGACTCAATTAGCTATGCAAAGCTCAAAACTTTTTTAATAACTGCATCTTCTATAAGTACAGTTACTAAATTGGTTATAATTGGAGGTTTGCTATCTATAGGCTTTCTTTTTATGTCAGTAGCATTAGCAATCGAATTAGGAGATTATTTCGAAAGTATTTCTTTAGGTCTTTTATCAGTTGGTGGTATTTATGTATTGCTTGGACTAATCATGTTTTTAGTGAGAAAAACTATTGATAAAAAGATTATTAAAGGTTTATCAGTTAAATTTTTCAAAAATAAAAATATATGAGAGCATACGAAAGTTTTGAACAAATTGAAACCGATTTAAAAAGATTAAGCTTAGAAAAACAAATAGGTTTAGAGGAATTAAAATTAGTGAAAAGCGATTTTCAAGATAGTTTAAAACCCTTAAGTATCCTTGCTAGCGTTGCTAAATTTGCAAGTAAGTATGGTGTTTTAGTGCTGTTGAAGAAAATGTTTAAATAAATAATACAACTTAAAAGTATTTTACATTACGTAAAAATAATAGTATAATAGTTGGTTGATTTGAAGCCTTGATGTTCTTAAAACATCAAGGCTTTTTTTATGCGACTTTTCTAAGTTTTTTTTTAAATTGATTTGGAGTAATATTATATTTTTCTTTAAAAATTTTAGAGAAATAACTTCTACTACTAAAACCAATACTATACACAATTTGAGAGATGTTTAAATCTGTATTTTTAAGCATATCTCTTGCAGATTCTAAACGAACATGTCTAATATATTCTGTAACAGTTCTTTTGTATAAAAATTTAAAACCTTCTTGTAATTTTGCCTGTGTTAAGCCAGATTTAAAGGAAAGTTGATCTAAAGAATATTCTTTTGCAGGTGTTTTTAAAATAGCGTTTGCAACTTTTCTAACAATTTTCAACTCGCTTTTATTCATAGATTCAGGCAAATTATCACCTTCTAAAAGTCTGTTATGTTGCTGAATATGCATGGATAAAATTTCGTAAATTTTTGCTTCAATCTTTAAGATTCTAAGCATTCCCTTCGCTTTAATTTTATGAAGTTTGATAATTAAATCTGCCATTTTCAGATTCATGATTCCATAATTGGCAAATCTATTATCATGATCTGTATCTACAAAAACTTCGTATAATTTTTTATTTAAGGTTGATACGTTTGTGGTTCGTTTCTTTAAAAATTGTTTTCTAACAATTTCAATTACATTAATTTCTAATTTTTCGTTTTTAGGAAAAATAATGTCATTAAAACCATCAGTTTTATTGGTAAAGATTAACGATTGAAATTGGTTTACCTCTTTTTCTTTTTCATGAATACCAAATTTATGTTTTATATTCCCTACAGTTGGGTAAATGAAACGTATTGGATTAAACTCATTATTTGCCTTAATGTGTAAGGTGATTTCTTTATGAAATTTAATATCAAAATCAAGCAAATTTACACCCCAATCAAAAGGAATAAAACGAATAGTACCAATACCATTTTCGTTGTTAATCTTTAAAACAAATTCGCTCCATCTTTCAGTAGTTTCTCCACCAATTGCATCTTGCAGTTGTTCTATAAAATCTTTTGGGCTGTCAGCAATAATCTCAATATGTATCATACAATTTACAATGTTAAATAATTACTAGGAATAGCAATAGCAAGTTTTGTAAAGGTAGTTAAAATAGGAAAAAGTCTTAAATAGAATAATAATTATTTGAATTGAGTTCATTTACATTGTAGTTTACTATTGTTTTTATACAAGGTTTACTAATTTTTTTTTCGTTTTTAAGTTTTTCAACCAACAATATGCGAAAAGAAATGAAACGTATGGTTTAACAATCTTAAGAAGTAGGCATATTACAAAGGATGAAAATTAAATTCGTTTTGAATTTGTAGGTAAAAAAGGGAAAGAAGATAAAGTTACCATTAAAAATAAAAAATTGGTAAAGATAGATGAAGCTGCAAAAGGGTTAGGAAATACAAGAAATGTTTCTAGAAAATATTATATACATCCAGAAATTATAGATACTTACAAATCTGGAACCATAAAAAAGTATTTTGATACAACCTTGCAGCATAAAAAGGAAGATAAATATTTTTCAGCATCAGAAAAAAGCATGTTATCCTTATTTGAAAATTACAAACCAGAAATGATGCTAAAAAATATTGAAATGAGTTAAAGAACAAATGTTCTGCATCAATTAGAAAGCCTGTATCTAAATATCTTTGTAGTGTAAGAATTAGTTATGAAAAAAAGAGATGTAATGCGTTTAACATCTTTAAAACGAACAAACGCTCACAAAAAAAAGAAAAAATTATGAATACATACTCAGAACAAGTAGGACAAAAATTAAATGATTTATTAGAAAAAACATATGATGCTGAAAAAGGTTTTAAAAAAGCAGCAGAAAATGTAGAAAACGTAGCTTTAAAAAATTACTTTAATACAAAAGCTGAAGAAAGATATAGTTTTGGACATGAGTTAAAAACTGAAATTAGAGCATTTAACCAAGAGGTAGATAAAGGTGGAAGTATCACTGGATCTGCACACAGAGCTTGGATGGATATTAAAGGTTTTTTGTCTTTAGATAGCGAAGAATCTATGTTAGAAGAAGCTGTTAGAGGAGAAAAAGCAGCAGTTGAAGAGTATCAAGAAATTATAAATGATACAAGTTTGCCTTCTTCAACAAAAGCAATTTTAGTATCTCAAAAAAATAAAATTGAAAATGGCTTACAAAATATTAAGTCTTTAGAGAATATTCACTAAAGATTTTTAGTTTGGTTGATTGGTAGAGGTTGTCTGAAGAGGCAACCTCTTTTTTTTGAAATAAAATGAATTTATTTGAGTTAAAACGAATTTCAAAAGAGTTAAACCAAAGGCTGTTAGTCTTTTATCTTTGTATAAGAAGAAATAGTTATCAAACTATTTTATATACTAACCTTAAAAATAAATAATTATGTTACGTTGGACAATCATATTTGTAATAATCGCATTAATAGCTGGAGTTTTAGGATTTGGAGGAATTGCAGGAGCAGCAGCAGGTATTGCTAAAATTGTATTTTTTATATTTATAGTTTTATTTGTAATTTCTTTAATTACAGGAAGAAGAAAAGTATAAAAATAAATTAAGATAAAATAAAAGAGGCTTTCTAAAAAAGATTAAATCTTGTCTTGCTGAACTTGTTTCAGCATCTTAAAATATTGATAATCAAATATTATAAGAACCTGAAATAAATTCAGGTTGACAATAAAATTTCTTTTTAGATAGCCTCTTTTTTTATGCAATAAAATGATGTGTTTTAGCAATTTGTATAGCTTCTTCACTGGAGTCAACAATAAAAAACGGAACTTCTGTATAATTTTCAATTAGGTTTTTAATTCGTAAAATCCTTCTTTCACTTTTAACGCTTCTTAAAAATATAGCTTTTATTCTCTCTGGATGATTTTTTACAATTTCCATATAAATATCAGCATCATGTTCTCCTGCATCACCAATTAATATAAAAGGTAAAGTTGGGTATGTTTTTAAAATATTGATGATCTCTTTTTGTTTTTGAGGTTTTTCATCCTTGCTTTTATGAAACATACTTTTCATAGTTCTTAATAAAATAGCACCTTTTGGGAAGCTGTTTTTTTGTAAAAAAGAGTCTAAATATCTATATAAATTCCATGGACTATGACTCACATAAAAAATTGGATTGGCGTTTTTTCCTGATTTTCCCAAATGCAACAAACTATAAAAATCGGACGAACCTTTTAGCGCTTTTCTCTTAAATGGCGCTCTAAAAAATGTGTTTATTAATAATTTCCATTTTAATTTTGAGATAACACCTGTGTGTAAAATAGTGTCATCAATATCACTTGCAACACCAAATTCTGCAGTTTGTTTTGGAATTAAAAGTTCTCCAGGAAATTTATTTTTAAGGTTTATTTTTCTACCTACATGTTCGTTGGTGAAAGAAACAGTAAAATGCAACCAACCTTCGCTGTTTGCTAATTCACTTAAGCCTTCAATTTTTTCATCAACCACAAAATAACCATTTTCATTTGTTTTTGTTGTGATTGTAAAGTTGTTTGAAAACGTAATTGTTAACGATGTGTTTTTAATTTCATCGCTTTCAAAACGTTTCCAAGTATTTATAAGCAATCTAAAAAAATTATTACTTTCTAGGTTGATGTTTTCATCTTCTAAAGCTCTTCCTCTTGCATAAAAATGATTGTTCGTTCCATAACTTTGGAACACTATAATTTGCAAAGGATCGTTTGTGAAAATTGACATTCTTTTTATTTTAAATGTAAATATAAAGCATAAAAAAATCACATAAAAATGTGATTTTTGAAATTTTATTAAGAATTTAATTTTTTTCTAAACTTAATTTTTAAGGTTGATGAATATATATATGCAATAGTATTCAACTGTTTTAAAGAACCTTAAAAGATAAAGAATCATCAACTTATATATTGATGTTTTTAAATCGATTTAAAAGTTTAGATTTTTATACAAATTATGGATTTGTAGACCATAAAGAGGCACTTTTTAGCATTGCTCTTCTTGGTAATTTTAATCCAGCTACTACTAATTCTGCAAAATCTTCAGGCTGTAAAACACTTTCTTGAGAATCATTATCAGCAATACCTAATCCAATTGACATATCAGAAACAATGGTGCTTGGCGTTAATGTACACACTCTAATATTGTTTTTACGAACCTCTTTCATTAAAGATTCAGACATTCCAATAACTGCAAATTTTGATGCTGAATAGGCAGAAGTACTCGCATTTCCACTCAACCCAGCTGTAGATGAAATATTAATAATTTCACCTTCATTTTGATTTATTAAGTAAGGTAAAACTTCTTTAGTCACATAATACATACCCATAACATTGGTTTGAATTATTTGACTCCATTTTTCAACTTTCATTTCATTTAAAGTACCAAAAGCTGCAATTCCTGCATTATTTACTAAAATATCGACAGCACCTAGCTCGTTTATAATGTTTTTAATACTGTTTTGAACAGCTTCATAATCACTTACATCAAAAACTGAATAGATAGCTTTTACTCCAAACGCCTCTAATTCAGCAACTGTTTCTTTTAGAACAGCTTCATTTCTACCTGTTATAGCAATGTCAATTCCTTCTTTTGCGAAAGCAATAGCAGTTGCTTTTCCAAGTCCTCTTCCTCCTCCAGTAATGATTGCTTTTTTATTTTTCAATTCTGTCATATTATTTTTTATAATTAGTTTTTTTTATGTCTATTCCTGAAATATGGCTTCACGTTTTTTATTTCCCTCGAAGTTCCATTAAATCCGATGGTTTGTTTTTTATGCAATAAACTTCTAATCCAAATTTTAATATTAAAGCAACTATGGAAGCAGATAATAACTTCATTCCAATTCCGATATTATTAAAACAGTTTAAAACAGCTGAACTAATATATCCTTTACTCAAAATAATTTCCATACCATTTGTGTACCATATCTTATAAATCTCACTTTCCTTATCACACAACGAATTGTAAATTACTCGTTTTACAGATTGAAAGACAGTTAGTCCAACTTCTTTGTCTTTAATCTTTTCTTCAGGACTTGGCAATGCTAACCTTTCAGCTGATGGTAATTGTTTAAGTGAATATTGATGAACTTGAAATAGTAAATACTTTGTGTGTTGAGGAACAGATTTTCCCAAAGTTGTATAAATTTCAGATTCATTTTGTGACATTAATATTTTTCCAACTTGTTCTTGAAGTTCTTCTTTGGTAAATTTTTCTTTGTCTTTATTTTTTAATGAATATAATGCAGTTTCTTGATTAAATCTATCAATTATTTCAAGTCTAAACTGTTTTCTTGTTCTTGATGATTTTATTACTTTATCGTTTGTTAAAACCTCTTTTATTAAAGGTTTTGCTAATTCAATTTCTTCTTGTCGTAAATAGCATATTGCTAAAAGTGATGTTGCTTCTAAATAAAGTCTAGTATTTGAATTTACAACTGCTCGATTTGATTTTAAACCTCTTATTGCTGTATCCAATTCGTCTATTTCTAAAGCTAATTCATATAATCGGTTTTTCGATTGTATTAATCGAGTAAAGTGTCCTGTTGGTTTTAGTAAGTTCTGTAAATCAAGTGCGAGTGCTTTTGCAGTCTGAAAATCTCTTTTTGAAATAGCAACTTTTAGTTTGGGTTCTAAAACTTTCAGTCTTCGCTTTTGTATTTCAGTTAATTTCGGTGTTTTCACAGTTTTTGGTTAAATGTGTGGTGATGTAAAGGGTGTTTTTGCCAACTTCTTTTAATTAAGTACTAATTTAGCATTTTTTTTATATGTTGTTATCCACATTATTTATTCTATTCCAAACTCATTCCAAAACAAAATTGTTGTCTTTGTTACTTCGTCATATTTTTCAAATACTTTTGAAGCAAAATCAAATTTATTTTTCAAGCCAATAATCGAAATACAATTTATCATTTTAACAACTCTTAAAGCATTTAAAATCGCATCATCGTTTTCTTTTGTTCCTTTATTTAATATGCCTCTACCTTTCATTTGTATAAGTGAAATAAATTCAGAATGAGCGTAATTTGAATATAACTTATAGGAAGTTTCAAAAATTGAAGTCTTTAAGACGCTTTGCTTTAGCAATTTTGACCAACTTTCTAATCTTGGAAGTCCGTAAGTGTCTAATTTATATAAACTCTGTTTTTTTATAGTTCTATAATATTTTGATTTTTTAATTTCATTATTTAGTCTTTTAATTTCTGAAAGTTCAGTTTTAAGTTTTTCGGTAACATTTTCTTTCAGTTCTCCTCTTTCATTAAAGAAATTTTGTCTCGATTTGTATCCAGAAATTTGCCAAATATAAAATCGAAACTTTCTTTCTTCTTCTGTCAAATTGTTAAAAAATAGATACTCTAATGTTAAAAATGCTTCAATTATTGAACGAGTTAAAATATTTATTGAAGGAAAATCTAAAAGTTTTACATTATTGTTTTTTGTTAAAGCTGAAACTTTCGTTCCTTTTCCTAATTCTATAATACTTTTTGTCGCAAGTAAAATTTTAATTGAAAGTGTTTCAATAAAAATTTCACCTTCTTTAAGTGTTGGTTTAGAATCGTAAATTGATTGAATTAATTCAGTATTAGCTTTGGTTATTAGCTTTAAACTTTGAAATGAAGCAGGAACTGAATCAATTAGCTGATATTCTTTTAACGTTATTAATGTTTTTATATCCATTTTCAATTCGGGTTCGTTATTTTCGTACTGTGACACAACTCCTAATATAATAACTTTCATCACACATATCTCGTAAAATTAACACGATTTATATTACTCTTATTCTGTAAATATAACAATTTTATAAGTCAATTTACTGTCTTAAAAGTATTCTAAAAAACAAAAAAAAACCTATTAAGTTATTAGCTTAATAGGTTTTTATTTTTAAAAAGTAAAACTTACTATTTAAAAGTAACTACTTTTGTTTTTGCAGCTAATGTGTTGTCCACTTTTTTAACAGCAACTTTAATTTCTTTTTTAGTTTCTTCTGTTTTGGCAGTTTCATCATCTGCATGTCCACCTAAAATTGGTGCAATTACCAAACCAATTAAACAAGTAAGTTTAATTAAAATATTCATAGATGGGCCAGAAGTATCTTTAAAAGGATCTCCAACAGTATCTCCAGTTACAGCAGCTTTATGCGCTTCAGAACCTTTATACGTCATTACTCCATCAATTTCTACACCAGCTTCAAAAGATTTTTTTGCATTATCCCAAGCTCCACCAGCATTATTTTGGAAAATAGCCCAAAGAACTCCAGATACAGTAACACCAGCCATATAACCACCTAACATTTCTGCGATTGCTAAATTATTCATTCCAAAAATCATTGGAACAAAAGCAATAATTAAAGGAAAACCAATGGTTAATAAACCAGGTAATACCATTTCTCTTAAAGAAGCTTCTGTAGAAATTGCGACACATTTATCATATTCAGGTTTTCCTGTTCCTTCCATAATTCCAGGAATGTCTCTAAATTGTCTTCTTACTTCATTTACCATTTCCATGGCTGCTTTTCCAACTGCATTCATTGCTAAAGCAGAAAATACAACAGGAACCATTCCACCAACAAATAACATGGCTAAAACTGGCGCTTTAAAAATATTAATTCCGTCAATACCTGTAAACGTTACATACGCAGCAAAAAGTGCTAAAGAAGTTAACGCTGCAGAAGCAATTGCAAAACCTTTACCAGTTGCAGCAGTTGTGTTACCAACAGCATCTAAAATATCTGTACGTTCTCTAACAATCGGTTCTTGTTCGCTCATTTCTGCAATACCACCTGCATTATCTGCAATAGGTCCAAAAGCATCAATTGCTAACTGCATTGCAGTTGTAGCCATCATTGCAGAAGCAGCTAAAGCAACTCCGTAAAAACCTGCAAAAGCATAAGAAGCCCAAATTGCACCAGCAAATAATAATACTGATGGAAAAGTAGAAATCATACCAGTTGCTAAACCAGCAATAATGTTGGTTCCTGCTCCAGTTGATGATTGTTGAACTATTTTTAAGATTGGAGATTTCCCCAAACCTGTATAATATTCAGTTACTGAAGAAATTACTGCTCCAACTACTAAACCTACTAAAGTTGCATAAAATACTCTCATTGATGAGATTTCTTGTAAACCTTCTCCAAAGAATTCCATTTGCATGGTTTCTGGCAACATCCAAGTTACCAAACCAAAACAAGCTCCTGCAACTAAAATAATAGAAGTCCAGTTTCCTTTATTTAAAGCACTCATCACTTGATTTTCTTTAGCGCTATTATCGCTAATTTTTACAAGTAAAGTTCCAATGATAGAAATAATGATTCCAACTCCAGCAATAGACATTGGTAATAAAATAGGACCAATTCCGCCAAAAGCATCATCAATAGAACCACCCATATCTTTTATAATATAGTTTCCTAAAACCATGGCAGCCAAAACTGTGGCAACATAAGAACCAAATAAATCTGCTCCCATTCCTGCAACATCACCTACATTATCACCCACATTATCTGCAATTGTAGCAGGATTTCTTGGATCATCTTCAGGAATACCAGCTTCTACTTTACCTACTAAATCTGCACCAACATCTGCTGCTTTTGTGTAGATTCCTCCACCAACTCTAGCAAATAATGCAATAGATTCTGCTCCTAAAGAAAAACCAGCTAAGGTTTCAAGAACGATTGTCATTTTATCCACAGAAAAAACACCTTCTGCACCACCCATAAAGTAGTTGTAAAATATAATAAAGAATATTGTTAATCCTAAAACAGCTAAACCAGCAACTCCAAGACCCATTACAGTTCCACCTCCAAAAGATACTTTTAAAGCATTTGGTAAACTTGTTTTGGCAGCTTGTGTAGTTCTAACATTGGTTTTTGTGGCAATTTTCATTCCTATATTTCCTGCAAAAGCAGAAAAAACAGCTCCAAAAATAAAAGCGATTACGATTAACCAGTGAGTTGTTGGTACTATAAAAGATACAGCTGCTAAAGCAACACTTACGATTACCACAAAAATTGCGAGTAGTTTGTATTCTGCACTTAAAAATGCGAGTGCACCTTCGTAAATATAATCTGAAATTTCTTTCATTTTACCATCACCTGCATCTTGTTTCATTACCCAAGATTTCTTAACCCACATATAGATTAAGCCTAAAATAGCCATTGCAATTGGCATGTAAATCATCATTGATTCCATAAATATTATTGATTTGATTAGTTAAAAACGAATGCTAAAGTATGAAAATCAACGTAAAAAAAAACCTCTTAAAAGTTTTAATTTTAAGAGGTTGATAAAATAATGCTGTAAATTTTATTAAATCTTGAATTTATCAGTCTTTTTATAATCACTTTCTTGGTATCTTTTTACAGACTTGTGAAAAATACTGATAGCCTCTTCTGCATTTCCCCAACCACCAACATCAACTTTTTTCTTTTCTAAATCTTTGTAAACTTTAAAAAAGTGTTCAATTTCTTTTAATCTATGAGGATTTAAGTCAGAAATGTCATTGTTATTAGTCCAAATAGGATCAGAAACAGGTACACAAATAATTTTTTCATCTGGTCCTTTTTCATCTGTCATGTGGAAAACTCCAATTGGTTTTACTTCACTTACACACATTGGGAAAGTTGGTTCATGACCTAACACTAAAACATCTAAAGGATCATCATCTAAAGCTAAAGTTTCAGGAATAAAACCATAATCTCCAGGATACATCATAGAAGAGAATAACATTCTATCAAAACGGATTTTGTGTAAATCAAAATCGTATTCGTATTTATTTCTACTTCCTTTAGGTATTTCTATTAAAACATCAAAAGTTATTACTTTTTTATCGCTCATAATTAATATTTATATTTTCTATAGTTTGGCAAAAATACTGAATTATTGAGTTTTTAAAAGAATAATTTACGCAAAGGTTTTCGACTTTTTTCAAATTTTGATGAGAAAGTTGCTTAAAACATAAAATCCTTTTTGAAATGAATCAAAAAGGATTTTTATATGATAATAAAAAATGATTTTAGCTTTTAATATACATCACTTCTTTTACAGCTTTTACAACATCGCTTGCATTAGGAATCCACTTCTCAAATAAAACAGGAGAATATGGAGCAGGAGTATCTGCAGTATTTATTCTTTTAATTGGAGCATCTAAATAATCGAATGCTTCCTCTTGAATTCTATAGGTAATTTCTGTTGAAACATTTCCAAAAGGCCAAGCTTCTTCTAAAATGATTAATCTATTTGTTTTCTTTACAGATTTTAAAATAGCATCATGATCTAAAGGTCTTACCGTTCTTAAATCGATAATTTCTATAGAAATACCTTCTTTTTCTAATTGTTCAGCAGCTTTGTAAGCTTCTTTGATAATTTTCCCGAAAGAAACTACAGTAACATCTGTACCTTCTCTTTTAATGTCTGCAACTCCAATAGGTATAATGTATTCTCCTTCAGGAATTTCCATTTTATCACCATACATTTGCTCAGATTCCATAAAAATAACTGGATCATCATCTCTAATTGCAGCTTTTAACAAACCTTTTGCATCATAAGGATTTGATGGTACAATTACTTTTAAACCTGGAGTGTTTGCAAACCAGTTTTCAAAAGCTTGTGAGTGTGTTGCACCTAATTGACCTGCAGAAGCTGTTGGGCCTCTAAAAACAATTGGGCAATTAAACTGACCACCAGACATTTGTCTAATCTTTGCAGCGTTATTTATAATTTGATCAATACCAACTAAAGAGAAGTTAAAGGTCATATATTCTACAATTGGTCTGTTGCCATTCATAGCAGAACCAATAGCAATACCTGCAAAACCTAATTCAGCAATAGGAGTATCAATAACTCTTTTTTCGCCAAATTCATCTAGCATTCCTTTACTGGCTTTGTAAGCTCCATTATATTCTGCAACTTCTTCACCCATTAAATAAATGCTTTCATCTCTACGCATTTCTTCGCTCATTGCTTCGCAAATTGCTTCTCTGAATTGAACTGTTTTCATCTAAATTTCGTTGTAAATAATATTGATTAGCAAAAGTAAGGAAATATTTATCATTTTTTTGCCTACAAATTTACAAACTCACATAAATAATCTATAATTATTACTCAATCGTTTTCGTAAATTGTTAAATAAAATAAAAAATACTATGCACGCATAGTATTTTTTTAAAAAAAGATGTAACTTTGTAATTAATAAAGCTTAAAAAACAGAATTATGAAAATATTGGTTTGTATTAGTCACGTTCCTGATACCACTTCAAAAATTAATTTTACCGAAAACGATACAAAGTTTGATACGAATGGAGTACAGTTTGTAATAAATCCTTATGATGAATTTAGCCTTACAAGAGCTATGTGGTTTAAGGAAAAACAAGGAGCAACTGTAACTGTTGTAAATGTTGGAAACGCAACAACAGAGCCTACTTTACGTAAAGCTTTAGCGATTGGAGCAGATGATGCAATTCGTGTAAATATGGAAGCAGTAGATGGTTTGTCTGTTGCAAAACAATTAGCAGAAGTTGTAAAAAACGGAGGGTATGATTTAGTGTTGGCAGGAAGAGAATCTATCGATTATAATGGAGCTATGGTTCCTGGAATGTTATCTTCTTTAATAGATTTTAACTTTGTAAATGGTTGTGTAGGTTTAGAGGTTGATGGTACTTCTGTAACAGCAATTAGAGAAATTGATGGTGGAAACGAAACCTTAAGTACTTCTTTACCTTTAGTTATTGGAGGTCAAAAAGGAATTGTAGAAGAAAAAGATTTACGTATTCCTAACATGCGTGGAATTATGATGGCTCGTAAAAAACCTTTAAATGTGGTTGAACCTGTTGCTGCAGAAAATGCAACATCAATAACATCTTTTGAAAAACCAGCACCAAAAGGAACCGTTAAATTAATAGATGCAGATAATGTAGATGAGTTAATTAACTTATTACATAATGAAGCGAAAGTGATATAATCACAGATTATATCATTCTGAACTTGTTTCAGAATCTTTATAAAAGGTTATAGAAAGAAATAATAAGTTCCTGAATCAAGTTCAGGAAAAATTTAAAAAATAAAATTTTATGTCAGTTTTAGTTTTTGCAGATTCCACAGAAGGAAAATTTAAGAAAAGTGCTTTTGAAGTAGTTTCTTACGGAAAAAAAGTAGCAGAACAACTAGGAAGTAACGTAGTTGTTGTAACCATAAATGCAAATAGTACAGAAGAATTATATACGTATGGAGCAGAAAAAGTTGTTTCTGTAAAAAATGATTCTTTATCAATTTTTAATGCAAAAGAATATGCTTCAGTTTTAAAGCAAGTTGCAGATGCAGAAGGTTCATCAGTAATCATTTTAGGTTCTAGTATCGATGTTTTATATGTTGCACCATTATTAGCAGTTGCTTTAGATGCTGGTTACGCATCTAATGTTGTAGCATTACCAAGTTCAACGAGTCCTTTTACAGTAAAAAGAAAAGCTTTTTCGAACAAAGGATTTAGCAATACTGTAATTTCTACGGATAAAAAAATAATTGGAGTTGCTAAAAATTCTTATGGAGTTCATGAGAATGCAGTTTCTGGAACAACAGAAACTTTTGAAGCTTCGATTGCAGAATCTGGAGTAAAATCAGAAAAAATAGATAAAGTTACAGGACAAGTAACGATTGCAGATGCAGAAATTGTAGTTTCTGCAGGTAGAGGTTTAAAAGGACCAGAAAATTGGGGAATGATTGAAGAGTTGGCAGACGTTTTAGGTGCTGCAACTGCTTGTTCTAAACCAGTTTCAGATTTAGGTTGGAGACCTCATGGAGAACATGTTGGGCAAACAGGAAAACCAGTTGCCTCTAATTTATATATTGCTATCGGAATTTCTGGAGCAATTCAGCATTTAGCAGGTATTAATGCAAGTAAAGTAAAAGTAGTTATTAACACAGACCCAGAAGCGCCTTTCTTTAAGGCTGCAGATTATGGTATTGTAGGTGATGCTTTTGAAGTTGTACCAAAATTAATAGAGAAGCTAAAAGCATTTAAACAAGCTTAATTCAAATTCAAATATAGTTTTTAAACGAAAACCTATTGGTGGTATAACTAATAGGTTTTTTTCTTTTTGATAAAAACTGATAAAATAAAGGTTTTCAATCTATTATTTTTATTAAATTGTGCCTTCTAAAAAAGTGTAGTATAAGATGCTTTTTTATATTTTGTAGAATGATATATGAGTTTAATAAAACTAACCATTAAAGGGATTTCATACAGTCAAACTCAAAGTGGTGCCTATGCACTGGTTTTGAGTGAAATTGAAGGAACAAGAACTTTACCTATTATTATTGGAGCTTTTGAAGCACAATCTATTGCGATTGCATTAGAAACTGAAATTAGACCTCCTAGACCATTAACACACGATTTGTTCAAAACTTTTTCAGATACTTTTGATATCAATATAAAAGAAGTAATTATTCATAAATTAGTAGATGGAGTTTTCTTCTCTAGCCTAGTTTGCGAAAGAGAAGGAGTAGAGGAGATTTTAGATACTAGAACTTCAGATGCAATTGCAATTGCAGTTCGTTTTAATGCACCTATCTATACCTATGAAAATATTTTAGATAAAGCTGGAATTTATTTAAAGGTTGAAGAAGAAATGGCTTTAGAAAATAAATTTGATTCTAAAGATGTTTCATCAGACATAGAAAAAACACCTCAAAAAGATACAAGTAATTTTGCTAATCTTCCATTAAAAGAATTACACAAACAGTTAAATGATGCAGTAGATAATGAAAATTATGAAGTGGCTGCAAAAATAAGAGACGAAATAAGTAAACGTTCTTAAAATTATACTTTTTATATTATGAAAAAAATACTTGTTGTCATTTTTTGTCTTTTATCATTTTCAATTTTTTCTCAAAGTACAGATGTAATTGTAACTGAAATTATACCAAGTCAAGGCTTTTCTTTTAATAGTTTGTGGAGAGGAGTTTTAGGAATGTTCGCTTTATTAGTGATTGCTTTTCTTTTTAGCAACAACAAAAAAGCGATCGATTGGAAAAAAGTAGGAATTGGTTTAGCACTGCAATTAATAATTGCAATTGGTGTTTTAAAAGTAACCTTTATTCAAAAAATATTTGAATTTATTGGCGGAATTTTCATCGAAATTTTAGAATATACCAAAGCAGGAAGTGAATTCTTATTTGCAGGTATGGTTGGTGATATGAATAAATTCGGCTATATTTTTGCTTTTCAAGTATTGCCTACAATCATTTTCTTTTCTGCATTAACATCGTTATTGTTCTATTTAGGAATCATTCAAAAAATAGTAAAACTTTTAGCGATTGTTTTGTCGAAATTTCTAGGAATTTCTGGAATGGAAAGTTTGTCTGTTGCAGGTAACATTTTCTTGGGTCAAACTGAAGCACCCTTGTTGATAAAAGCTTATTTAGAGAAAATGAATAAGTCTGAAATGCTGCTAGTCATGATTGGTGGAATGGCTACAGTTGCAGGTGCTGTTTTAGCTGCTTACATTGGCTTTTTAGGTGGTGGAGATAAAGAATTAGAATTGGTATTTGCCAAACATTTGTTGGCAGCATCAGTAATGGCAGCTCCTGGAGCTATTGTGATTTCTAAAATGTTGTATCCACAAACAGAAGAAGTAAATACAGATGTAACAGTTTCTCAAGAAAAAATTGGTTCAAATGTTTTAGATGCAATTGCAAACGGAACTACTGAAGGTTTACGATTGGCTGTAAATGTGGGAGCAATGTTGTTGGTTTTTGTTGCTGTTATTGCAATGATTAATGGAATGTTAGGTTGGATAGGAGATATTACAACTTTAAATGGTTGGATTGCTGCAAATACACCTTACGAATCATTTTCTTTAGAGGCAATTCTTGGCTATGTGTTTGCGCCATTAATGTGGTTAATAGGAGTAGCAGTAGAAGATATGGCTTTAATGGGACAATTATTAGGAATAAAATTAGCAGCAAGTGAATTTGTTGGTTATATACAATTAGCAGAATTGAAAGACATAGCAAGTGCTACGCATTTAACATTTAACAAATCAATTATTATGGCTACTTATATGTTATGTGGGTTTGCAAATTTTGCTTCCATTGGTATTCAAATTGGTGGAATTGGTTCTTTAGCTCCAGGTCAGCGTAAAACGTTGTCAGAATTTGGAATGAAAGCTCTTTTAGGAGGAACCATTGCTTCTTTAATGTCTGCAACAATTGCTGGGATGATTATTGGTTAAAAAGATGTTTTTTGTTGATTCGTTAAGTTGTCTAAACGTATTAACAATTACACAAATAAACAATTAAACGCTTACACAATCAGAATGAAACAATATCACGATTTAGTAAAACACGTTTTAGAAAACGGAAATGAAAAAGGAGATAGAACAGGAACAGGTACAAAAAGTGTTTTTGGTTATCAAATGCGTTTTGATTTAAGTGAAGGTTTCCCAATGGTAACTACTAAAAAGTTACATTTAAAATCTATAATTTATGAACTACTTTGGTTTATAAAAGGCGATACAAACATCAACTATTTACAAGAAAATGGTGTAAAAATTTGGAATTCTTGGGCTGATGAAAAAGGTGATTTAGGACCTGTTTATGGACATCAATGGAGAAATTGGAACAGTGATGAAGTGGATCAATTAAAAGAAGTAATTGAAACATTAAAAAATAACCCTAACTCTAGAAGAATGTTGGTTTCTGCTTGGAATCCTTCAGTTTTGCCTGATACTTCTGTATCTTTTTCAGAAAATGTAGCCAATGGAAAAGCAGCATTACCTCCTTGTCACGCATTTTTTCAATTTTATGTTTCTGATGGAAAATTATCGTGTCAATTATACCAAAGAAGTGCAGATATATTTTTAGGAGTTCCTTTTAATATTGCTTCTTATGCCTTATTTACAATGATGATTGCACAGGTTTGTGGTTATGAAGTTGGCGAATTTATCCATACTTTTGGTGATGCTCATATTTACAATAATCACGTAGATCAGTTGGAA
>CAXBPL010000008.1:0-63828 GCA_963977615.1 uncultured Polaribacter sp. | reverse complement strand
GTACTTGTATTAATTATTTTTATATCTGTTTTTTATTGAAGAAAAAATATTTCAGTTAGAGAAACTTATCAATAAGAGAGGACAAAGGTTTTAATTCGTTTTCTACCATATAATGTTGATGAGGATAACGATTAGAACAAATTAACTTTACGTTATTAGATAATTTAAACTCAACACAAGTAAAATCTTTTGCGTCTTTAAACCACGAAATTGTAAATTCTATATCCTTTTTTATTAAAATTTTATAGAGTAAATAGGAAGCTTCATTTGCAACATATAAAGCATTATTTATTTCTTGATTTTTAAAAAAATACAAGCCTCTTAAAGTGGTATACCTGAAACTAAAAATCGGAATTTCATTTTTAGTATCTAATTGTTCTGTTTTATTTTCTAAATTAAAAACAAGGTAGTGCTCTGAATTTAATTCCCAATCTATACCAGTATCTGTAAGCTCTTTCTTGTTGAGTATTTCCCAACTTTTTACTTTTTTTAAGAGTGCTAAAGAACTTTCAGGCTGGGTAAGTAACAAATAAGAAACATTATAAATACGACTATCCTTGCTTTTTACAAAAGGAAAATAATATCGATTCTTCTTATCTAAATAGGTCAACCGTTTTTGAAGCGCCTCTTTTTTTAAACGTCCAATTAATATTCCTTTATCAAAAATTTCTCTATCACTTATATATTGTTGATAATGCATTCCAACAAATTCTTGTACATTATTTTTTGCTGTTTCATCAACAATCGTATTTCTTATATAATTTTCTAATAAACCCGATTTTGTTGGCAATAATGGAAGGTCCTTAATAGCACTGTTTTCCTTTTTTAAATTTTGAAAGTTAGTATCCTTTGCATCTGAAGGGTATAAAATTATCGGTTTTAAATTTGTTTGGTCTTTTTGTTTTACCTCATTTATAATTTCCTCTTTTTTAATGTACTCCTTAAAATGCATTAAAGAACTGTCTATATTATTAAAATCCTCACTGTATTTGTTATCATTTATAATTTGATAATTAGGATAAAAGTGAGACAAAAGAGGGTTCTCTTTTTTAGTTGCAACCTCAATTGAGATCAAATATTTTTCTTTTTTATATTGTAAGGAGATTTCTTTATGCTCTTTACTCGTTAATTTTATAGTAGTAAAATCATTAAGACCAACATTAACTTTGATTTTCCCATTATACAAGCCCAATAGATTTTGGCTTTTTATTTTTAAATTTGAAGAGTTTATAATGGTGTCAAAAATTTTAATAAAACACCAATAATTATATAGATCATCAATTTTTTTGTAGTTTAAAGTCAAAAATTCATCCTCTAAAATTTCAAAACCATTTTCTAGTAAGGAATAAATTTGTAAAAGATCTTTGTACCCAGCTGCTTGGGTTAAAGTTGATGAATAGTATGTTTCTTTTTCAAATTGACCAACTTTACTAAATGGTATTTTGTTTAAAATACTATGCAATCTACCAGTGTAAGTTGTTATTTTTTGAACTACTTTTTTATTGTTAGATACGCTATTTTTATGCAAATCTTTTTTTAAGTCGGTCAATCTAATTATTATTTGATTGGCCATATATTTTACGAATCGATTTTCATAATTATCGTAGCTTAATTTTTTCTTTAATGTTAAAGCATGAGAAAAATATTGTCCAGAAATCAATTCAATACCATCTTCTTTATTATTTGAAATATACTGTGTGTTTTTGGTGAGCCATATTTTATTTTTTGATGAAGGTTTTTTCACCTTATCTATTTGTCTTACTTCTTCATCAGTAATAATATTGTGTTTAGGATTTCGTTGAATTAGCTCTAAACTCTTTATTAAATCTTCAAATAAAGCATCTAAAATAAACCACCATTTAGCATTAGAAGTAGTACCACTAGCTTTATTTTTTATTTTTTTATAGAAGTTTGGTAGCAATTTATAACTTAGATCATTAACGATCCTTGCACAATCTTTTTGTAGCAATTTATAGTCTTTCTTATACTGTATTTTTTTAGGAAAAACCTCAAAAGATAATTCTAAGACTACTGTATCATTAGGAGATAAAATTTTAATTTCATGATTTCCTAAAGCCTCTTTAAACGATAAGTTTCCTTTAAGAGTTCTTATAGAATGTAATTGTTTGTTTAATCTTTCAGAATAAGCTACAAGTTTGTTATCAAGCCAAAGAGAATATTCTTTTGCATGGTTGATAGGATCTATAATAGCTATAAAACTAACCTCTTGCCAATCGAATAAATAAATTTTTTCTGAATTTTCAACAGACTTTTTTTTCCCTAAAATGCTAAGTTTAAAGTTTTTCGTTACTATTTTAGAATCATGTAAGTTTTTATTATCTGATGTAATAATTTCAAAGGTTCCATGATTTTTAATAGCATAACTATATTTTTTAGTTTGATTATTTATCATACCCAAAAAGAAGTAAATCGATCTTCATCAAAGCGTTCTAGCATAAATATTAATTTTTCTGTAGATTTTGGATAGTTTGATTTTTTAATGATTGATTTTTTCTTTTTTTCTAAGTACTCTAAATCTGGATACGAAGTTGCTATATCCTCATTAGTAAGCAGATTTAATAAACTAATAATTACTTTTTGAATACGGTTAGAACTCCCATGTACTCTAGGTAAAATTTTCTGCATAATTTGAAAATCAATAGCTTTTTCTTGTTTTAGTAATTGCTCCTTTTTTGCATAAAGTACATAAAATATTATCTCATCTCTAACCCTATATGCAAACTGCAGGTTAGCAATTTCGAGTATTTTATTTATCTTTTTTAACATTTCAAGCGCTTCTTCTACCTGTTGCTTGTCTGCTGTTGTGAGTTCTACACTTCCTATATAGTCACTTTTTAAATTGGCATTCGTAAAATCTGTAAGCTTATCAACTTTTTGTTTTTGTTTATCAATCCAGTCTAATTCTACTGTATTCATTTCAATAGAATTCGCTCTATCAAGTACTTTTCTCGAAAAAGGATAGGTAGTTTCATCCATATTTACAGTTCCTATTAAATATAGATTTTCGGGCCAATAAATGGCATCATATAAATACGCGTTGTTGGCTTCTTTTATTTGATTTTTTGAAAGTAAAAAGTCGGTTTTAACTTCATCGGTTTTTGTTCTAAAACGGGTTTCTATCACACTTAAAAAATCTGCAAAATAATGTTCTACTCTTGCTAAATTCATTTCATCAAGAATAAAAAAATGAGGCTTAGTAATATCTTCTTTTGCTTTTATGATGGCTTCTGTAAGTGGTTTAGAGATAAAATTTCCTTGTAAAGAGGTGTACCCAATTAAATCTGAAGCGTCTGTCCAATCAGGTCTTACAGGAATTTGAATTACTTGATCTTTACTCATACCAATAGCTTCTGCAAATAGTCTTGGAAGCTGTGTTTTACCTGTACCAGATATACCTGCTAGAATTATAAAAGGCTTGGTTTTTAATGATAAATAAAAATTGATGATTTCACTTTTTTTAAAGTTGAATCCCTTTTGTTCTATGTAAGTTTCTATATGCTCTAAATCGGCTTTTATATTTAAAAAAGTAGTAGAAGTTGGCTTACCAAAATTAACTTCGGCTATTTTCTTTTCAAAATCTGACTTACATATATCAAGTATTTTGATAATAGATTCTTTGTTACTTAATGTTTTAAGCTGGTTAATGTTTAATAGTACATTTTTTTTATCAATTATATTTATATTATTGGCATATATACATTTTCCTTCATTGCTTTTACTAGATTTCCATTCCCAATTATCTGGTATTTTTAGTATTTCTAAAATTTCAAATCGAGTAGTTGAATTCCATTTACCATCAATGTTATCTTTAAAAATCGTATCTCCTTTTTGGGTATGTGTTTCTATCTTTTGGGTATCAGAACTTGTAAACAAAACCCATCCACTTTCTTTATTTACAATAAAAACATAATCACCTAAAGAGAGGTTTTTAAATTTTCCTTCATTCCAATAAAAGTATTTATCGTTATGACTAAAAAGTTTTTCTGCGTTTTTAGCGGCTTCACTTTTTATTTCATATACTATAACTTGTGCTGTCATTTAAGATGTTTTATTTTAAGCTTGTTTTTAAAAAGTTCAGCTTTAAGGTATAATTTACCTTATAACTTTTCTTAAGAAGAACTTTGTTTGTTTGTTTGAAGTGAATTTTCTGGATTAATGATATTTTGCTTTTCTAAGCAATTTAAGAGGTAATAAAATTCACTATAATTTTATTTAAAATTAGATGTTATATTATTTTTTAAAAAACGAACTATTCAAATAAAAAATGTCGTCTACAAAGTTAACTAATAATAACTCTTTATTAGAAAATTTAAGTATCCATTATGTAAAGCGAAGTTTAAATTTAAAATTGAGGTGGTTAATTTGATTATTTTAAAAAAGAAATTACCTGTTAAGTATGTTTGTTTATATAACTAACTTTATAATTATATTTTTTATCTAAAAAGACTAGTGTGGAGTTTACACAGAGGTACTAAAAAAAAGAATTCCTTTTAAACACTAGTGTTTAAAAGGAATTAAAAGTTGCTTTTGTTGGCCTACAAGGACTCGAACCTTGAATGTCGGTACCAAAAACCGGTGTGTTACCAATTACACCATAGGCCAATGCTTCTTAGCGGATGCAAATTTAATACATTCTTTTAGATTTGCAAACATTTTTTTAAATATTTTATCTTTAACAAACATTTATGAACTTACAAATTGTTAGAAAAGCAGATAGTACTTAATTTTATTCATATTTATTAGTAAATTCGCCCACAGATTATTACCTAACTTTATGACGCCACAAAAATTTATAAAATGGAATATCATTCTAGGATGGATTACATTTGCTATTGCCTTAATTACATACTCACTAACCATAGAGCCTACAGTTAGTGCTTGGGATGTAGGAGAATACATTGCAACCTCTGTAAAATTAGAAGTTGGACATCCTCCAGGAGCTCCTCTTTTTCAAATGTTAGGTGCATTTTTTGCAATGTTTACAACAGATGTTACAGAAATTGGTAAAATGGTTAATTTTATGTCTGCTTTAGCAAGTGCATTTACCATTCTATTTATGTTTTGGACTATTAGCAATTTAGCTTCAAAATTAGCGGCTAAAACTGGTAATATTTCTAAAGGAAAAAGACTTGCTATTTTAGGTAGTAGCTTGGTAGGTTCTTTAACGTATACATTTTCAGATAGTTTTTGGTTTAGTGCTGTTGAAGGAGAAGTATATGCAATGTCATCATTTTTAATGGCTTTGTTATTTTGGTTAGCCTTAAAGTGGGAAAGCGAAATTTATACAGCTAGAGGTAATAAGTGGCTGGTTTTAATTAGTTTTGTAGTTGGTTTATCATTTGGAGTACATATTCTTTCTTTATTGGTAATTCCTGCAATAGTGATGTTATATTTCTTTAAAACATATAAAAACATCAACTTTAAAACGTCTACAATTGCTACCATTATTTCTGTTTTTGTATTATTATTAGTTTTTAAATTTATATTTCCTTTTACACTAAAATTCTTTAGTGCATCAGAATTATTTTTCATAAATACTGTTGGTTTACCATATAATTCAGGAAGTATTATTGCTGCTATTATTTTGGTAGCTTTATTTTTCTTCGGATTAAACTATACTAGAAAAAAGAAAAAATTAACAGCAAATACTTTAATTCTCTCTTTATTATTTATCATGATTGGTTTTTCTTCTTGGATGATGTTACCAATTAGAGCAAATGCAAATACAACTATTAACGAAAATAATCCTTCAAGTGCTCGTGAATTGCTTGCGTATTACGAACGTGAACAATATGGAGATGCCAATGTTTTTTACGATACGTATTACTCAAATACGTATAACAGAGAACAGGATGCAAAAAATCCTACAAGAGATGACAAACCAAAATATGAGAAAAAAGACGGTAAATATGTAATTGTAAATGTTTACAAAGATGTTTTGCCTAATTATTCTGATAAACATAAAGGTTTTATTCCAAGAATGGTGAATCCTGCATCAGAAAAAATGTACAAAAAAATTGCAGGAATTCCAGAAAATAGCCAAAGAAGACCAACGTTTGCAGAAAACTTAAAGTTTATGATGAGCTACCAATTTGGCTACATGTATGGACGTTATTTTATGTGGAATTTTGTTGGGCGTCAAAATGATATTCAAGGAAATTTAGATATTTTTAATGGAAACTGGATCAGTGGAATTGATGTTGTTGATGAAGCAAGATTGGGCTCTCAACAAATGTTACCTTGGCAATCTCTATTAAACAAAGGTCGAAATACGTATTATTTTCTTCCTCTTTTATTAGGGCTTATTGGCTTATTTTTTCAAATTAAATGGGATAAAAAGAACTTTTTTACACTCTTTTTATTCTTCGCTTTTACAGGTTTTGCAATTATATTTTACACAAATCCAAAACCATTTGAACCAAGAGAACGTGATTATGCTGTGGTAGGTAGTTTCTACATTTTTGCAATTTGGGTTGGTTTTGGTGTGCTTGCTTTGTATGAATATCTAAAATATTTAGCATCGAGAAGACAAATGGCAATCACAATAAGTGTGGTTTGTTTACTTGCAGTTCCAACATTAATGGCTTTTCAAAATTGGGACGATCATGATAGATCTAACAGATATACAACCCATTTAAATGCGCAAGCCTATTTAGAAAGTACAGATCCTAATGCAATTATGTTTACCATTGGCGATAATGATACATTTCCTCTTTGGTACATGCAAGAGGTAGAAGGTGTTAGAACCGATGTTAAATTGATCAATACAAGTCTTTTTCAAACTGATTGGTACATAGACCAAATGAAAAGGAAAACGTATAAAGCAGAAGCAATTCCATCAGAATTAACACATGATGAATATAAATATGGAACTTTAGATGTTGCTTATTATTTTCCTGAAATATTTCCTCAATTAAAAGATTCTGTTTTAGAATTAGATAATTTTATGAAGTGGATAAGAAGTGATAGCAAACGTACTTTCTACGATTTAGATGAAGATGGAAATCCAGAGAAAATATTACCAACCAATAAAATTAGAATTCCTGTAAATAAAGAAAATGCTTTAAAATACGGAATTGTTGCTCAAAAAGACGCAGATTTAATCGTGCCTTATATTGATATTACTATTGATAGAGCTCTTGGTAAAAACACTATTTTAATGCTCGATATTTTAAATAATTTCGATTGGAAACAACCAATTTATTTTACTGGTGGCTCAAATACAGACAGCGAATATATTTGGTTAAAAGACTATTTACAGTTAGATGGTGTTGCCTTTAAATTTGTACCTATTAAAACACCAACTAAAATTTACAACCAAAATGGTCAATTACAACGTGAATTAAGTCTGTTTGATATTGGTAGAATTGATACCGAAAAAATGTACAACAATATTCAAAAATGGAATTGGAGAAACATTAACGATGGTAAGATTTATTTAGACGAACAAACCAAAAGAAGTGCCATTTCTTTAAGAAATAGCTTAATGCGTTTATCATCTGCTTTTGCAATGGAAGGTGATACTATCAAAGCACTTGAAGTTTTAGATTTATCTATAGAAAAAATGCCAATTGAAGATTTTGACCATTATAGTTTATCTATGGAATACCCAGAAATGTATTACAAATTGGGCGAACACAAAAAAGGAAGAGAAACTGCTGAAGATTTAATTCGTTTATTTAAAGAGAAACTAGTTTGGTTTAGCACTTTTAATGAAGAAGATTTTGACATGGTTTATGAAGAGTTCGATTTAACTTTTAGATACTTATATAGAGGTATTGTAGACCAAGTTAGGCAATATGATAATGATCGAGAATTCGTAATGGAAATTCAAGAAGAATACAACAAAACTCTTGGACTGTTTAATCATATTTTTCCTCAGGAAAATGAACCACAAGACATAAAAGAGTAATTAAAACTTAAAAAACCACAAACGTTACTGTTTGTGGTTTTTTTATTAATAAATTCCAGTGAATAAAACCCTAATACTTTAAATCTGCAGGTTCTATAAAAGGAGTTTCAGGATTATAGATTTCTTTAATATACTCTTTCAATTCTTCTATAAATTCTTCCAACTTTTCTTCTGTAATTGTAGTTTCTGGTTTTCTATAATTTGATGAAAAATTGATTGCTAGAAACCCACTATTTAAATTTTTGAACGAATAAATTCCTGCTTTTAAATTTTTAGAAAAATCAAACTTTTTTTCTTGTGCATAACAATAAGCATACATTAAAACTTGTATGGCTTTATACTGTTCTTTTTCTCTCAACTTCTCAAAATCAAGCACTTTTAATTCAGCAGCTTGCACCATTCCAGATTTGTAATCTATAATTCTAATTTCGCCATTTAACTCATCAACTCTATCTACATTACCATGAATTTTTATAGGAAATTCGAAACCTTCAATAACTATTTCTGCTGATAAATTTTCTTCGGTTGCAATAATCTTTAGTTGATTTTTCTCATCTTTTACCAATTCTTTTTCTTTGGATAAAAAGTTCGTTACAAATCGGTTGGCAACTTCAAAAATCAGTCTGTTTTGTCCTGTAGAAATATCACCATTTTTAAAGTGAATTTTAAAATGTTTCGTAACCAAATATTTGGCAATTTTTTCCATGGATAAAATAGCATCAACCTTTAAAAACTGTCCTTTAAAAGGTTTGTACAATTCATCTAAAGTTTCATGCACAACAGTTCCTAAAGTGTTGTAAGCAACTGTTTCTTCAACATCATCAAATTCCTTGATTCGTAAAATTTTCTGTTTGTAAAAAGCAACAGGATTGTATAAATAATTGGTTAAAGAAGAAGGCGAAAAACCAGCTTTTGCTAATTCTTTTAGTCGATCAAAAACCAACTCATTTTTTTCAATGGTTTTTAATTCGGTATTTTGAGCGACCACTTTTGGCGAAATAATTTTCTGAACAATATCTGTTCTCATCATTTCTAATTGTGTTACAAATCTGCTTTTTTCTCCACTTCCAAAAATATCATGTTCTGTATTATACAAAATAAAAACATTTTTTGCTCTTTGCATCAACCTAAAAAAGTGATACGAAAAAATAGCATCTTTTTCTCTGTAGGTTGGCAAACCATATTCCACTTTTACATCAAAAGGAATAAAAGAATTTTGCTGACTATTGGCTGGCAAAACACCTTCGTTTGCAGAGACTAAAATAATGTTTTCAAAATCTAAAACACGCGTTTCTAACATGCCCATCAACTGTAAACCTTTTAAAGGTTCTCCTTGAAAAGACAAACTTTCTGAAGATATTAGTTGATTAAAAAATAGCGATAAGGTTTTTAAATCTGTAAAATAATGAAACTCATTTTGCAAGGTTTGTAATTGCGTAAAAACAGTATAAAAACGGAATAGATATTCTTTTTCTAAAGGATTTACTTCCGCTTTTAAAAGATCGATCAAAGCCAAAATTCTATCCATAAAATTCTCAACAGAATCAAAAGCCTCAAACAGCTTTAAAATAATATTTTTTACTTCGGATTTTTCTTCTTTTAGCAAATCTTCTATATGACTTTTTGTAATAAAAGTCTGGTTATCTTTTGCAATTGCTTCTGTAAAATGATCAATCTTAGCAATTAAACCATAAATAGATTGGTGCTTAAAAAAGCGAATTACATCTTTATAATAAAACTCATTCAAAACGCTTTTTTGCAATTTTTCTTGCGAAATAAACAACTGAAAAATTGAAAATAGTAAACTTGTTGTTGGGATATCTTTTAAAGGATAACCCATTGTAATATTGATTGCATCTACATTTTTGGGTAACGAATTTAAGGTTACAGGCAGCAAAGTTTCATCTGCTAAAACCAAAGCAGTATTTTTAAAATCAGTAATTTTTTCTAAAATTTCTCCAGTATATTTTATCTGCGTATTATTTTTTGCAGCGCCAATAACTTGAATCTTTTTTGGAGCAGAAAAAGTATCTCCTAAAAGTTTTATCTCGTTTTTATCATAATAATTCCAGCTACTTTTATATTTTCTGATAAATTTTCCTGCTTGATGATTAGACTTGAAAAAAGTTTCATCTAAATCCCAATAAATTTCTGAATTCCCATTTTGTAACGTTTTTTGGAAAAGTAATTCTTCTGCTTTGTTCAACGCATTAAAACCGATAAAAAAGAACTTTTTATTTTTATTTTCTTCCAAAAATTTATCTACTTTACCACAAGCTTCTCTATACATTAAGCCTTGATAACCGATATTTTCACGTAACAAAAATTTATAAAAAGCATCATAATACGTATTCAGTTTTTCTAAAAAAGAGTAATGATCTTTTATCAAAGCTGTTTCTGTAAACGTGCCATTTACAGACCATTTTTTAAGACGTTCAATATCTCTTAAATAGATAAAAATATCTTTCGAGTTGATTAAATGCTGATCAATTTCATTAAAATCTTGCAAAACTGTTAATGCCCAAGAAGAAAACGTATCAAAAGAATCTGGATGTTGCTCAACATTTTTATAAATCGTGTAAAAATGAAATAACAACTGAATATTATCCGCTTTTTGAACGCCAGAAATTTGCTGAATAAATTGTTCAATATTAAGCATCTCTGGTAAAAAACCTACCGAAATTTTATCTTTAAAAGTTTGTTTTACAAAGACTTTTGCTCTTTGTGATGGCAAAATAAAAACAACATTTTCAAAGGAATTTGTGGTTTTTAAAATATCATCTATAGTTTCTGAAATAAAAGATTGCATAGAATTTTTGGCATAATTTTGATTTCCTAAATTACAAAAACTTACTTTTATACTTCTATAATCTTTAAATTTATTTTCATGCAAAATGAACTAAATATTGTTGGTATCCAAGCAGATTTATCTTGGGAAAATCCTATTGAAAACCGTGCTTTTTTTGAAGAACAGATAAACAGTTTATCAGAAAATACAGATTTGGTTGTTTTGCCAGAAATGTTTACCACTGGTTTTACTATGAACCCTGAAAAAGTTGCAGAAAAAATGAATGGAGAAACCATTTCTTGGATGCAAAAAATGGCTTCAAAAAAACAAGTTGCAATTACTGGAAGTTTGGTTATAGAGGATAACAATAACTACTATAATCGATTGGTTTTTGTGCATCCTTCAGGAGAAATAGAAACGTATGATAAACGACATTCTTTTACGTTGGCTGGAGAAGATAAAGTCTACAATTCTGGAGATAAAATACTAATTGTAACTTATAAAGGTTGGCGAATTTGTCCGTTAATTTGTTACGATTTACGTTTCCCTGTTTGGGCAAGAAATACAGAAAATTACGATTTATTAATTTTTATGGCAAATTGGCCAGTAACCAGAATTAAAGCTTGGGACACGCTTTTAAAAGCAAGAGCTATAGAAAATATGAGTTACACAATTGGCATCAATAGAACTGGAAAAGATGCTAATAATTACGAATATTCAGGAAATTCCTTACTTATAGATTATTTGGGTGAAGAACTTGCTACTTTACCTAAAAACGAAGTTGGCATCCTAAAAGCAACTTTTGTAAAATCTGATCAAAAGAAAATTAGAGAGAAATTGGGGTTTTTAAATGATAAAGATTCTTTTAAAATTGATTTTAAATAATCGTATAAAATAGAAGATAATTAGAGCAAAGTCATAGAAATAAATTGAACCTATATTTTTGTAATCTAAACAAAAAAAAACAAAAGTGAGTAAAGTACAAAAACAAAAAACGAGAAAAATATCTCAAAAAATAAAGAGAAATGCCAGGATTTCAAGATATGTAATCTACAAAGAAACACTAATTGATTTTAGAGAACAATTTTGGTCTTTTATTGGAGCATTTTTCGGAATTGGAATAATTGCATTTATTCAATCTTCTTACTTACCAAGATTAGAAAATATACTTTTAATTGGTTCCTTTGGAGCAGCAAGTGTTCTTATTTTTGGAGCAATCCAAAGTCCATTAGCACAACCAAGAAATTTTATTGGTGGTCAAGTTCTTTCTGCAATAATTGGGGTAACTATTTTTAAATTTCTACCAGACATACTTTGGATTACAGCACCACTTGCAGTGTCCATTTCCATTATAGTAATGCAAATGACCAAAACATTACATCCTCCAGGAGGTGCAACTGCGTTAATTGCAGTGATAGGAACAGATAAGTTAAAAGATTTGGGCTATTGGTATGTGATTTCACCAGTTTTAACTGGAACGTTAATTTTATTTGTAACAGCGCTTATTTTTAATAATATGACTAAGCACAGAACATATCCTACCAACAGCAGATTAACGAGATTTTTTAAAAGTAAAGGGTTGAAAAATAAATAATTGAAACAAAATACACCTAACTACTTTCTTCTAAACTCTCAATAAAACCTTCAATTGAAGTTGCATTATCCACAGAAAAATCACCAATTTTTGTTCTTCTTAAGGTTGATAAATGTGCTCCAGAATTTAGTGCTTTTCCAAAATCAAAAGCCAGTGAACGAATATAAGTTCCTTTGCTACAAACTACTCTAAAATCTACTTTTGGTAAGTTTATATTGGTGATTTCGAATTCTGTAATAGTTACAGTTCTTGCTTGTATTTCTGTAGTTTCTCCTTTTCTGGCTAATTCATATAAACGTTTTCCATCTTTTTTAATGGCAGAAAAAATAGGTGGTTTTTGCTGAATTTCGCCAATAAACTGTTTTGTAGTTTCTTTTAAAAGTTCTTCAGTAATATGTTCTGTAGGAAAATTTTCGTCGATTTCTGTTTCCAAATCGTAACTTGGTGTTGTTGCACCCACAGTAAAAGTACCTGTATATTCTTTTTCTTGACCTTGATAAATATGAATTTCTTTCGTTTGCTTTCCTGTACAAATAATTAACAAACCTGTTGCTAAAGGATCTAAAGTACCTGCATGACCAACTTTTATCTTCTTAATTTTAAAACGTTGTTTGATGTGCCAACGTAATTTATTTACGGCTTGGAAAGAAGTCCATTCTAAGGGTTTATCAATTAATAAAACTTGACCGTTTTTAAAATCTTCTTCTGTCATTAATACCAAGTTATTTCTATGTGAAAATGTAAAATAAAATTATAAAATTAATCCATAAAGAGATCCTGCTTTACAGCAGGATGAATTCAACTGACAATTTTTATAATTATTACGTAATTTGTAAAAATTGAGTTTCTCTAATTTAAAAGTGCGTATCCAATTGCAATTACACCAACTACTGCACAATAAATTGAAAAGTAAGAAAGTTTGCTCTTTTTAACGATTGCAATCATCCACTTACAAGCTAATAAACCTGCTAAAAAAGCAGCAATAAATCCTGCTGAAATTGGTAACATTTCTGATGACTGAAAGTTTAAATCTCCACTTAAAACATCTTTACCAATTTTCCCAAAAATTAAAGGAACTACCATTAAAAACGAGAAACGAGCTGCTCTTGTTCTATCAATACCTAATAAAACAGAGGTTGATATGGTTGCTCCAGATCTAGAAATTCCTGGTAACATTGCTATAGCTTGCGAAATTCCGATAATTACAGAATTCCAAAAAGAGACTTCTTTATTAGTGTTTTTTGCTTTGTCTGCTAACAATAATAAAACTGCTGTTACTAGCAACATGACACCTACTAAAAGAATTTTTCCACCGAAAAAAGATTCTAATTCCTTTTCAAAAAGTAGCCCTACAATTACTGCAGGAACCATAGAAATTATAATTTTTAGAGAGAACTTTAATTCATCATTCCATTTAAATTGAAACAATCCTTTAAAAATTTCTGCAACTTCTTTTCTAAAAATAACCAACGTGCTTAAAGCTGTTGCAAAGTGTAAAACTACTGTAAACGTTAAACTTTCTTCTGGTACAGAAGTATCGCCCAAAATGGCTTTTGCTAATTCTAAATGACCACTAGAAGATACTGGTAAAAACTCTGTTAATCCTTGAATTATTCCAAGAATTATTGCTTCTAAAACATCCATACTTTATTTTTTCGGGTCTGCTAAAATTGCGTAAATCTCAATTGCCAATCCTAATAGCACTAAAGTTGGCGCTAAACGAATTCGTTGCCAATTATAAATTTCCTCATTAAAAACATTTGGATCTTCACTACCTCCACCAGACATAAAAATAAAGCCAACAGTAATAAAAATAATACCTACAAGCATTATGATATAATTCCTTTTACCGAATAAAAATTCTTGTTCTTGGTTCACTTCTTTTTTCATATAATTAATAATAAAGTTCGTCTGTTTGTAGGTTTAAAAAACGTTGTGTTGCAAAAAATGTACTTATCCAAGTAATTATTAATGCTGATATTATTACGCCTCCTGCAATATAACCTAAAGTAGCATAATCATTTAAAAAATCTAAACTTGGTATAAATTGATCTAAATAATACACAACTACTGCTAACGCTATTAATGCTAAAAATGCACCAAACAAGCCTAATTTTATGCTTCTCCAAATAAAGGGTTTTCTAATAAAACTTTTTGTAGCGCCAACCATTTGCATGGTTTTTATATTAAATCTTTTTGAATAGATAGATAATCTTATAGAACTGTTGATTAAAATCATGGCTATCAATCCAAAAAAACTACTTAAAACTAACAACCAAAAACTGATTCTTTTAATGTTTTTTGTTAAAAGATTAATTAAAGGTTTATCATAAGAAACATCTGCCACAAAAGCATTTTTAGAAAATCTTTCTTCTAATTCCGCTACTTTTTCAGGTGTTACGTAATCAGCTTTTAAGTAAATATCGATTCCATTTTTAAGCGGATTTTCACCTAAAAATTGTAAAAAATCTTCGCCAATTTCTTCGCTATATTTTTTTGCAGCTTGTTCTTTGCTTGTATAAACTGCTTTTTTCGTGAATTCTTCTTCTAATAAAGATTCTCTAAACGTTTTGATTTGTTTTTGAGTTACTTTATCTTTTATAAAAAGTGTAATCGCTACTTTTTCTTTTACGTAGTTGGCAACTTTTGTTGATTTTAGTACAATCAACCCTAAAACACCAACCATAAAGAGCACCAAAGCTATGCTAATTACAACTGATATGTAAGAAGATGTTAAGCGTCTTTTTTGATAAGAATCAAATTTCTTGGACATTGATGTTTATTGTTTAAAATCGGTGCAAGATAATAAAAAATAATGGGCAGTTTACAGTTACAGTATGCAGTTGTTATGTTAAATTAAATAATTTCCTGACATAATTCTATTAAAACTCCATTTGTAGTTTTTGGATGCAAAAAAGCTACTAATTTGTTATCTGCTCCTTTTTTAGGAATTTCATTCAAAACTGTAAATCCTTCTTCCTTTAATCTAGCAATTTCTGCAATAATATCAGTTACTGCAAATGCAATATGATGGATTCCTTCTCCTTTTTTAGCAATAAATTTAGCAATTGGACTTTCTGGATTTGTAGCTTCTAACAGTTCAATTTTATTAGGACCTGTTTTAAAAAAAGAGGTTTTTACACCTTCAGAAAGTACTTCTTCAGTTTTATAGTGTTTTTCTCCAAAAAGTGCAGCAAATAATTGATTCGATTTTTCTAAATCTTTTACTGCAATTCCTATATGTTCTATTTTATCCATCTTAAAATTATCTGGCATTTATTTTAATATTATCTAATTCGTATGTTCCATCAAAATTGATGTTTCCTGTTCCTGTATATTTAAAAGCGATAAACGCTGTTCCTGAATAATCAGACAAATTTACATACGTAGAATGAATCCAATTTTTAAAATTCTCACCATCAGAAACTATTTTTGCTGGTAAAATATCCCAAGTTGCAGATGTTACGTTTATTGTTGTTCCATCCCAATTTGTAGAAATTAAAACTTCTAAATTACTACCATTTGCAAAACTGTTTGAGGTTTCAAACGATAAAAACTCTTCTGTTGTTGCGTCCAAATTTACACCTTTTGTAATTAACCAAGTAATTGTGTTTGCATTTCCAGAGTTTTTAGAACCAACTCTTGCAGCTTTACTTTGCGAATACGTATCTGAATACGATCGCCAAGATTGTGTGCCTTCTTCTCTAAAATTTATCCAACCTGTAATTGCTATTTCTCCTGATGAATCTTCAAAATATTCCTCTAATAAAATCGTTGGAAAATCAACTTCCAATAATGTTGTGCATCTTTCTCCTTCCATGGAAATATCTTCATCAGAATTTAAAACCAAGACTAAAAAATCGCCACCAAAATCGTTCGAAACTACTGCATTTATAGTTCCACCTCCTAAAGGCAATGTTTTATTCGCAAAACTTGCAAAAGAACTTGTTTCTAATAATAAATCTGCAAAACCCAAAGTTTGACAAGTTTGTATTTTTCTTTGCGTATCGAAATCTTCTGTAGGATCTACAAAAGATTTCCCTTGTAAATTAGTTGGAAAAACAACATTATCAACTTTTACAAAAGTTCCAATATCTGATGAATTTAAACCTGCCAAAGAAACTAATTTCGGTATAATTTCAACGGTTTTTTCAGATCTAAATACATGTTTTTCTAGTTGATTTGTAGAAACATTTTGTATTTCTAAAGCATCTGTTGGATTAATTTTTCCACCAATTGTAATAATGCCATCACCTGAATTTGTTTCACCAATATATAAATCTTTCAAAGAAATGTACACTTCTCTACCAAAATTGAACTTATTATAATTATTGCTTAAATTCAACGAAACTTTTAAACCTGCAGTTGGGTTTTCTGGAGCATCTTGCATATAAAATTCTCTAAAATAATTCCCTTTTTGATCCGAAGAAATTACATAGCCTTTTACCACAATTTTAGAAGCTACTTTTAAAGGTTCGTTGCCAGAAATGTATAATTCCTTAACTTCTTTTATCGTTTTTAATTGATAAATTCCAGATTGAATGCTATCTAAAATACTCGCTAATTTTGCATTTTCTTCATTTCCCAAATTTGTTGGAATCTCAAAATCTCCATCATTTACACAATTTGTAAAATAGAAACACATAGCAATTGCGCCTATTATTGTGATTATTTTATTTCTTTTCATCTTCGTTTTTTTAGAATTTAAAAACTTATACTAGCATTTAAAAAATACGTTGTTCCTCTTCCATACCAATATTTATTACCAAAAACAGGCGTTTCTAAAGCTTTATCATCTCTTAATTGCCTAAAGTTTGCATTTCTTCCTTGCTCAAATCCACCAGATTTATATACTGTGTTCAACACATTATTTACTGTTGCAAAAAAGCTAATGTATTTATCGCCAACTTTCCAAGATTTCCCACCAATCATATTTACAACCATATAATTATCAAACCGTTCTTGTTGCAATAAATCTCTTGCTAAAATTGGGTTATAATCTTCAAAAGGCAAACCATCATCATCTGTAAAAAAATTACTGGATCTGTTTAAAGGTGCAATATCTGCATAGGTATTTTCAAAGAAGTTGGCAGTTGCTCCAACCCACCAATAATCTGGATCTCTATACTCAAAACCGACTGAATACGCATTTTGTGGGCCAGCAGAAATTTTGTAATTTTCTAAATTAGATATGTAATTTTGAGAACGACCTTTATCATCAAAAACACCATCGTTTACAACATCCGTTGTTAAATATAAATCAGGATTATTATCAAACGTAAATTGCCCAATAGCAGCTGCTCCTTTTAGTTTTATGGTTGATGTAACTTGCGCCTCCAAACCTACTTCGATCCCCAAATGTTTTTTGTTGATGCCTGTTAAAACTTCTTGCACAAAAGCAGTATTATCACCTCCAACTCCATCAGCAAAATAGAACGATATTTCAGTGGCATCTTCAGTATAGTTATAGTAACCTGTGAGTCTTCCTGTTAATATTGGACTTCTAATAATATAACTTACATCTGTAGAAAAAACATTTTCACTCACCAAATTATCAACCACATTATTGTTTTCTCTAGAGTTTGAAAACGAATTTCTAATAGTTGGTGCATTTGTAATGTAGCCAACATTTGCATCTACCAAATGACGACCTGTAAGTTTATAAGTAACTCCTGCTTTTAATCCTAAATTGGTAAAACTTAATTGTTCTGACTTTCCTAAAGAATTATCAGGAAACCGCCCATTTTGATACAAACCTTCTCTTTGATACTTCGTTTGAGAAACACTTGCTGCTCCATAAAAATCGACTTTATTATATTTGAATTGACCTTGTACAAAACCTTTGGCAACAGCTGCATTTATGTTGTAATTATATCTAAATTTATCATTTACACCAACAATCCTATTAGGTGTTGCTAAATTATTCTGTTTTGAATCTTCTGTATCAGCAAAATTATTGATATCTAAATATCCATTTCCACCTAATAAATCAATCACTTTTGCAAAACTATTAGAACTAAATTGCTTGTATTCTACTTTTGCATTTATGTTGATGTGATCATTAATCGCCGAATTTAAAATTGTATTTACTGTAATTTGTTCATCATCATTTACATCTTCATACAAAACATAACCACTTGGTAATTCTGCAGCAACATTTGTAATATTGGCATCGAAAATTCGTGTCCAATCTAATTGACCATCATTTAAAAATTCTTGTTGAAATTGATACGCGCTTGCCAAATCGTCTCTTGCCACAAAATAACTTGGCAAATATTGATAATAGGTAGGACTTGGATTTGCACCTGCATTAAAATCTAAACGACTGTTTCCTATTTGCCCAAATTGATACGAAATATTTGTATTTACTTCTGTTTTACTGCTTACATTCCAATAATGATTCAACATTAAAATGGGTTCATTTACATCTTTAATTCTTGAATTGGCCTTTCTACCATTCAAATTTCCCCAATATTCATTGTAAGCAATTCCTTTTAAATCGAAAACTTCTTGTGTATTTGGAGATGATTTCCCTCTTCTATTAGGTGTAAAAATTCCTGTAAAATTGAAGCTATGGTTTTCATTTAACTTTTTTTCAATCGATGCAAAAACAGCATATGCATTGTAAGAAGTACCATCATTAAAACCTTCTTGACCTGTTCTTCTACTTCCAGAAAAGGTAAAAGCCCAACCATTTTCTCTCATTCCAGAAGCATAAGTAGCCATTGCTCTGTGCACATAACTTCTGTTAGATGATGAATAGGAAATTCTAATTCCTGGTCTTTGTTCTGAGGCTCTTGTGTTCATATTTGTAGCACCTAAAAGGCCGCCAAAAGTAAAGTTTGAAGGCGATAAACCATTACTGAATTCTTGATTCCTTAGCACATCATTTAAACCACCCCAATTACTCCATTGAGCTCGTCCATCATAGATTTTGTTCATTTCAATGCCATTAATAAGCACTTTCCCATTTCCAGAATCTAAACCTTTTACACGAAAAAAGGAGGAACTAAACTCAAAAGCAGCAGTTCTTAAAAAAATATCTTTGGTAGCTTGTAATAGTCCTGCAATATTATCTGCAGCACTTGTATCGTCATTTAATTCATCATCTGTAATGGTAATTAAACTTAAATCTTGGTCTTGAGTAAAATCTTTGTAAAATAAAATACTTCCTAAATCAATGGTTTCATCAGCAAGTTGAATAGGAAAGTTTTGGGTTTCATAACCAGCAAGTTTAAGTTCCAAAATATAACTTCCATTGGGAATATTATCAATTTTAAAAAAACCTTTTTCGTTGGTAATTTGAGTGTTTGAGATATTTATAACACTTACCAAAACACCTTTAAGCGGATCTTTAGAATCGTTATCAACAACAATTCCTTTTAAAATGTTTTGTGAAAATACTGTTGTAAAAAACAATAGAAATACAACTATTAAAACAATAGTTTTACTCATAACCTTTTCTTTTTCAATTTTATAGCGAAGTCAAGTTAGTGTTTTTTAGCTAAAAAAAGCGCTTGTTTTGTAACTTTTATTTATATTGAAGCGATTAGTTCTTTAAATTTAACAGAAAAAAAATGAAAAAAATCAAGAAAAGTCTTCTCTTATTAATTCTGATATTTAGTTTTTTTACAATGAATTCTCAAGGGAAAAAATACAATATTAGAACCATTGCTTTTTACAATTTAGAGAACCTTTTTGACACCATAAATGATGTTACAAAAAACGATGAAGCAAGTCCAATGATGGCACTAAAAGCGAACAGATCTAAAGTTTATTGGGATAAAATTGATAAATTAGGAAGTGTAATTGCACAAATTGGAGAAGATAAAGCAAATACAAGTCCAACAATATTAGGTGTTTCTGAAGTTGAAAATTTAAGTGTTTTAGAGGATTTGGTAAAATCTAAACATCTTGTAAAAAAAGATTATGGAATTATTCATTATGATTCTCCTGATAAAAGAGGCATTGATGTAGCTTTAATCTATCAAAAAAGATATTTTAAACCTGTACATCATGAGGTTTTTAATCCAAATATTTATCGAGATAATTTTAAGGTTTATACAAGAGATCAATTATTAGTTTCTGGTTATTTAGATGATGAGTTGATTCATATTATTGTAAATCATTGGCCTTCCAGAAGTGGTGGAGAAGCAAAAAGCAGACCTTTGCGTGAAAAAGCAGCCTATCAAAACACAAAAATATTTGCTCAAATTAGAGAGAAACATGCGAATGCTAAAATTTTAACAATGGGAGATTTTAATGACGACCCAATAAATGCTAGCTTTAAAGAAGTTCTTAAAACTAAAAGTGATAAAAGTAAAGTTGGTGATTTAGATATTTACAACCCTTATGAAGATTTGTTTAGAAGGGGTTTTAATACGTTAGGTTATAGAGATAACATCAATTTATTTGATATGATTTTAATTTCATCACCTTTATTAGACAAAGGCGAAAAAGATTTTTCTACCTATAAAATGTTTCAAGCAAAAATTTTTAACAAGCGATTTTTAACCAGTAGAAAAGGGCAATTTAAAGGCTATCCTTTTAGAAGTTTTTCTAGTGCTGGTTATTCAGGTGGGTATTCAGATCATTATCCTGTTTATATGTATTTAATTAAAGAGCAAAAATGATGTAAAACTAAAGCTCCTTAAAATAGAAAAACCCGAAACTTTAAAAAGTTTCGGGTTTTTTTGATAATAAATTATTGCCTTATCTATAAAATTATTTTTCTTCTTTTGCAGAAGTAAATTTATAATGTAAGTATGTGTAAGCATCTCTAGGTATAATTGTAATCCACTTTTTGTGTTTTAAATACCATTTAAAACGAATTGAATTTACTCCTTTTGTTAAATAAGCAGCAATAAAAGGATGAATATGTAATTGTATCTTTTTATCGGTTGATTTATGCTGCTCTAAGTTAGTTATATATTTCTCTAAATCAGATTCTATATTATCTAACAATACTATTGGAGCTTCTACTTGACCATTTTTATTTGGGTTGTCTTCGGTAGTTTTAATACTTAACTCAGGTCTTACTCTTTGTCTTGTAATTTGTATCAAACCAAATTTAGTTGGTGGTAAAATTTTGTGCTTTGTTTTATCCAAAGCCATTTGTTCTTTTAAATGCTGAAACAATTTATTTCTGTTTTCAGCTTTATGCATATCAATAAAATCTACAACAATAATACCTCCCATATCACGCAATTGTAATTGACGTGCTACTTCAGTTGCTGAAATAAGATTTACCTCTAATGCAGTATCTTCTTGAGAACCTGCTTTATTTGATCGATTTCCACTGTTTACATCTATAACATGTAAAGCCTCTGTATGCTCTATGACTAAATAGGCACCTTTGCTCATGGAAACAGTTTTTCCAAACGATGTTTTAATTTGTCTTTCTATACCATATTTTTCAAAAATAGGCACTTCAGACTTATGTAACTTTACAATTTTTTCCTTTTCAGGATAAATTTCCTGCAGATATTCTTTAATTTCTACTTTCAAAGTTTCATCATTTGTTACAATATTTGTAAAAGTTTCATTCATAACATCTCTTAGTATAGAAGATGCTCTGTTTAACTCACTTAAAATTTTTGTTGGCGTGTTTGTGTTAGGTATTCTCTTGCACATCGTCGTCCAACGTTCTAATGAGTTTTGCAAATCTTTATCTAATTCTGCTACTTTTTTACCTTCTGCAACAGTTCTTAAAATAACACCAAAACCTTTAGGTCTTATGCTCTTTGCTAATCTTTTTAATCGTTCTTTTTCTTTCGGATCTTCTATTTTTTGAGAAACAGAAACTCTGTTAGAAAAAGGAACTAATACCAAATACCTACCAGCTATAGAAAGTTCTGAACTTAATCTTGGGCCTTTTGTAGAAATTGGTTCTTTTACAATTTGTACCAACAGGTTTTGCCCCGTTTTTAATACTTTGTTAATACTACCGTCTTTGTTAATGTCTTCCTCTTTCTGGAAGTTTTTTAAAGTGAACTCTTTATACTTACCTGTACTTACTTTTTTAAGAAATGAATTTAATGAGTTTACTTGCGCACCTAAATCATGGTAATGTAAAAAACCATCTTTTGGATAGCCAACATTTACAAATGATGCGTTTAAACCTGTTAACACTTTTCCTATTTTGGCTAAAAAAATATCGCCTACAGAAAATTTGTTACCAGTTGTTTCATTATTTAACTCAATAAGTTTTCCATCTCTTAATAAGGCAAAATCAATATCAGATGAATTTGAACGAATAATCAATTCTGTTTTCATACTGAACTGGTTTTAACACTGCACTTTAGTGTGCAGATGGATTAATAATGTCAGGTACTTTTAAATACCGTGAAAAGATTTACTGGCTTACAACTCGTAAATCTTTTAATGTCAATGAACTTTTTTTGTACTGTAATTTCTTTTTCGCTATACAACAAACGAAAAAGTAAGCATTAGCTTACTTTTTCTTCTTGTGTCTATTTGCTCTAGCTCTTTTCTTTCTTTTGTGTGTAGAGATTTTTGCTCTCTTTCTTTTTTTACCACTTGGCATAATGATCTGTTGTTTTTTAAACCTTTAACGGTTTAGATTAGTATTTTGTTACTTTACAGCTACTTTATTTTTTACTCCTTCAGTAAAAGTTTTAGCTGGTTTAAAAGCTGGAATGTTGTGAGCTGGAATCTTAATAGTTGTATTCTTTGAAATATTTCTACCAGTTTTTTCTGCTCTTGTTTTGATAATAAAACTACCAAAACCTCTTAAATAAACGTTGTCACCACCTTCTAATGCATCTTTTACCTCAGTCATAAATGCTTCAACAGTTGCTAAAACATCTGTCTTTTCGATTCCTGATTTATCTGAAATTTTTGATACGATATCTGCTTTCGTCATGTCTCTATTTTTACTATATTTTTATTAATTTTATTCAAAAATTGCGGATGCAAATATATGATAATTAATCAACTCCAAAAATATAAACGAGTAAATTTATGTGAATTTTATGATGTACTATTGCAAAACTATTTTTAAGCAATGAAATTTTCTAACACTTTAATTTACTGGTACTTACAAAACAATAGAGAATTGCCTTGGCGAAAATCTAAAAACCCATACTTTATTTGGCTCTCAGAAATTATGTTACAACAAACTAGAGTTGCACAAGGTATGGCATATTACCTAAAGTTTACGGAAACTTTTCCAACAATTTTTGATCTTGCAAATGCAGACGAAAGTACCGTTCTTAAAATGTGGCAAGGATTAGGATATTACTCTAGAGCAAGAAATTTACATTTTACAGCAAAACAGGTCGCAAACGATTTAAATGGGGTTTTTCCATCTACCTATAAAGAACTCATAAAGCTGAAAGGAATTGGCGATTATACTGCTTCTGCAATTGCTTCTATTTGTTTTGATGAACCAAATGCTGTGGTAGATGGCAATGTTTACAGAGTTTTATCACGCTATTTTGGAATTAAAACCGCCATTAATTCATCAGCAGGAATTAAAGAGTTTAAAGTTTTAGCACAAACTTTATTAGATACATCTCAATCTGGAACTTATAACCAAGCCATTATGGATTTTGGTGCTTTGCATTGTAAACCTCAAAATCCGCTTTGTGAAACCTGTCCTTTTGCAGATAGTTGTGTTGCTTTCGAAAAGGGTCTAATAAAAGAGTTGCCTGTAAAAGAGAAGAAAATAAAAGTTAGAAATAGATATTTTAATTTTCTGGTAATAAAAACTGAAGATGAAAAAACTATTTTATCCGAAAGAAAAGGGAAAGGAATTTGGCAAGGTTTGTATCAGTTTCCTTTAATTGAAAGCGATACAAACATCAATAAAGATGAGCTAATTGCATCCGAAGAATTTATAAAGCTATTTCCTGATGAAACCACAATTTCGCTTTTCAACAAAAAAGAAATTGTACACAAACTTTCTCATCAGCATTTATACACACAATTTTGGGTTGTAGAAACTGCAACACTACCAAAAGCAACCGTAAATTGGACAGATATTAAACAATTTCCAGTTCCTGTTTTAATTGCTAATTTTTTAGAAGAATATCAACCAAAAAGTAAATGATATTTTTAGTACTTTTGATGTAAAAATTATTTGATTCACAAAAAACTATAAAAGTATTGACCACATTAAGGAATAGTTTACAAACGCTATATAAATCCTCTTTCTGCAAGGTGCTTTTTAGAAGTTTTTTATCATAAATAAAGAAAAATGGCAGGAACAATAAACAAAGTAATTTTAATCGGTAATTTGGGTGATGACGTAAAAATGCATTATTTTGATGATCAAAATTGTGTTGGGCGTTTTCCTATTGCCACAAGCGAAAGCTATACCAACAAACAAACTGGCGAAAAAGTAACCAATACAGACTGGCACAATATTGTAGTTAGAAATGGTTTGGCTAAAGTTTGCGAAAAATATTTAAGCAAAGGTGATAAAGTTTATGTGGAAGGAAAACTGAAAAACAGACAGTGGGAACAAGATGGAGTAAAACGTTATTCTACTGAAGTGCAGGTAAGTGAAATGACAATGTTATCCACCAAAAAAAATGCAGAGATGGCTAACAATCCACAAGAAAACAAAACAGTTTCTGCAAAACCTGAACAACCAAAATCGGTTGTAAAAGAAGAAGAAAATGACGATTTACCATTTTAATATCTTAAACTTTTAAATTTGGACCCAGATCCCGAACATTTATATATATTACTAAATTCCATCGATTTTTTAACTGGAATAAATGCTATTGTTTTAATTTTTTTACTGATTAGTTCTGCTCTCATTTCTGGAACTGAAGTTGCCTTTTTTTCACTTTCTCAAAGCGATTTAAATGAACTTACCAACGAAGCCAAAGGAGAAAATATAATTGTTACTTTATTAGAAAGACCTCGAAAATTATTGGCAACTATATTGATTACCAATAATTTTATCAATATTTTAATTGTGTTGCTTTTTGCTTCTTTAGCAGAAACTCTTTTTGGCGATTTCGATTATCAACTAAACGCCTATTTTTTTATAATTCCAATCCGTTTTTTAATTGAAATTGTTTTAGTAACCTTCTTAATTTTGTTGTTTGGTGAAGTATTACCAAAAGTATACGCCTCTAGAAATGCGTTGCCATTTTCGAGAAAAATGTCCAAGTTTATTCGAGTAATCAATGTCATTTTAACGCCATTTAGCTTACCATTGATAACACTTACAAAATATGTCGAAAAGAAACTTGGTAGTAAAAATTCTAACTTTTCAGTAGAAACTTTATCGCAAGCTTTAGAGCTAACTTCAGAAGGAGCAACCACCAAAGACGAACAAAAAATACTACAAGGAATTGTTAATTTCGGAAACACAGAAACCGTACAAATTATGATTCCTAGAATCGATATTTTTGCAATTTCTGATGATGAAACGTACGAAGTTGTTTTAGAAAAAATCTTAGAAAACGGCTATTCTAGAAACCCTGTTTACAAAGAAAATTCCGATAATATTATTGGAGTTTTATTTGCAAAAGATTTATTAGCCCATTTAAACAAGAAAAATTTTAAATGGCAAAATTTGGTTCGTGAAGCTTATTTTGTACCAGAAAACAAAAAATTAGATGACTTATTAGATGATTTTAGAGCACGTAAAAACCATTTAGCAATTGTTGTGGATGAATATGGAGGCACCAGTGGGATTGTTACGTTACAAGACGTAATTGAAGAAATTGTGGGCGATATTAATGACGAATTTGATGATGAAGATTTGCATTATTCTAAAATTGATGAAAACAATTATATTTTTGAAGGTAAAACGACCATTAAAGATTTTTGTAGAGTTTTAGATGATGAAGATGAGGAAATTTTTGAGCAAGAAAAAGGCGAAAGCGAAACATTGGCTGGTTTTATTTTAGAGATTTCTGGTAAATTCCCTAAAAAGAACGAGAAAATAATCTTCAAGAATTATACGTTTACTATTGAAGCGTTAGATAAAAAGCGCATAAAACAAGTAAAAGCAACACGAAATGCATAAAATTTTATCTCCTTTTTCTTATAAAATCTTTTTTCTTCTATCTTTTCTCTTACTATTTATTTCTTGTGATGAGCCAGTTTTACCAAAACCAAAAGCATATTTGAGTTTAGAGTATCCTAAAAAAGAATATAAAAAACTAGAAGTTTTAAGACCTTATTCTTTTGATGTTTTAAAAATTACAACTGTTATTGATGAAAAAAATAATTGGTTAAAAATTACCTACCCAAATTTAAATGCTTCTATTGATATTACCTACAGACCTATTGAAAACAACTTAAAAGAATTATTAATAGAAGCAGAAAAACTGGTTTTTAAACACGCTGTAAAAGCAGAACAAATTGTACCTAAAGATTTTGTAAATCCTAAAAGAAGGGTATTTGGTTCTTTGTATGAAATTACAGGAAACGCAGCTTCTCACTTACAGTTTCATGTTACAGATAGTACAAATAATTTTATAAAAGGATCACTTTATTTTTATGTAAGACCAAATTATGATTCCATTTTACCAGCTGTAGATTATATTAAAAAAGATGTTTTAAAGTTGGTAGAGACACTAGAATGGAAACCTATTTAGTTCTCAAAAGAGAAAAATATAGTTGTGTTAAAGTCTTTGTTTCAAGATTGTTTTTATTGAACTTCAATAAACAGCATCTGTTTTAAAAAATCATTTTTAACTATTTATAATCCATTTTTTAAGAAAAAGAATTCTTAAACTCCGAAGGCGATTGTTGTTTATAAATTTGAAACTGTCTATTAAAATTAGAAATATTATAATACCCACATTCCTCTGCTATACTTGCTATAGAACCCTCTTTATTACTTATTAAAAGTTTGCAAGCATTTTCAATTCTTAACTCCATTAAAAACTGAAAATAAGTTTTATTAGTTCGTTTTTTAAAATATTTACAAAACGCATTTTTAGTCATATTTGCAATGGTACTTATTTCTTCAAGCGTTATTTTTTGAGTAAAATTATTCATAGTATATTCAAAAATAGTTCGCATTCTATTTCCTTCATTATCAGAATATTTTTTATCGTAAATAAAAGAAGATAAACTTTTATAACTAGCATTAGAACAAATTTTTAAAAGTTGAAGTAAGAGAATTAATTGATTTAGTTTTGTAGATTTTTCAAGTTGAAAAAATACATCACTTGCAATCTTTTTTTTAGAAGTAATTTTAAAACCATGTTTAGATCGTTTAAAAAAAGTAGTGACTTCTTGCAATTCTTCGAGTTCAAAAAAGTCTTTTCCAAAAGATTTATAGGTAAAAAATAACGTAAGCATATATGAACTTTCAGAGGCTTTTAGATCACTTTTAAAAATATGAGGAATTGCGCTACCAATAATAAAGATATCGCCTTTTTTAAAAGAATTAACAGTATCACCAACAATTAAAGTGCCTTCACCTTCAACAATCAAACTTATTTGTATTTCTTCATGTTGATGCAATTTGTCATAAAAAGGATGTGTATCGTCTATCTGAAAAACAAAAGAATTCTTTTCTGGTTTCGCTATTTTAAAAGGGAGTACAATCATAAACAAGCTATAATTACATCAAATATATGTAAATAATACTCGATATATAATTTAAATTATACTTATTGGATATTATAGTATTAATTCTGGATAATTTATCAACTAAAAAAAAATAAGTTATTGTGTATTTTTGAATAAAACAAAAAACAGAATTATGAGTATACAATGGAATGGCGTAATGCCAGCCGTGTTTACATGGCTGAAAGAGTCAAAATCTGGCGCTCTTGAAATTGACTTTGATTCAACACAAAAACAGGCTGCAGGTATTTTAAAAGCTCAAGGAAAGGGAGGAAGCAGAATGAGCGGACTTGTTGGTTCTGGTACTTTGGGTGAGAATAGCTACCTGAGCACCAAACAGCGTCTTTCTTTACTTAAATCCCTTTCTGAGGTTGCTAAAGAATACAAGGTTCCATTGATTAGTGGAGCTGCAGCAGAAACTAAGGAAGAACTTGCCAAAATTATTGAAGGACTTGCAACAGTTGGAGTTGATACAGTTATGGTTATGCCACCAAAAACGAAGGCGATTCCATCTGAAAAAGAAATGTATGAGTATTATGCACTTTCTGAAGCAACTGCAAAAGATGTAGGCGTAACAATTATGCCTTATAACAATCCTGATGCAGCTGGTTATCATGCGCTCTCAACAGACCTTCTTCTAAAACTTTCTGTTCTTCCTAAAGTAACAGCTCTTAAAATATCAACTATAGATGTTTCAATTATTGAAACGCTGATGTTAGAGAACAAAAATTTAAAAGTTTTGGCAGGAGTAGATACAGTTACTGTTTATGCAGGACTGGCTGGAGCAAGTGGTGGCATTACAGGTGTAGGGACTATCTTCCCAAAAGCAAGTGTTACTATGCAGGAGTATGTTTTAAATGGAGAATGGGCTGAAGCAAACAAAATTTCTCAAGCTTTAAATTCCTTATCGTATCTAGATGCTCAGCCTCTACTTATGGAATATCTTAAACTTGCTATGGGGATTCATCATAATGATGTTGCTGGAGGGCTGCGTACCTTTGGTAAGAAATTAACTCAACAGCAAATTGATGATGTGCGTGCAAGATATATTCTGGCAAAAGAAAGACTTGAAATTCTGGACTTAATAAATTGATCCTTTCAAATATTCAAAAATGAGAAAGCTTCGTTTTACAGAAGGCATAATGTAGACATTAATTACATGTTTATCATAATTCTAGAGAAGATTATGAGAAAAGGTTTTTCATTTTAAGGCATTATTGCAAAAATATCTATTATCAAAAAAATAGCTTACAAACGAGTAAATTTGAAAAAAACATTTAAAAATAAGCAAAGAATGATTACAGGAAAAAACTATATAGGAAATAAATTATCAGCAAAAGGAAACAAGACTTTTACAACCTTTAATCCAGAATTAAATCAAGAAAACGAATCTGTTTTTACAGAAGCAACAACCGAAGAAATAAATGAAGCTGTAAGTTTAGCAACCAAAGCTTATAAAGAATACAGTAAAATTTCTGGCACTAAAAAAGCAGCATTCTTAAATGCAATTGCAGATGAAATTTTGGCTTTAGACGATGTGTTAATTAAAACATATTGTTCAGAAAGTGGTTTGCCAGAAGGACGTGCAAATGGAGAAAGAGGAAGAACAGTTGGGCAATTAAGAGGTTTTGCCAATTTAATTGCAGCAGGTTCTTGGGTAGATGCAACTATAGATAAAGGAGATGCAACTAGAGAGCCACAACCAAAACCAGATATCAGAAAACTGAACTTTCCATTAGGTCCAGTAGTTGTTTTTGGTGCAAGTAATTTTCCTTTAGCATTTTCTACTGCTGGTGGAGATACTGCAGCAGCTTTAGCAGCAGGTTGTCCTGTACTTGTAAAATCACATCCAATGCATGCAGGAACAGGAGAATTAATTGCTACAGCAGTTATAAAAGCAGCAGAAAAAACCAAGATGCCAAATGGGGTTTTCTCTAACTTAAATTCTAGTGGTATAGAAGTTGGTCAAAAATTAGTTTCAAATTCAGGAGTAAAAGCAGTTGGTTTTACAGGAAGTATAAAAGGAGGAAGAGCTTTGTATGATTTAGCCGCAAAAAGAGAAGAACCAATTCCGGTTTTTGCAGAAATGGGGAGTATAAATCCTGTTGTATTATTACCAAAGGCATTACAAAACAGAGCAGTTAATATTGCAACTATTTATGCAGGTTCTATTACTGTTGGTACAGGTCAGTTTTGTACAAATCCTGGATTACTTTTAGGTATAAAATCAGAAGGATTAACCACTTTTGTACATACATTATCAGAAGAAATTGTAAAAATAAATCCTTCTGTTATGTTGCATCCAAATATTAAAAAAGGCTATTTAAATAATAAAGAAAAGGTGGTTTCTCAAAAAGGAGTTTCTGTAACTGCAAATTTCACAGAAGATGTAAAAGCCAATTATGCACAACAAGCTGTTGTTACTGTAAATGGAAGTGAATTTCTTAAAAACACAACTTTACACTTAGAGGTTTTTGGACCTTTTTCTATGGTTGTTCAATGTGAAAATGAAGCTGAATTAGAAAACGTAATTGACCATTTAGAAGGGCAATTAACAGGAACTATTATTGCAGATGATAATGAATTAGAAAACCACACAAATATTGTAAATGCGCTACAAAATAGAGTTGGACGAATTATTTTTAATGGAGTGCCAACAGGTGTAGAAGTTTGTGAATCTATGGTTCATGGAGGTCCTTATCCTGCATCTACAGATAGTAGATTTACAGCAGTTGGTGTTGGTTCTATAAAACGTTGGGTAAGACCTTTTAGTTATCAAGATTGGCCAAATAATTTATTGCCAGACGAATTAAAGAACGAAAATCCTTTAGGAATTTTAAGATCAATAGACGGAAAAAAATCAACTGAAAAAATTAACTAATTTGAAAAATTTAAAATCTCTTTGTATTCTAATTTGTTTTGTGTGTATTTCTTTAACTACAGCGCAAAGTAAAAACGAGTTGGCAAAAATTATTGAAGTTTATGAAACGCAAAGAGATTATAAATTTAATCCATTTGAATCTGTAGAAAAGACAAACGAGTATTATAAACTAGAGGCAGATTTTGCAACGGAAATGATTCAAAAAATAAATAAGATTTCTCTAGAAAATCTTTCTGAATCAGATAAAATTTCTAGAGAATTATTGCTTTTTGTCTTGCAAGATAAAATAGACGAAGTTAAGTTTAAAATGCACCTAAATCCGATTACAAATGAAGTTGCTTTTCATTTGAATTTAGGAAATATGGGTTCTAAAGTTCTAAAAACAAAAGAAGATGTTGCAAAATATTTAAAGGATTTAGAAAAACTTAATCGTAAAATCGATTATAATATAAACTTACTAAGAGCAGGAGTTGCAGCAGGAATTTCTCAACCCAAAGCAGTTTTTAGCAATTATAGTTTTACATATGATAAACATATTGTTTTAGATGTAACTAAAAGTGAATTTTACAAGCCTTTTTTAAATTTACCTGCATCTTTATCAAACCAAGAAAAAGAAGATTTTATAAAGAAAGCAACAAAAAGTATTCAAGAAAATGTAGTAGAAAAATTTAAAGAAATAAAAGCTTTTTTTGAGGATGAATATTTTCCAAATACTAGAGAAGAATTGGGTGTAAATAACACTCCTAATGGAGAAGCGTTTTATCAAAATAGAATTAATTTTTACACTACTAGCCAAGAATATACTGCAGAAGATATTCATCAAATTGGCTTAAAAGAAGTTGCACGAATTAAAGCAGAAATGCAAACAATAATTAACGAACTTCAATTTGAAGGAACTTTTGCAGGCTTCTTGCAATTTTTAAGAACAGAAGAGCAATTCTATCCAAAAACGGCAAAAGAATTATTAATGTTCGCAAGAGATATCGCTAAAAGAATTGATGCTGAATTGCCAAAATATTTTAAAACATTACCAAGAAAACCTTATGGAGTTGTGCCTGTTCCTGCAGCAATTGCGCCCAATTATACAGGAGGTAGATATTCTGGAAGCAGCAGTGATGACACAGCAGGCTTTTATTGGGTAAACACCTATAATTTACCAAGCAGAACTTTGTATACAATTCCTGCATTAACAGCTCATGAAGCAGTTCCTGGGCATCATTTACAAATATCTTTAAACAACGAATTACCAAAAGACAAAATTCCGAAATTTAGAAGAAATTTATATTTATCTGCTTATGGTGAAGGTTGGGGTTTGTATGCAGAAACGTTGGCAGATGAAATGGGGATTTACACAACACCTTACGAAAAGTTTGGGAAATTTACCTACGAAATGTGGCGTGCTTGTAGGTTAGTTGTAGATACAGGAATCCATGCGAAAGGTTGGTCTAGACAGCAAGTAATTGATTATTTGGCAGAAAATACAGCATTGTCAATCCACGAAGTTACTACAGAAACAGACAGGTATATTTCTTGGCCTGGACAAGCAATTTCTTATAAAATTGGTGAAATTAAAATTCGTGAATTGCGTAAAAAAGCAGAAAAAGAATTAAAAGAAAAATTTAATATTAGAGATTTTCATGAAGTAATTTTAGGTGTTGGTACTGTAACGTTATCAATCATGGAAAATCGAGTGAATAATTATATCAATCAGAAATTAAATGAGTAGAAAAACTTTTTTTTGTGTTGATGCACACACTTGTGGGAATCCTGTGAGAGTTGTTGCAGGTGGTGGTCCTAACTTAATTGGCGCAAATATGAGCGAAAAGCGTCAGCATTTCTTAAAAGAATTCGATTGGATTCGAAAAGGCTTAATGTTTGAACCAAGAGGTCATGATATGATGAGTGGTTCTATTTTATTTCCACCTCACAATCTAGCAAACGATTTTGCCATTTTATTTATAGAAACTTCTGGCTGTTTGCCAATGTGTGGTCATGGAACAATTGGCACAATTACAATTGCGATAGAAGAAGGTTTGATAACCCCAAAAATTCCTGGAAAAATTAGAATGGAAGCGCCTGCAGGTTTGGTTGAAATTGAATACAAAACCACAGGAAAAAAAGTAGATTGGGTAAAATTAAAAAATGTAAAAAGTTATTTAGCTGCAGAAAACTTAACTGTAGACTGTCCAGAATTAGGTGAACTTACTTTTGATGTTTCTTATGGAGGAAATTTTTATGCAATTGTAGATCCGCAGAAAAATTTTAGTGGTATTCATAACTTTACAGCAAGTAAAATTGTTCAATATTCGCAAATAGTAAGAGCAAATATCAATTTAAAATACCCTAATTTATTTGTGCATCCAGAAGATGAAACCATTAAAGATGTAACACACATGTTGTGGACAGGCAATCCTTTAGATTCAACATCTTCTGGCAGAAATGCAGTTTTTTATGGCGATAAAGCAATAGACAGAAGTCCTTGTGGAACAGGAACTTCTGCTAGATTAGCACAATTATTTGGGAAAGGAAAGTTAAAAGTTGGGGAAGAGTTTATTCATGAAAGCTTTATCGGTTCTAAATTTACAGGTTTAGTGGAAGAAGTAACCACTTTAAATGGCAAACCTGCAATAATACCAAGCGTAAAAGGATGGGCAAAAATTTATGGTTACAATACAATTATTATTGATGATGAAGATGATCCTTATGCACATGGTTTTCAAGTGATTTAATTGTAAAACAAGATTCTTTAAAAGAAAATAAGATTCAAATTACAAAGTAGATTACTTTTCTGATTTTTTAACAACAAAACCAATTTGAAATTTTAATTTAGAATAGAACATGCGTAAAAATATAGTAATTATTGGTGGTGGAATTATAGGAGTTTGCTCTGCTTATTATCTTCAAAAAGAAGGGCATAAAGTTACCATTATTGATAAAACAAATATGGATTCTGGTGCTTCTCATGTAAATGCAGGGTATATAACTCCAAGTCATTTTATACCATTGGCAACTCCTGGAATTATTACAAAAGGCATCAAATGGATGTTTAATTCTTCTAGTCCATTTTACGTAAAACCAAGGTTAGATATCGATTTTTTAAAGTGGAGTTTAGCGTTTAAAAAATCTGCCACAAAAGAAAAAGTAGCCAAAGCAATACAACCAATTTTAAACATTAATTTGTTGGGGAGAGATTTGTATGAAGATTTAAAAAACACAAACGACTTTAATTTTCATTATGAGAAAAAAGGGTTGTTGATGTTTTATAAATCTGATAAAGTTGGAGAAGAAGAATGGGAAGTTGGTAAATTAGGAATTCAGCAAGGTTTACAAGTTGAAAATTTATCAGCTAAAGAAGTGGCAAAAATAGAACCCAATGCAAATTTAGATATTAAAGGTGCAGTTTATTATCATTCTGATGCACATATGACTCCAAATTTATTTATGAAAGAGATGATTTCTTATCTAGAAAAAAATGGTGTTACTTTTTATAAAAATGAAACTGTAAATGATTTACAGATTTCAGGAGATAAAATTTCATCAATAATGACTAATAAAAGAGCATTAAAAGCAGATGAGGTTGTTTTAGCAGCAGGCAGTTGGAGTCCAATAATTACAAAAAAACTGGGTTTAAAAATACCTATTCAAGCTGGAAAAGGCTATAGTATTAATGTTAAGAGCAATACAAAAATTACGATTCCATCAATTTTATGCGAAGCAAAAGTAGCAGTTACTCCTATGAATGGTTTTACTCGTTTTGCAGGAACTATGGAAATTGCTGGTATTAATCATGATATCAATCCAAAAAGAGTTGCAGCAATTGCAAACGCAGGAAAAAGTTACTATAAAGATTTAGAAATTTCATCCGAAGAAAGAGAAACTGCAAATTGTGGTTTAAGACCTTGCTCTCCTGATGGATTGCCTTATATTGGAAAATCAAACAAATGTGAAAATTTAACGATTGCAACTGGTCACGCAATGATGGGTTGGAGTTTAGGACCAGCAACAGGTAAACTAGTATCAGAAATTATTTCTGATAAAAACTTATCTTTAAATATTGATTCATTTCATCCAGATAGAAAATTTTAAGTATGAATAAATACGGAATTGGAGGTTCTACTTCAGAAAAAGAATTAGCGAAAATACAACCTTTAGAAAGTAGCGTAAAACCAATACAAAAAGTAGAATACAAGCAGCGAATTCATAAAATTTGTAATTTAATGAAAGCGAATAATGTACAAGCAATATATGTAAATGCAGGTGCAAATTTACTGTATTTTACAGGCACACATTGGAGTGCAAGTGAAAGAATGGTTGGTGCAATTTTATTACCAAATGAAGAAGTTCATTATATTGCTCCAAATTTCGAAAAAGGAACAATCCAAGATTTTTTGGAAGTTGAAGGAACAATTCATTACTGGGAAGAACATGAAAATCCACATAGATTATTCTTTGATATTTTAAAAGAAAATAAAATTAATCCTGGAGAAATTCAAGTAGATGAAAGTACTCCTTTTTCTATTATAAATGGATTGTTAAAAGAAAAGGAACCTTTTAAAATAACAACTGCAACTGCTTTTATTTCAGAATGTAGAATGATAAAATCGTCAGCAGAAATAGCCATTATTCAACATGTAATGAATATTACTTTAGAGGTTCAAAAAGCAGCTGCAAAAATTTTAAGAGTTGGTATTTCTACCAAAGAAGTAGAAAATTTTATACATGAAGCACATAAAAAATACGGAGTTTCTTCTGGCTCTTATTTTTGTATTGTTTTATTTGGTGTAGATTCTTCTTTTCCACATGGTGTTAAAAATCCGAAAAATTTAGAAATAAATGATGTTGTTTTGGTAGACACAGGTTGCCAATTGTATGATTATATTTCTGATATTACAAGAACCTACGTTTTTGGAGAAGCCAATGAGCTACAACACAAAATATGGAACATCGAAAAAGAAACGCAACAAGCAGCTTTTGAAGCTTCTATTTTGGGGAATTCTTGTAGTTCTGTTGATGATGCATCAAGAAAAATTTTAGAAAAACACCATTTAGGACCTGATTATAAATTACCAGGTTTACCTCACAGAACTGGTCATGGAATTGGGTTGCAAATTCATGAATACCCTTATATTGTTAAAGGAGATAAAACAACATTAGTAGAAGGAATTACATTTAGTAATGAACCTATGATTTGCGTGCCAAATAAATTTGGAATTCGTTTAGAAGATCATATTTATATGACAGAAAATGGTGCAGAATGGTTTACAAAACCAGCACATTCTATAGAAAACCCTTTTGGTGTTTAATTTTATCGAAAACTATTATTTAAAACATTGAATTTCAAAGTATACACCAAAAAATCCAACTCGATTTAAGTTGGATTTTTTGTTATTAATTATTGTTTTATAGTTATTCTAAAACTTTATTTCTTTTGCTTTTTTAAATAGATATTATAAACTAACCCTAACAGAATTAAGAAAATTCCTAGCAATGTCCAAAGGTTATAGATTTCGTCAAACCAAAATGCACCGATTATAATCATAAAAACGACTTCTAAATATTTTAATGGGGCAACCATACTAGTTTCATCAGATTGAAAAGCTTTTGTCATATATAACTGTCCTACATAACCAAAAAAGCCTAAACTTAATAATAACAACCATTCTGTTGATGTTGGCTGTTTCCAATTATTTATCGATAAAATTCCTCCGAAAACAAAAGCCATAATCATAAAATAATTTATGATTACCAAAGGACTTTCTTTATCGCCAATTTTACGAATTACAACAAAAATTACTCCAAGAGAAATTGCGGAAATCATTACGTATATCAATCCTATAGAATCCATTTTTGCACCAAAACCTTTTATAATTAAAACCCCGATAAAAGCGATAAAAAACAACAACCATTGAATCGGTTTTATTTTTTCTTTTAAAAGAAGAAACGCAAAAATAGCTGCAAAAATAGGTGAAGTATAACGTAATGAAACAGCTGTACCAACAGCCAGATAGTTTAAAGATTGAAAAAAGCAGGTCAATGAAATTACACCTGCAATTCCCCTAATTAGCATCCATTTTTTTTTATCATTTCCAAAAAAAGGAATCTTTTGCTTTAAAACAAGAGGCACTGTAATTACCAAAGTTCCAATCGATCTAAAAAAAACAATTTGATATACGTTAAAAGAAGCTAAATATTTTACAACAGCGTTCATCATTGCAAAAGCAATTACACTAAAAACCATATAAAAAATTGCCTGATTCGTTTTCATAATTTTTAATTATCAATTTTAAAATCCGATAAATGTAAACATTAAAAGCCGTTTTGTAAATATTACAAAACGGCTTTTATAGATTATATGTATTTAAATGGAAACTTTAAATTCCTAAAGCTTGACCACCACCAATTTGGATAGTTTCTGCAGTAATAAAAGCAGCATCTTTACTAGCTAAAAAAGAAACAACTCCAGCAACATCTTCTGGTTTTCCTAATCTACCTAACATAATGTTGTTTGCCCAAGAAGCAAAAACTTCTGGTTTTGTAGCTTTAATCTGTGCATGAAAAGGAGTATCTATAGTTCCTGGAGAAACTGCATTTACTCTAATTCCATATTCTGCTAAATCTTTAGCTAAAGCTCTTGTAATTGCATGCACACCAGCTTTTGATGTTCCATAAATTCCTGCTCCTGGTCCACCAGCATTCCAACCTGCATTAGAAGTATAATTTATAATTGATGCATTTTCACTTTTCTTTAAGAAAGGAATTGCTGCTCTAGACGCAAAAAATGCTGAATCTAAATTTAAAGCCATAACTTTTCTATAAAAATCAGTTGTCATTTCTTCAAAACGAGATCTACCTCCTAAACCACCTGCATTGTTTACCAACACATTTATTTTTCCGTATTTTTCTCCAATTTTATTGATGTTAGAAGTAACTGCATGTTCATCTGTAACATCAAAACCATAATATTCTGCTGTAATTCCACTATCTGTAAGCTCTTTTAATCTATCAGCTCCTGCTGCATCATCAATACCATTTAAAATTACTGTGTAGCCATCTTTACCTAATCTTTTAGCCACTTCAAAACCTATTCCTCCAGTAGCTCCTGTTATTACAGCTACATTACCATTTGTATTACTCATATTATTTAATTTATTCTTTAATAATTCTTTTTAATTTATTTTTCTTTTAAAGGTGCTATTTTAGGACACAATACCCAAACAGCTAATAATGCTATTATGGCTAATGCACCACCAATTAAAAATGCAGGTGTATAATTCCCTCCAGTTGTAATAAATGTTACTAAAATAGTTAATCCTGCTGCACCAAGTTTGGCTGCCATTCCTGCAAATCCAGAAAGTGTCCCAACAATTTTACCACTAAAAAGATCACTTGGTAAAGTCTGTATATTTCCGATTGCAACTTGGAATCCGAAAAGTAAAACAGCCATAATTATTACTGCATTTATAGCAGATCCTGGATCTTTTAGCAGAAAAAAGCAAGGAATCATAATAACACAACCTAAAGTTATTGTCATTTTTCTTGTTTTATCTACAGACCATCCAGCTGATAATCTATTTTTAGCCAGCAAACCACCAAATATTGCTCCAATCATTGCTCCAACATAAGGTACCCAAGCAGAGAATGCTATTTCTTTTACGTCCATACCAAAAACTTCGGATAAATAAATTGGTATCCAAACAATAAAAAGCCACCAAATAGGATCGATTGCTGCTGAAGCTATTACAACTCCCCAACTCTCTTTATGTTTGAATAATTTTTTAGTATCTGGCGTATATTCTTTTTCGTAATTACCTTCTTCGTCAATTTCTTGATTTTTTTGTCCAGAAAGTATGTATAATTTTTCATTTTCTGTTAACCATGGATGAGCATTTGGTGCAGCTTTCACGATAAATAACCAAGGTAATAACCATAAAAATCCAAGGACTGCAACAACTATAAATATTGCTTGCCAATCAAGATAAACAGATAATAAACCAATAACTGGATAAGCTACTATGCCTCCAACAGCTGCTCCCGAATTAAAAATACCTTGGGCAAGTGCTCGTTCATTTGTAGGAAACCATTCAGCATTAGCTTTAGCAGCACCTGGCCAGTTACCAGCTTCTGCAATTCCTAATATTGATCTAAATATTGAAAAACTTAATAAACCCTGTGCAAATGCATGTAGTAATGTAGCAATTGACCAAACCCCAATTGAAAGTGCAAAACCTATTCTTGTACCTATCCAATCGAAAATTTTACCAAATAACGCTTGACCTGCAGCATAAGAAAGTATGAACACTGTTGATATTGTGCCATATATTGCTTTATGACCATCTTTATCCATTTCTGGAAATAAATCATTTGCAATATCTGGCCATAAGGCTCCAAATGCTTGTCTATCTATGTAATTGATGACTGCTGCCAAAGCAACAAGACCAACAACCCACCATCTTAAACCTTTTACTTTCATGCTTATAATTTAAATTAACACCAATTGGTTTACCAGTTTGGTTTACCAAATTTAATGTTTTTATATTAAAAAACAGCTATTAAAAAATATTTTTTTTAATAATCATGTAAATAAGCATAATTTAAAGTTGATTTTTTTATGAAATTATTTCAAATCATAACAATACATATACAATTCCCTAAAATGATCTTTCATTTTTTGTTTTGCTAATTGTGGGTTTTGACTCTTAATTGCATCGAAGATAGCTTGGTGATCTGTAATACCTCTTTTAGATAATCCTGCATCACAAACGTGATACTTTTGAAAATTTGTAATAATTTCTGGTATAATTATTAACATAAAATTATTCATAGTGCTATTACCACTTGCTTTTGCAATAGCTAAATGAAATAATAAATCTTCTTGTACAGCATCTTCTCCATTTAAAACTTTATCTCTATAAGCATGTAAGGCTTGCTCTAGCATTTCTAAGTCTGCATCTGTTCTTCTTGTAGATGCTAATCTTACCGTTTTTAGTTCTAATAAGATTCTTGTTTCCACTAAAGATTTAAATTCTGGTTCTTCTAATCTTAAAATGTCATCTATCATTCCATTCATAGCAATTACTCCAATATTTGCTACAAATGTGCCACTTTGTGGAATTGATTTTAAAAGACCATAAAACTCTAGTTTTTGTATTGCCTCTCTTACATTACCTCTAGATACTTCAAATTTTTCCGACAACATTCTTTCAGAAGGCAATTTGTCTCCAGGCTCTAAATTTTTAAGATTTATTAAATCTTTAATTTTAGAGATTATATTTTTTTGAATAATTGAGTTATCAGACTTTGCAAGTACGTCTAGTTTCATAGTTCAGTGTGTTAAATTATTTGCAAAGATAAAGTTTAATTAATAATTAGTTTTTAGTCATTTATATATTATTAATCAAAAATATATAAATTATGCTACTCACTATTTACTTTATAGGTAAGTAGCATAATTTTAATTTGATCATAAAATTTATATTTTAAAATCCTGGTGTAATAATATCGATATTATCATAAAACACCTCTCTAGTTCCATCAATAACATCTGGAGCAGTAAGGTTTGGTGCTATTGACCTAACATATATAACTACTTTTGTTGTTGATGGTTTAAATGAAAATGTAGTGGTTGTAAAAGTATTGTCTGAACTTGATGCTTTAGAACTATTAAAATCATTATCAATTAAATAATAAGCATCTGCGTTAGCATCTCTTTCAGCTACAGTATTAATAGCATCTTCACCAGTAATTTCGTTATTTAAAATAAATACTTCTGTTTGTGTATCTGCTGATTCTGAACGAGATTGTATCGTAAAAGTATATTCTACACCTACTTCTACAGTAACAACTTGGTATAATCTTCTGCAAGCCTCATCAAGTTTTAAACCTCTATCTCCTAAACCTGCAAATTTATTACCATCACTTGTAGAACCTGGTTGCTCACTATTATCTCCACAATTAGTATCTAACCAACTATCTAAATCTGAATTGTACCAAAGTTCTCTAAAAGGACTATCGATTGTACCTTGAGTATCATCTTCTACTGTGCTATTTGGAGTCATATCCCAAGCATCAGCATTGTCTCCAGTATTACCTTGAAATTCATCTCCTGTTCCATTTAAAACAATTACTTTAAAAGTAGGTTTTACACCACCAATTGGCACTGCTTTGGTTATTGTTCTCTCTACATTTGCAGAGTTTGTAATTGTTAAGGTTACATCATACGTTCCTGTTGCAGCATAAATATGTACTGGGTCTTTTTCTGTTGATGTTGTTCCATCTCCAAAATCCCAACTATAAGATTCTGCCAAAAGTGATTCGTCTGTAAATTCGGCTCTTAATCCATTTGAAGAAAAAGAAAAATCTGGAATTGCAGCTAAAACTAAACCTTCTACTCTTTTTGTTAAAGAAACTTCTCTTCCTAGAAAATTGGTTACTGTTAATGTTACATCAAAAACATCTGCTGTATCATACGTATGTATTGGACTAAAATCTGAGTCTGTTTGAGTATCTGTAGCCAACCAACTAACTGATTCTCCATCTCCAAAATCCCAAACCAAACTAGCTGCACCATCAGTATTATTTGTAAAAGTTACTTGAGAATCTACAGTTGTAAAACTATAATCTACAAATACAGGAGCTACATTTGTAGAATCTTTACCTACTAAACCTTCTGCACTTGTAGTTGTTAATTTTACCTGATATAAACCACCTGTAGTGTATACATAATCTGGGTTTGCTTCTGTAGATGAGTTTCCATCTCCAAAATCCCATAAATAAGAAGTAGCATCTGTTGAATAACTTCTAAAAATTACTCCTAAATTATCTTCAGCATTTGTAGTTGCTGTAAAAAGAGTTGTAGGTTGTATATTATTTACGTTTCCTGTTGGTGGCACATATTCTTCGTAACCAGAATCATAACAAGATGCAAAACTTGCAAAAATGACAAGCAATGCAAAAAGACTTCTGTAGAATTTTTTTATTAATTTATAAATCATAATATTAAATTTAAGACTCTATTTTATTGTTTAACGATTATTTCGAAAGCATCAATTCTACTTTCTACGCCTGTATTTGTTATAAGAATAATTGCAGATTCATTTGTACCAGCATCAAAAGTAAGTGCATGCTTTTTGAAAACATTATCTACTCTACCTACATTATTATCTGTTCTAGAAGCTATTGTATTTGCTGCTAACCTTGCTTCGTCAAGACTATTTGCGTTTGTATTTACAATGGATACTGTTAAATCTCCAAACGTATTTAAACCATCGAAAGTTGTAAAGTATGTTAGTACATAAGTTGCTCCAGGAGTTAATGCAATTTCTTGATAACCAGTTCTAGTTCCATCTGCAGGAAATTTAGCTGCTTGCACTCCATCTGGTAAATCAACTCCTTCTCCTCTTCCATTAGAATCTGTATTTATCTGAAAAACAGAACCCCATCTTGAACTACTTGGAGATCTCCAAGAATCTCTTCCATCTCCTGAACCATCAAATAAGCTTCCATCTTCAAAACTTGCTTCTCCTATTTCTGGAACTGGAATTGTTGGTACTGCTTGATTTACGGTAATTAATTTTTCTGTAGTTTCTGATTTTCCAAGATTATCTGTAACAGTTAAACTTACTGTATACAAATCTGGCTTTGGGAATGAAAATATTAATTCTCTATCTTGTAAAGTTGCAGCTGGTAAAGCAGCAATTTGCGCTTCTAAATTAGCAACATTTTGTAATGTTGTTTCTGAAAGATTATCGTTTGCAGCTTGTAAATCAACTTTTAAACCTGCTATTTGAGCCTCTAAAACATCAGCTTTTGCAGGATTTGGTTCACATGGTAATTTAAACTCTAATTTAGCGATTGCATCTTCTAAGGCTACAACTGTCGCTAATTCTCCTCTTATAGCTTGTTCAAGTATCGATACATTTTTGTTGATAAAAGTTACACCTTCTGAAGGCGAAACTGACCATTGATATTGGGTACCATTTACTGCTAAATTAGATCCTGCTTGAAAATTAAAATCATAATTTGCAGAGATTTCTACATCATTACAATCAAACTCAGACGTTGAAACATCTTCTACATTGTAAAAAGGTGTTGGATTTGTAAAATCTGGTAAATCACCAGCATTTGGCAAAGAATCATCTAAACAAGAGGTTAGCGAAATTAACATCACTAACACAATATATTTTAAATTTTTTATATGTTTTTTCATAATTATATATTTTTAGTATCCATTATTTTGATTGTAAAAACCAGGTAAATTGTCTATTTCTCTTTGAGGAAAAGGAAGGTATTTCTTTTCGCTAGTATAGTTTAGACTATTATTTACTGAGAATGTTCTTAAAACATTATCTGCTTCTCCAAATCTCACTAAATCAAATAAACGTTGATTTTCAAAAACGAATTCTGCTCTTCTTTCATCTAATAATTCTTGTTTAGTAAGCACAAAACTAGAATTTTCTTCAAGTCCAGCTCTTCTTCTAATTTTATTATACGCTTCAATAGCTCTTGCATCTGTGGTAGATTGTGCTCCTGCTAAAATTGCTTCTGAATATAATAATAACACATCTGCATATCTTAAAATTATCCAATCATTATCACCAATTTCTCCATTTGTAGGAAATTTAGCATTAAATGTATCGTTCGTTAAAATAGATGGATTGTAAGAAAGTGCTATAAAAGTAGCATTAAATCTTACTGGTTGCAATGCTGGCGTCATTACTTCTAAAAGCTCATTTGTAGCGATATTAACTCCATTTGAAGGTCCTTGCAACGTCATTGCAAAACTAAATGACTCAGAATCAGTTTCTACTTGATCTCCTAAACCACTATCTGCAGTTACATAATTATCACTATTTACCAAATCATAAGCAATAGAAAATATGATTTCTTTATTTTTTTCTATTCCTGTATTAGTCCAAGAACCATCTAATACGATTTCCTCTTCAGCATAATCTCCATTAAACTCGTTTCCAAAAACATTTCCAAAATCAATCGCTAAAGTAGCATTGTATTCGCTATCGCTAATAGTACCATTTCCATTGAAATCTGTTGCAGCAGCTCTTTCAGTATAAATTAAATCATACCCATAAGCTCCGTTATTTTCTACAACAGAGGCTAATAAAAGTTCTGCTTCACCATAATTAGGTGATGGCTGACTTAAATATGCTTTTGCTGCTAAACAAATTGCAGCTCCTTTAGATGGACGATATTTATTTTGTTCAGCATTGTCTAAATAAGCAATTGATGTTTTAAAGTCTTCAATAATTTTTGCATAAACATCTGCTTCTGGTAATTGTTTATACAATAAAGCTTCTTCTTTTGTAATGTCTAAAACTTTATCTATATAAGGTATATTTTGATATGCTCTTACCAAGTTAAAATGACATAATGCTCTCATAAAATAAGCTTCACCAACAGTATATTGCTGATTTTCTGGCGCTAAAAAACGATTGTCTATAATCGTGTTTGCGTGTTTAATAGTATGCATATTGTTTGAGTAATATGCAGCTACATCTCCATTATTTGGCTCTACATTATAAGAACTAATTAATGGGAAATTACCATTTTCTGAATTCGCTCTAGAATTATCTGATCTTAATTCTGTTAGATAAAATTCATTTGCTGGTACTTTTTGATAGGCATCTAAGACTCCATTAGATAAGGTTATAAAACCATCACCTGTTTGCAACAATTCTTCTAAAGAAAGTGCAGTTGGGTTCTGTAGGTCTAATTCTGTTTCACAACTAGAAAATAGTGTTATGAAAGAAAAACAAACGATTATATTTTTATATATATTTTTCATAATTTTTTAAAATTGAAAGTTAATACCTGCTGAAATCGTTTTAACAATTGGCCCATCTCCTCTTTGATAACCAGATGTTAAAGGTGTATTCGCGTTATCTGAGGTTTGACCTTGTGCTTCTGGATTAAAGCCTTCATATCCTTTTGCAGTAAAAAACAATAAATTTTCTCCAGTTAAATACAATCTCAAATTAGTACAATTAAGTTTCGATGTTATAGATTCTGGCATTGTATATCCTAAAGTTACATTTCTTAAAGCTACAAAAGAAGCGTCTTGAATATGATCGTCTGTAAACCTTCTGTGTACAGTTAAATCTCTGTCTGGAAAATTAGCAACTTCGTTCACAGCAGATTCACTTGCATAATAAAGTTGATCTAAATCTGCAACTCTTACTTCTGCTCCATGAGAACCTTGAAATAATAAAGACATATCAAAGTCATAAAAAGTAAAGTCAGAAGCAAAACCCCATTCAAAATCTGGATATGGACTTCCTAATTCTGTTCTATCTTCATCATCTATAATACCATCTCCATTTAAATCTTTTACATATACATCTGCAAAATCATTATTAAATCTGTTAAAAGGATTATCAACCCACTCTAAAGGAACTTCTTTTTCATAAACCCAACCATAAAAAGAGGTAATTGGTTGCCCAACTCTTGCTATAAATTCTGTAGCTCTTGTGTCTTGCTCAATTCTAGAAATAATTTGGTCGTTATTTCCTAAACTTTTTACTTCATTTCTATTTAAAGAGAATTGTCCAGAAGCACTCCATCTAAAGTTTTCTTTAGAGATTATTCTTGAATTTAATTCAATTTCTAAACCTCTGTTTTCAACTTCACCAATATTTTGTAACCAATTATCTGTTCCATAAGTTGCAGAAACTGGTGCAAAAAGTAATAAATCTTCACTTGTTCTTTTATAATAATCTATAGATAAATCTATAACACCTCTACCAAAAGTAACATCGATACCAGGGTTAAATTCTATTAATTTTTCCCATCCTAAAGCTTGATTTGCTAGTGTAATTCCTTTAACACCTGTTGTTCCATTATAACTAATTGTGTTAAAAGATTCTTCAAATCTATATAAAGATTGAAAAACATCATTAGAAATTTCATTAGAACCAGATACACCATAACTTGCTCTTAATTTTAAAAAGCTAATTATATTGCTAGATTCTAAAAACTTTTCTTTTGATAAAACCCAACCAGCTGAAGCTGCAGGAAAGTAACCAAATCTATTATTTGAACCAAATCTTGTACTACCATCTGCTCGTGCAGAAATTTGTAATAAATATTTTTCATCATAATTATAATCTACTCTACCAAAATAAGAAACTAATTTATCTGTTCCATTATCTGTATAAGTAGTTCCTCCATCTGCAATTGCAATGTTGTTGTTAAAATCATTTGAAAAACCAACAGCATCAGATTCTTGCGTGTAAAAATCTCTTTGTGTATATTCAAAACCTAGAATAGTATTAAAATTATGTTTTTTAATTTCTTTCTTGTATTTAAGAGTAGATTCAAATGCATATTGATTTAATTCATCTCTACTTTCAAATCTTGTAGATTCTTGATCTCTATTTTCTTGACCCAATACAAAATCTGCTTGGTTTGTTTTGTTATGTCTAAAAACACCAGAAATAGCTTGTCTAAAATTTAGTCCTTTTGCTAATTTAAAATCGATATAAGATGATGCATTTAAATCTAATTTCTTTTTTGTGCTAGATCTCTCTAAAAAATGCACTAATGGATGTACGTTTTTTGTAGTTGATAAAGTTAATCCTCCAGATGTAAGTGGACTTGCTATTGGTAAACCTGTAATTGGATCTCTAGCAATTGCTCTTGGATTGTCTGGATCTTGTGTAAAAACGTGATCGAAAGCTCTTGAAAAACCATAGCTCCCAACTCCTAAATTTTCAAATAATTTTCCTGCATCTGTAGAAACACCTGTAGCTGTAGAAAATTGAGTTACATAATCTAAATGAGCTTCATTTAAACGAAGTGGTATATGCCCTAATTGTCTTATAGGATCTGTAAATCTTGAAGGTAATCTTTCTTGATCATTATAATTTAAACGAATATTTGCTCCGTATTTAATTTTCTTATTTTTAGTCCAGCTATCTATTTTTAATCTTGCATTGTATTTGTTAAAATTATCTTTAACTGCAATACCTTGATCTTCTAAATAACCCATAGAAGCAGAATAACTAGTTAATTCTGTACCTCCTCTTACTGCAAAAGAATGACTCTGAATAAAACCACCTTCAAAAATTTCATCTTGCCAGTTTTTTTCACCATCTCCTAAAGAAGCAATAAAATCCATAGCTTCTAACTCTGCATAAGCTGAATTATAACTATTAATAATTCTATCGTAATTTATACTGTTTGTAGAAATTGCATCTATTGTACTTTGTAAACCATTTAATCTTGATCTTTCATCTGCTATAGAAGTATTGAAATTTGTATTATTATCTGCGTATTTATAACCTGTAAATGTGTTGTAAGAAAATGTTGTTTGCCCAACAACGCCTTCTTTAAGTGAAACTAATATAACCCCATTTGCACCACGTGAACCATAAATAGCAACAGAAGATGCATCTTTTAAAACACTTATAGTTTCAATATTATTATTGTCTATAGTTCCTAAAATGTCTGCACCATTTCCTAGTACAACACCATCAACCACAATTAAAGGTGATGAAGAACCTGTTATAGAACCTGGACCTCTCAATGTAATTTTTGGATCTCCACCAGCTTCAGAAGCCACTGTTTGAATTCTTAAACCTGCAACTCTACCTCTTAATGCATCTTCAACTCTTGAAACTGATTGTTTTTGTAAATCATCTCCAGAAACTTGAGTTAATGCACTTGTTACCGTTTTTTTCTTTTGATCTCCATAACCAACAATTACAATTTCATCTAATTGATTAGAATCTTCTACAAGTTGTGCATCAATAATATTTTGATTTGTGTACGTAATCGTTTTCGTAACAAAACCCAAATAAGAAAATTGAATAATTTCTCCAGATTTTACTTTGATGTTATACTTACCATCAAAATCTGTACTTGTTCCTTTTTTAGTTCCTAAAACAACAACGTTTGCTGCCAAAATAGGTTCACCATCATCTGCTGATGTAACAGTTCCTTTTACTGTAACCTCTTCTTGCGCATACAAGAAAGAGCAACTTAAGAATAAAAGAAAAAATATCGACTTAATTTTTAAATTCATAATTATTGATTTGAATTAATTTTTCAAAATTTTTATTTTTTAAAAAGATTTATTAATCGGAATTTAGTCTGGTTTACCAAACTGGTTTACCAAATATATATAATATTTTGTTAATAAAAGAATTAAATATTTTTTTTAACTTTTATCGCTAAAATAAGATGGACCATCACCAGTTAAAAAATCTTCTCTTACAGGACTAAAAGTATCAATTAACTGTCCTTCTTCTAAACAAATAGCACTGTGTAATAAGTTAGGCTCAATATAAACACCATCTCCAGCTTCTACAATTTGCTTAACACCATCAATTTCAAATTCGAATTTACCTGAAACACAATAGGTAGCTTGTGTATGAAAATGTTGATGTGGTGCACCCAAAGCTCCTTTATCAAATTTTACGCTTACCATCATAATTTGATTATCATACCCTAAAAATTTTCTTGAAACTCCACCTCCAAGAACTTCCCATTCTAACTCTTTTGCAACAATATACTTTTCGCTAAATCTTTTCATTTTATATATTTTTTCTGATTATTTTATTTGTAATAGTAAAAACCTTCCCAAGAATAAGTATTCCCATTGATAATTACTGTGTGTGTTTTGTTTTTATCTGTATTTAAGTTTGATAAAATAATTGTTTTTTCTTTATCATCTTTAAATTGAATTTTTAGTGCAGTATAGTTGGCATCATCACTTAAAACTTTTATATTTTTAAAATTACTGTAAGCATTTTCTGCAACTTCTTTTACAGGATCATATATTCCATGAGACTCTATAATAGAAGCATACACTGTATTTTGAGTATTCTTTTTTCTGATGATAATTGAAGGATCTTTTCTTAAATTGAATTCAGGATCATTAGCACCAACTCTTGCTAAAATTAGTTCATCCTCTTTATTTGTTGCTGTTGTTAAAGTATAAAAACGTCTATTATCTAACCAAGTAAATTGAATACTTTCTGCATTTGCAGTTCCAGAACCTTCTTTCCAAATATGATTATATCCAAATTTATCTCCTAAAGTTGATAATGTTTTTGGAACATCATATGTAAAACTAGTAGAAATTATTTGTCCAAAATAATGGAAAGGTAAATCATATTGATTTTTTTTGTTGGATTGTACTTTATTGATATCAACAATAAAAGGTTTTGCTAAACTTTCGTCTTTTATCATGATAAAAGTTCTGTGCATTTCAGTTCCAGGATATGCATTTTTTTCTTTTGCGCTTACAATTTGAAAATTTTCATCAGCAACATCAAAAACATATTTTTCTGGATGATTTTTGCTTCCAGTTTCAAAATCAAAATTAAAATGAGAAATTTCATTTTGTGTAATTGTATTGTGTGCAATTGTATGTTTTGCGTAGGTTTTATTCTCTTTTAAATAACCTCCACCATTTTTTTGTTCCACATTTACAAATCTTGATAAACCATAATCTTGTAAAACTTCATTACCATTTTCGTACATAGAAAAAGATAATTTATCATAATGTCCATGACTTAAACCTTGTGCTGCATATTTGTAAACCAAAGCCATTGTTTCGTTTTCATTATTATAGCGTAAAATTCCTATGCCACCTTCATCGCCTTTTGAGCCATCAGATAATTCCATAGATTGTTTTATAAATGGTTTTTCTTCGCCATTTTTTAAAGCCAAAGCAACTTTTAAACCAGTTGCATCTAATTGAACAGCACCTTGTTTTTTGGCAACAGACAATAATCTTGCATCCTGGCTTCCATAATAATAAGCAATGTCTACTGCAGAAATTAAAGAAGGAGTATAATAAGACATTCCTTTTTGACCATCATTTAATGGGAAAAATTCGCCATTTGCATCTGTTAAATTCAATAGAGCATCCACAGCTTTTATTAAAACGCCGTTTTTATATTCAAAAATCTTTAAATCTGGTTTTTTATTTTGAAGTGCTTCTGCAAAAATTAAAAAAGGATACATTGCATATCTTTGATAATAAGGACCTTCTGTGTAAAATCCGTCAGGAGAAAAAGGAGAATCTACATTTGCTAAAAAACCTGCTTTGCCATCTTTATCAAAAATAAAACCACCATCATTATCTTTTTCAGTTAAATCTACATCGCTTTTTTCTAAACCATATAAAGCTCTGTTTATTAATTCCACATCATCCATTACCAAGCCAATCATACCAACAGCGACATTTCCCCAAGTAGAATGGTTGTGCACTCTGTTAAAATATTTTGGGTTTTCTACGGATAAAAAATCAGCATAAGGTTTAAATAAATTTTTATTTAAATAGTCTGATTGTTCTTTTGGCAACCAAGAATAAATACAATCATAAGCCTGACTTGTATACGTTAACCAATTGGAATCGTTTAAACATTGCCAGAAAAATTTACCTGTTGCATAACTTCTTTGTTCTGGGTGTGTTTTAAATGTTGGGAATATTTTTGCATATTCCAACAACATATCTCTAACGTAAACTGCATATTTTTCGTCACCTAAAAGCTGAAACAAAACACCAGCTTTTTGCATGTTTGCATAATTTAATTTGTGCTGAGTATGTGTGTAACCACCAGCCATATCTTTAGGCATTGGCACATCTATACCAATTTCAATTGCAGCATCTACTTCTTGTTTGGCAACTTTTAAAGTTTCGTCAAACAAAGGAATTGACCCTAATTGATTTTTAATTTCAGTAACACTTTTAGTTGTTAATATTAAGTTTGGATGTTGTTGATCATCAACAGAAACCAAAACTTCTTCTTTGTTATTTGTACAAGAAAAAGCAATTAATATTAGAAGTAAGAGTGCTTGAAATTTTTTCATATTATATTTTGTTTTAAAAAAATAAGAACTCACTTGCATGAGTTCTTATTATAGAATTTAGATATATTTATTACTGCTTCATAATCTTTTTAGTAGTAACAGATGTTCCGTTTGTTAATCTTAACATATACATTCCAGATGCTAAATTTGAAATATCTACTTGATTATTTTCTAATTTTTTAATTGATAAAACTCTTTTACCAACAATATTATAAACCTCTACATTAGAGATATTTTCTGTAGTAGAAATTTTGATAAAGTTAGTTGCTGGATTTGGATAAATTGTAATATTATCTGCAAAAACATTATCAACAGATGCTACAGCTGCTGCTTTAAGAGATACATTATCTACATAAACATCATAAGCAGAACTAGTAGCCAATGGTGCTTTCATATAAATTACAACTGTATTTGTTGTAGCTGTAAAACTAAATTCAGTTTTTACAAATGTATTGTTTCCTTCAGATGGCTTACTATTATTAAGATGATCTACAATATTAACATAATGATCTACAACACCACCAACAGCTCCTGTAAGACCATTTTCATCTTCAATTTCTGTATTTAAAATATACACTTCTAAATTATTAACTTCTATTACATTATTATCATCTTCTTCACCTTTCTCTGCACGTGTTTCCACACTAAAATTGTATGTAGTTCCTGGAGTAACTGCTATTTTCTGATATAAACGACGACAAGACTCATACAACTTAAATGCTCTCGTTTTTTCAAAACTTTCATTTAACTGACCATCACTTGTAGAACCAGGTTGTTCATCACTATCTCCACAATTATCATTAAGCCAACCATCTAAAGTATCATTATACCAAAGAGCTCTATAAGGACTAGGTATATCATTACCAGTACCATCATCTATATCTGAGTTAGGAGTCATATCAAAAGCACCTGCGTTTTCACTTTCAACATTTTCATCTCCAGTACCATTTAAAACAAGCTCATCTCCTTCTTGACCAACTTGACCACCATCATCAGCATTCGTATAAAGCCATATATTATCATAAAAAACTTCACTTGCATTGTCCATAGTTGCTAATGATCTAACATAAATTACAACTGTATTTGTGGTTGCTGTAAAAGTAAATTCAGTTGTGGTAAACACCTTCTTATCTTCAGAAAAATCATTTGTGATTTTAAAATAAGCATCCACACTTTCACTAGTTTCACTAAGACCAGTTTCATTTTCAATTTCTGTATTTAAAATAAATACTTCAGAATTGATAACTTCTAAATTTACATTTTGTGCTGCCTCTGAACGTGAATCAATCTTGAAAGTATATTCAGTTCCTGGAACAACCACTATTTTCTGGTATAAACGACGACTAGCTTCACTTAACTTAACTCCCCTTGTTTTTTCACTATTCACATAAGATCCATCACTTGTAGAACCAGGCTGCTCACTGTCATCACTAAAGGCGTCATTAAGCCAAGCATCTAAAGTAGAATTACTCCAAAGAGCATTGTATGGACTATCAATATCAACAGGAACTGCATCATTACTCTTCAATGTAGAGGGAGGAGTCATATCCCAAGAATCTGCGTTATCATTAACATCTCCTGTGTGTTCTTCACAAGCTCCATTAAGTACAAGATTTGTTTGCGCAAAAAATGCTGAACTTGCAATTAAAGCGATAAAAAGTAGTGTTTTTTTCATAAGTATTTGATTTTAGAAAAGTTAAAATTAATATGAATCTGCAAAACCAAACTGGTTTACCAAATTGGTTTACCAAACATACAATAAAATTTTGATTTTAAAAACTTTATTTAATATTTTAACTATTAGTCGATTAAAATATTTGACAAGAGTAAAAAGATCTAAAAAAGGTTCTTTTCTTAAATTTTGAATACGTTTAAAAAGTAAACTTACATATTATAAACACCTCCATTAATATCTAAAGTAGCACCTGTTATAAAACCATCATATTCTGAAGCAAGAAATAAAACTGCTCTTGCAACATCTGCTGCATTTCCTGCTCTTTTTAATGGAATTCCTAAAATTGTTTCATTTGCAGATTCTTTAGTTGTGTGTGTATTATGAAATGACGTTCCTAAAATAAGACCAGGAGCAACAGCATTAACTCTAGTACCTTTAGGGCCTAATTCTGTAGAAAGTGCACGTGTATAAGTTAATATAGCACCTTTACTTGTTGCGTATGCTAAAGAACCTGGATGACCTCCTTTTCTACCTGCTAGTGATGCTAAATTTACAATACTGCTATTATTATTTTTAGCTAAATAAGGAGCTGCAGCTCTTGTTACAAATTGCATTGAAGTAAGATTGATATCCATAACTTTATGCCAAAAATCTGCTTCTAATTCACTTAGTAATTTACGTGCAACCAATGAACCAGCATTGTTAATTAGGATATCTAAACCACCAAAAGCTTCTATTGTTTTAGCAACTAAAATATTTGCATTTGCTTCTATTGTTAAATCACCTGAAATAGCAACAGCTTTCTGACCTTTACTTTTTGCATAGGCTACTAATTTATTTGCATTTTCGGCACTTGAAAAATAATGGATAGCAACATTAGAACCACTATCTATAAAATGTTTGGTGATAGATTCTCCAATTCCTTGAGCACCTGCAGTTATTAAAACATTTTTACCTTCTAATTTATTCTTGTTTATCATTTTATTCTCTAATTAATTTAATCGTTTTTAGTAAAATATCCATTATTGGAAACCGCATTTTCACTTACAGAAATACTTGCAGTTTTAAACCAAACTTCAGCATAATTACCATCTGCGTATTGTTTTTTAAGATCTCCATTATGAGTTTCAGCACCTGAACACCAATTTTTATTTATTTCTGGAGATTTTCCATTGGTTTGATTGTAACAACCTAATTTAAAAAAACATCCTTCTCCTAAATATGCATTTTCTCTTTCTACTCCATCTTGACCAATTGGAAAAAATAATTTTTTAGTTTGTTCAGATATATCTTGCTTCGTTGTATATTCAGATTTGATTAAATTTTTAGTAAATGTTTTGGTTTCATGATTTTTGCTTGTAAATTTTAAGTTCATAATTCCGTCTTTTACTTCTATTTCATAACTAAACTCTTCTCCTAAAGCAATGCCATCTTTAGGTTCTTCTGGATATGTATTTGCTTCTTTACCAACCACAGAAAAATCATTTCCCCAAACTGCTGATGAAAAATCCCATCTTCCAGAATTATCATCTCCTAAAGTATTTATCTCATAATGCCAAAAAACGGATCCTTTTGTATGTCCAGGAAACTTTTTATAAAATATTTTTAGCGGTTCGTTTTCGTGCTTATCTGCACTATGAATCTGGCCTACAACTACAGCATAAGAAGCAGCAACTCTAGCATCTCCAGTAGCAGAAACATTCATTACTTTTAAGGTAGCTGTTAACTTATCATTCGCTGTTTTTGGATACCATTTTTTTGCTTGCGCCAATTCTGTTCTTGTATTGTTTGATGTTCCATGAGTGTCTCCACCATTTGGAGCTTTAAAAACAATCCAATTTCCTTCTTCATCATTTGTAGTATAAAAGAAATCTTTGTTTTCAAAATTATTGGCAATTCCTGCATTTGATCCATCACCTAAAATTAATTTCCAGTCATCAAAAAACGGAATAACCTCACTAGCATACACTATTTTTGAGACTTCTTCTTTTGATGATTCTTCCTTTGTTGATTCATTAGCTTTTTTACAACTATTAAGTGATAATAAAATACCAAGAAATACTAGTTTCAATCCAATTCTGAAGTTTAATTTTTTCATTTTTAATTATTTTTATGATAGATATTTTATTCTTTTTTTATGAATTTATCTTACTATTTATTTGGGTACTGAATTTTAAAAACCCTCTAATAAGCCTAAAATTCCATTGTAAGAAATTATACAAGAAAACAATAATGCTGTATACAAACCAATGTTAACAAACAGACTTGTTTTATATCCTTTCATCAACTTTTTATTATTTATTAAAAGAATAATTCCAAGAACAACAACAGGTAAAACAAACACATTAAATACTTGCGATAAAATTTGAACTAGAATTGGTTTTCCTCCAAAAAAAGCAGGACCAATTAAAGCAACTAAACAAGCAATTGCTGTAATTATTTTAAATTGCTTTGAAGTGGTATCTAATTTTCCAGATTGATAATCTGCAATCATTAAAGGCGCAATTAATAAACAAGGAAAAATTGAAGATAAACCTGCACTAAGAGTTCCAAAAAAGAAAATTGCAACTGCAAAACTTCCTGCAATTGGCTCTAAGGGCTTAGCCATATCTAAAACGCTTTCTACTGGATTTCCTTGATGAAACAAAGCCCCACTTGCAACTGCCATAATTGCTCCACTAATAATAAATACTAAAATTGCTGCAGTAATAGCGTCTTTACGTTGTTTTTTTAAATCTTTAATTCCCCATTCTTTACCTTTTACAAATAATGGTCTAGATAAAAATGTTGCTGCAGCCATAGTTGTACCCACAAATGCTGCTACCATCATTTTACCTCCAGGTACTTGAGGAATTCTAGGTATTAATCCTTCTAAAGCTTCTGAGGGTAATGGATGTACAAAAAATAAGGATATAATAAAAGATAACCCCATGAAAGTGACGAATATAACCAGTATTTTTTCGAAAAAGGAATACTTACCTACCAACATTATTGAATAAAAAATTACTATAACAGCAATTGCAATAATTAGTACTGTTTCATATTGATAACTTCTAACCCCTTCAAAATTCATTGCAAAAATTTCAAAAAGCATGTTAGATGATATAGTCAAAATGCCCATAAGTGAACCCCATTGACCAATAGAAACCCCAATTATGATAAAAATAGCCAGTATTTTACCTCCCTTAATATGTTTTTTAAAACTATAAAGTGCTGTTTCTCCTGTTATTAATGCGTAATTCCCATAAGCGAACATTAAAATTCCAGAAAAAAAGCAACTTAAAAACAACACCCACAAAAGTTGCATTCCATAAGTACTACCAGCAACAAGCATAGAAGTTACACTACCTGTACCAATTGTATAACCAATTGCGAAAATTCCTGGTCCAAAACCTAATACAATTAAAATTATTTTTTTGAGTAAAGATTTTTTAGACGCAGTTACTTCCATAGTGTTATGTTTTGGCAGTTAGTGTAAGATTATTGAGTTTTATTTCCATTTGGTATGGTAGCTCTTATCAGAGGTATCGTCGATTCTTTTATAGGTATGTGCTCCAAAATAATCTCTTTGTGCTTGAATTATATTTGCTGATGAATTTGCAGTGGTAATTGCGTTAAAAAACTGAACAGCTTCACTTAAAGATGGAATTGCAACATCATTTAAAACACATTCAGAAACTACTTTTTTTGTTGATGATTTATATCCTTTTAGTTGATTTTCAATTTTTGAATCGATTAAAATATTGTTTGTATCTTTAAAAACCTCCACAAGATTTTGCATTAGCGAAGACCTAATAATGCATCCATTTGTCCAGATTCTTGCAATTTCACTTAAATTCAAATTCCATTTGTAGGCATTTGAAGCTTCATGAATCAATTTAAAACCTTGATAATGATTTACAATTCGTGCGAATTGATACGCTTCTAAAACATTCTCAACTGTTATATTTAATTCTGAAGAATTTTTAAATTCAAAATTTTCATGAAGTTGAATTCTTTCTTCTTTAAAAAATGAAGTATATCTTGAAAATAAAGCAGAGGCTATTAAAGTACTTGGCAAACCTAATTCTGCAGAAGCAATGGTTGTCCAGTTTCCTGTACCTTTATTACCTGCTTTGTCTAAAATTTTATGTACTAACCAATCTTCACCTTCTTTTTTCCTAAAAATATCTACTGTAATTTCTAGTAAATAACTATTTGCAGTTAATTTCCAGCTTTCTAAAGCAGCTGCAATTTCATCTGGATTTTGACCTAGTTTTTCTAATATTGTGCAAACTTCAGCCAACAACTGCATCTCTACATATTCAATTCCATTGTGTACCATTTTTATAAAATGACCACTTCCTTCTGGGCCAACATACGTACAACAAGGCAAATTATTTTGGTCTTTTGCAGCTATTTTTTCTAAATATGGTTTTACATTATTATAGGCTTCTAAATTCCCACTTGGCATAATTGATGGTCCTCTTAATGCACCTTCTTCTCCTCCAGAAACTCCTGTTCCAATAAAATGGATATTCTTGGTATTTAAATATTCTAAACGCTTTTGAGTTTCTTTATAATTAGAGTTTCCACCATCAATTAAAATATCATTTTCTGATAAATGAGGTAGTAAATCTTCGATTACAAAATCTATAGTTTTACCTGCATTTACCATTAACATAATTTTTCTGGGCTGTTGCAAAGAATTTACAAAAGTTACTATATCATCAAACGCCTCTGAATTAGATAATTCTGGATGAATTTCTTTAAAGTTTTTGGCAACATTTTCTTCAATATTTGGTACATGCCTGTTAAACATAGAAATTTTAAAACCATTATTGGCTAAATTTCTACACAAACTTTTACCCATTACTCCTAAGCCAAATAATCCTATTTCAGAAGTTTTCATGAAATCTTTTTTAATGATGTTAATGATTTTTTTTGGTGATAAACTAATATCTATTTTATAAGCATTTTTTGGTTCTTCTAAAATATCGAATTGAGATTTTAGCAATGCTGCTGGCATAAAATGATGAGACCTACTATGTAATCTTTCTAAAATCTGATTAAAAGTTCCAGATAAATAGATCCATTTTGAATGGTGCTGAATATTGTTGTTTAAAATAGCTCTATATTTTTGCTTTAATGCAGAACAAACAATAACACAACTATTTTTTTTTATTTCTTCTTTTGCTAAACTGTTTAAAGTTTCTAACCAGCCTTGCCTATCATCATCATTTAAAGCATTTCCTTGAGACATTTTTTTGATGTTACTTTCTGGATGAAAATCATCGCCATCAAAAAAAGGAATTTGTAATTCTTTTGCTAATAATTTACCAATTGTACTTTTTCCACAACCTGAAACTCCTATAATAAAAATTACATTATTCAAAATTTGTTATTTATTTGGTGCTGTTCCTTCACCTAAAGAACTTTCTCTAAACCAAACTTCTGTATAGCTGCCATTTGCATATTGTTTTGCAATATCGCCTTCAAAAGTTTTAGAACCCGTTTTTATATTTGCCTGGTTATAAGCTCCTTGTTTAAAGTAATTAATTTCTCCTGCATACGCTATTTCTCTTTCTTCAGTAACTTTTCTTTTTGCTGAATAATTATCTATAACTTGTTGAGGAATGTCTTTTTTTGTAGCAAAATCAGATTTGATTAAACTTTTTGTAAATTTTATAGTTTCGTGATTTTTACTAGTAAACGTCAAATACATAATACCTTTATAAATATTTACTTCGTAACTAAATTCTTCTCCTAATTCAATTCCATCTTCGGGTTCTGCTGGATATGTTGTTGCATTTTCTCCAAGATATGCAAAGTCATAACCCCAAACTTTGGTAGAAAAATCCCATCTGCCAGCATTATCTCCTTTCGTATTAATTTCATAATTCCAAAAAACACCTCCTTTTTTATGGCCAGGAAATTTTTTGTAGTAAATTTTTAAAGGTTCATTTTCATGACCTTCATCACTATGTATTTGACCAATTACTACTGAAAAAGATGAAGCAATATTGGCATCTCCAGTTGTAGAAACATGTTGTACTTTTAAGGTTCCTGTTAATTTGCCACCAACTTCTGGAATCCAATGTTTTTTTTGCCCTAACTCTGTTCTTGTATTACTTGATGTTTTTGAAGTTATCCCAGAATTTGGAGTTTTGTAAACAACCCAATCAATTTCATCTTCATTTTCAACATAAAAAAAACCTTCTTTTTGATAATTTTCTAAACTATCTTTATAAGTTCCATCTCCTAAAAGAATTTTCCATTCATTTAAAGATGGCAAAACATCACTTGGGTATTTTACAGGTTTTTCTTTATTTGAACTTGTACCTGTTTTAACTTCTGAATTATTTTTACAACCTAAAATTGCTAAAAATACTGTAATTACGAATATTGTTTTCTTCATTTTAAGTTGATTTTTTTGATCTTAAATATTTAATACATCAATTTTTGCACTAAATTTTCTTCGGTTTTAATTTTACCAGAATTAATGATTGTATTGTTAGATTCCACATTATTTTTTGCTCCCCAAAGAATAGAAACAAACTCAACTTTATTATTTTTGAATGTATTATTGTTGATGTTTACATTGTGAATTCCATTATGATTTAGGAGTCTTCTGTTTTCTTCTGATGCTCCAGAATTCATAAATGTGGAGTTGGTAATTAAAAGATTTCCACCAATGGTAGACTCATCATAACCACCTCTATAATAATCAACCACGTTTTGTTCTACATTATTAAACGTACAACCATCTATCGTTAAATATTCTGTGTTATAATCTCCTCTATCGTTTGTTTCTTCTGATAATTCTAAACCGTTTTCACAATTAGAAATTGAAGTAGCTTCGAATGTGATTCTTTCTGCAAAAGATTGTTTATACACTTTTAAAGCATACTTAAAATTACTGATTTCACAATAGTTAACTGTTAATCCAAAGTGATTTGACATTTTCTTTTTCAATGTTGCAAAAAGATAGTTGTTATTGTTTCCTTCAAGAATTACTTTTTCAATTTTTAGTTTTCCATAAGGTTGTAAAGAAAATAATGGAGTTTCTTTTTCACCACTATAAATAATTTGAGCTTTTCCATCTCCTGAACTCTTTATAGTAATTGATTTATCAATAATTAAAGATGCATCAACATTAAAAACACCCAAACCTAAATCAATAATATCGCCACTTTCTGCAGCTTTTAATTTAGCAATTAATTCATCAGCATTTGTAACTTTATGAGTTGTTGCTTCTTTTTTATCAACTTCATTAGAAAACCAATTCGCACCATATTTTGTTTTATCTAATAAATCTAAATTGATATTCTCAACATTTAAAATCGCACCAATTTGATTTGATTTGCTTCTAGAATTCCCTAATAAATCATTCGAAATCACATCAAAATCGAAACCTTTATATACTTCAACATCAGCAAAACCAGTTGTTGGAACAGCAATATTGGAACCAATATCTGTTAACGTTAAATCTTTAGAGATTAAACCATGTGCATTTTTAATTTCAACACCATTATTGTCTATAATATTGCTTTTAAAAGTTACTCCATCAGCTTTATCATGCTCAATAATTGGGTTTGCATCACCTTTAGAATTATAGATTACATTATTAACAACTTCAGTTCTTAAAGGCCTTGCTGATCTGATTTCCGATTTTGGCAAAACAGCAGCTTGTGCAATATTTGTTCCTACACCAAATTGAAAAGGCGAGTCTGAATCTACAAATGTGTTATAAGCAACCACAACATCTGTAACCTGATTGTATCTGTTTAATGGCGATTTTGGAATTCCGTTCATAATTGCAATCGGACTTCTAAAATTCTTACCTTTTATTTTATAAAACAGATTATTTGTAACCCAATGACCTGTGTTTATAATTCTAACACCACCAAATTGATCGTTAATTCCATCACCTATAAAATAATTGCCATCTATAGTCACATAATTTCCATGTCTTGTAACCACAGAACCTTCACTTTTGTAAAAAACATTATTTTTAATGATGTTAAAATTGGTTTTGCTCGATATAATTTCTACTTCTCCATTACATTCTTCAAATAAATTATTCGCAATTAGAGTATTGCTTGGACTCATGGACGTAAAACTACTTCCTAACTGAATTGTTTCTCCTCTTGCACCACCTTTTCTGGGTCTTGGTCCAAAATGATTATTTACTATTTTATGGTAATTTTTAATACTTTGGTTTCCTTTTAAATCTACTCTAACAGTAGGTCCTCCATTTGTTTTTCCTGCCAAATAACAATTTTCCAAGATGTTGTGTTTTCCATAAAATTGAACCCAAAGATTGTCTTGATCTCTTTCTAAATTGTTATAATCTAAAATTACACTGTTTCTTACACTACTATTATTTGCTACTTTTTTAGAACCAGTTCTAAATGCAATCACGTTATCTTTAGGAGAATAGCCATTTCTAAAAAATAATCCATCAACATGTAAGTAATTTCCACTAATTTCTAAACTCGATGTTCCCTCTAAAAAAACTTGTCCAGCAGTTTCTGCACTTAAGTTTATAGGATTCTCCTTTGTGCCTTCCCCAATAAATTTAATAGCAACATCTTTATAAACACCGTTTTTGATAATGATATGATCTCCTGATTTTGCATTTTTTGCAGCATCTATTAATTCTGATGAATTGGTAACAGATATTGAATTTTTGGATGCTTTATCACAAGAAAAAAAAATTAAAATGGCACTAAGAATCAGGAATGCTTTTTTCATAAGATGGCTTAAAATTAAACTGGTTTACCAATTTGGTTTACCAAATATAGATACTAAATTTGGATTTAGAAAATTTCTATCTAAAAAACCTTTTTGTAATTTTAAATAAATTATCTGTAAATAGCTGTATTTGAATACTGTTTTTTTGAATTTAGGTTAAAGACCTTTATTTAATTGACAATAAATTTCTCTTTAATTTTTATCTTTATCGAATTAAAAAAATATATTGAAGCTAACTCATCATAAAAGTTAAATAAGAAAAATGGACACAATAAATTGGGGAATAATTGGTGCTGGAGATGTTGCAGAAGTTAAAAGTGGACCCGCTTTTAATAAAGTAAAAAACTCAAAACTGTTAGCGGTTATGAGAAGAAATACTGCAAAAGCAAAAGATTTTGCAGAAAGACATCATGTGTCTTTTTGGTATGATTCAATTGATGATTTATTAGCAAACAAAGAAATAAATGCAGTATATATTGCAACTCCACCTTCTACACATTTAGAAATTGCTAAAAAATGTTTGGCTGCAAAAAAGCGCATCTATCTTGAAAAACCAATGACTTTAAATGCAACAGAAGCTGAAGAACTAAATAAAATTGTAACAGAAAACGATACAATTGTTGTTGCACATTATAGAAGAAAACTACTTCCATTTTTAAAAGTAAAAGAACTTATTGATTTAAATATTATTGGTGATATTATGTTTGCTGATATTCAAATTTTACAATCGAATGAAAATGATATCATTACCAAAACTGAAGATTATTGGCGTTTAAAACCAGCAATTTCTGGTGGTGGTTATTTTAATGACATTGCACCTCATCAAATAGATTTAATGTATTATTATTTTGGCGAAATTGAAAACTCAACAGGTTTTTCTCATTCCTCAAAAAATAATAAGGTTGATGATCTTGTAAACGGAATTATCAATTTTAAAAACGGCGTTCAATTTAGAGGTATTTGGAATTTTAACGCCAACAAAAGAGAAACCAAAGACGAATGCAAAATTTACGGAACAAAAGGCACAATTACGTTTTCTTTTTATGGCGAAAAAGTATTCTTATCTTCGGATGAAAAGAATGAGGTTTTTAATTTTACAAACCCTAAAAACATTCAACAACCCATGATAGAAGCTACTGTAAATTACTTTTTAAAGAAAACTAAAAATCCTTGTACTGTAAAAGAAGGTTTAGAAGTGATGAAAGTTATTGATAGTTTTATTGGTTAAAAATAGCAGAAAAAGATTAATTATAACTACAAGTTAAAATATGACATTAGAAGAAAGATTGAATTTTTGTAAAATTTGTACAAATAGAAAAGTTGACTTAAAAGTCGGACTTATATGTAATTTAACTAACGAAAAACCCGTATTTGAAAATAACTGTGAATTTTTTATAATAGACGAAAAAGAAGCTGATAGAAAATTAAAACTTAAACTAGACGCAACTGGAACTTCAAGAAGTCAGAATGGATCTTTAAATCCTTCAAAAAATATTAATTACGGGGCTTTTTTAGCAATAGCTGGATTTTTAATATTTTTTCTTTTATCTGCTTTATTTGGAGCGATACTACTAACAGGTGGAATTTCATTTTTAATTAGAGGTTATTCACAGAAAAAAATCTTGGCAGAAAACAAATCTTTTAATGAAAAGTTAAAGAAATAAAATTGCCTAAATCTCTATTTCACATAACATTTTAAAACTTTAGCAGTAATTGTATCTTTCTTAAAAACGATAAAATATAATCCTTTAGAAAAACCAGAAACGTCTAATTTATCATTATTTAGTTTTTTATCAATTGACATTTTACGACCAGCATAATCATACATTTCAATAGTATCATAATTATCTGAATTGGCATTTTTAAATTCCACTTCGTTAGAAGAAGGATTTGGATACAACAAAATATTTTCTGCTTTTGCTTTTAAAACATCAATATTTATGCCTACTGAAAGTGTTTTCGGATTTTCTTCAATACTAAAATCTGCAAATTTTACAATTTCATCTTGCAAATCTTGCTTGTTATTTAAACTTCTGTAAATACCCCATTTTGGACGCGCAAAATCAGCTCCATCTTGCCACATATCTTTATTGGTTGCATTGTAATTTAAAATAATTTGATTGGTAGCAATATTTTTAATTTCTAAAGCATAGCTTCCATTATTACTAAATTTAATGGTTTCTGTAACTGAAACCCAATTTCCTCTAAACAAATCTAAATTTGCAGTGGCAATCGTTTCTTGGTTTGTAGTTGCAGTATATCTTAACTCTAACCTGTCTGGATTTGATTTTCTCAACGTAAAAGAAATCATTGGAATAGAGGCATAAGGACCTTCCACAGATTTTATTTGATGAATATGCGTAAAACTAGTACTTGGTTTAAAAGTGTCAGAAATTCTAAATTTCCATTTATATTGAACAGTTTCCCCATTTCTAGCAATTAAATTTTCTGGAGAATCTCCATAGGTTTTAATCTCATTTCGCTGTCTGTCATTTACTCCTGCTTTACATCGATCATTATCTGGAGCTACATGAATATGAAATAAGAAAACATTTTTGTTTAATTCGTTATCAAAATCTTGCGTAATGTGTTTTCCAAAATCATTATGGTTACAATCTGGAACTTCTACAACATCTCTATTGGGGTTTGCCAAAACCGAATTTATTAATGTGTATGTATCTGTTGTGCCATCTGCTGATAACAAAGTTTGAGCAATTACAGATTGAGAAATGAAAAGAATAAACGAAAGTATAAAGAGTAAATTTTTCATAATAATATAATTGGTTAACCAATTTAGGTTTTCAAATATACATTATTTATA